>PMSW01000085.1 GCA_003168215.1 Actinomycetota bacterium
TGGGCCGGCCTGGACTGGGCCGTGCCGCGATCTCGTCCCGCGGCGGGCCGCCGACAGTCAGCGGCCGCTGGTCACTGCTGCCGCCCGGCGAGGCTGACCAGACGCGGCGGCTGCATGCTCTCGCCAGGACGCTGCTCGACCGGCACGGCATCGTCATCAGGGGGGCAGTGGCGGCAGAGCGGGTGCCCGGCGGATTCAGCGCGCTGTATCCGGTGCTGCGCGCGATGGAGGAGTCCGGGCACTGCCGCCGCGGCTACTTCGTGGAGGGCCTGGGAGCCGCTCAGTTCGCGCTGCCCGGAGCGGTGGACAGGATGCGGGCACTGGCGCAGCCGCTCACCGCGCCGGACAGCTCCGGGACCGCGCCCGTCGTCGTGCTGGCGGCGACCGATCCGGCGAACGCCTACGGGGCTGCCCTGCCCTGGCCCGCCAGGCCGGACGAGACGCCCGGCAGCCACCGGCCCGGACGGAAGGCCGGCTCGCTCGTCGTGCTGGCGGACGGGGAGCTGGTGCTGTACGTCGAGCGCGGCGGCCGGACGCTGCTGTCCTGGACCAGTGATCCGGCCGCGCTCGCCCCGGCGGCGGCCGCCCTGGCCGACGCGGTGCACGCGGGCGCGCTGGGCAGGCTGACGGTGGAGCGCGCCGACGGCACCGCCGTGTATGACACGCCGCTGGCCCAGGCGCTGGAGACGGCCGGATTCCGGCCAACCCCGCGCGGCCTCCGGCTGCGCCGCTGAGCCGTGTCCGCCGCACATCCAGGCGCCCGCCGCGAGCGCCGCACGGGCCCGGCGGCTGGCTGGTGAGCTGAGCGAGGCAGGATGGGGCCATGCGAGCAATAGTGGTGCGCCGGCATGGCGGACCCGAGGTCCTCGAGGACGCCGAGCTTCCGGCCGTGCAGCCCGGTCCCGGCCAGCTGCTGGTCGATGTCGCGGCGGCCGGCGTCAACTTCATGGACATCTACCAGCGGCAGGGCAGCCCGCCCTACGCGGCCGACCTGCCCTACGTCCCTGGCGGCGAGGGCGCGGGAACCGTCGCCGGTGCCGGACCCGGTGTCCCTGGCTTCGCCGCGGGCGACCGGGTGGCCTGGACGGGCGTGCCGGGCAGCTACGCGGACCAGGTCGTGCTGCCCGCCGGAAGTGCCGTGCCCGTACCGGACGGCGTCGACCTGCGGGTCGCGGCGGCCGTGATGCTGCAGGGCCTGACCGCGCACTACCTGTCGAACGACACGTTCCCGGTCGGCGACGGCGATCCCGTGGTTGTGCACGCTGCCGCCGGCGGGGTCGGCCTGCTGCTCACGCAGATGGTCAAGATGCGCGGCGGGGTCGTGATCGCCGCGGCGTCCACGACCCCGAAGGCCGTCCTGGCACAGCAGGCTGGGGCGGATTACCTGGCCGGCTACGACGACTTCGCGGCGGTCACCCGGCAGGTCACCGGCGGCGCCGGAGCGGCCGCGGTGTACGACGGGGTCGGCCAGGCGACCTTCGACGACAGCCTGTCCGCCCTGCGCCCGCGCGGCTGCATGGTGCTTTACGGTGCCGCCAGCGGGCCCGTGCCGCCCTTCGAGCTGCACCGCCTCGCCGCCGGCGGGTCGCTGTTCATTACCCGCCCAACGCTGGGCAGCTACATCGCCAGCCATCAGGAGCTGCTGCGCCGGGCCGGTGACCTGTTCGGCTGGATCCAGCAGGACCGGCTCAGCGTCCGGATCGGCGGTACCTACCCGCTGGCCGAGGCGGCCCGTGCGCACGAGGACCTGGGCAGCCGCCGGACAACCGGCAAGCTGATCCTGCTGCCGTGAAGCCTGCCGCGGTGCAGCGCGCCGTCGCGAGGCCCGCTGCCGCGAAGCGCGCTGCCGTGAAGCGCGCCGCGATCCTGCTCGACGTGTGCTGCGTGCTGGCCTTCGTAGTGATTGGCCGTGCCAGCCACGGGGAGGCAGCCAGCATCGCCGGGCTGGCCCGGACGGCCTGGCCGTTCATGTCCGGGCTGGCAGCCGGGCTGCTGGTGACCAGGGCCTGGCGGCGGCCGGCGGCTGTCGTGCCCACGGGCATCGGGGTGTGGCTCGCCACCGTCGCCATCGGCATGCTGCTGCGGGTCGTGTCCGGCCAGGGCACGAACGTCACGTTCACGCTGGTCGCGCTGGCGTTTCTCGGGCTGTTCACGCTCGGCTGGCGGGTGATTGCCCGGGGTGCTGCCTCAGTACGGGGCGCCCGGCTCCCCGGGTAGAGCCACCGGTCCATCATCAGGGGGTAAGGGCTGGTCACCACGGCTCGGGCAGCAGCGCTGCGAAGCCNNAAGCCGGGCAGCAGCGCTGCGAGGCCGGGCAGCAGTCGCTGCGCTGCTGCCACGTCGCCGTCCAGCGGCCGGTCGCTGGTATCGGCCGGCAGCGCCCCGGCGGCCAGCCCGAATGCATCAGCAAGCAGGGACCCGGCCGGCCGGATCCCGCGCAGTCGCAGCGCTCGCACCGCGGCGACCAGCTCGCATGCCAGCACGATCCGGTAGGCCGGGATGACGTCGGTGGTGGCCCGCGCCGCCTGGGTGGAGAACCCGGCATGCTCCTCGACTCCTCGCGAGAGGACCGCGCTGCCCAGCGCCGCGGGTGCGGCCAGCCTGCGGATGTCGGCGATCGCCGACTGGGCGACATACTCCAGGATCATGATGCCGGAGCTGGGCGGAGGGTCGGTGGCCAGGAACGGCGCCAGCCCGGTGAAGCCAGGTTCGACCAGCGTGCCCAGCCGGGCAGCTGCCAGCGCCGAGGTCTGGAAGAGCGCCGCGCGGACCGCGTCAAGCGCCAGGCCGATGTAGGCGGTGTGGAAGTTCCCGTTGTGCCAGACCGCCTGTGCTGCCACGTCGATCAGCGGATTCTCCGCGGCCGCGTTGAGCTCACTGGTCACGATCAGCCCGGCATGGCGGGCCGCGTCGACTGCGGGCCCGTGGACCTGCGGCAGCGCCCGGTACCCGTAGGGATCCTGGATCCGCAGCGCGGGCCCGGCTGGCCCGGCCAGCAGGCCGCGCATGACCGCGGCCACCGCCTGCTGGCCCGGATGGGGACGCGCGGCGTGCACGGGCTCCGCGTACGGCTCGGTGGATGCCTTGACGGCGAGATGAGAGAGGGCCGCGATGACCATCGCAGCCTGCAAGAGCTCGCTCAGGTCGCTGCAGGCCAGCGCGGCTTCGGCGATAGTCGCGGCGTTGCTGGAAATGAAGGCCAGTGCGTCCGGGGACGCCAGCGCGAAATGCGGCGGCCGGGCTGGCCGGGGCACCCAGTCCCGCTCGCCGAGCAGGCACAGTGCCGTCATGGCCAGCGCGGTGAGATCCCCGGTGCCGATCGCCCCCCACACCGGGACAGGCACCGACAGGCCACGGTTGATGGCGTCGATGAGCGCGTCGAGTACGCCTGGATCCACGCCAGACCCGCCGGCCGCGATCTGGTTGACCCGTACGACGAGCATCCCCCGGCTGAGCTCAGCGGCTATCAGCGGCCCGCCGCCGCCGGCATGACTGCGCACGAGCCGCAGGCCGTGGCGGGCGGTGTCGCCGCTGCTCACCGCCGTCTCACGATTCGCGCCCACGCCGGTTGTCCGGCCGTAGACCTCACGGCGGGCGGTGGCGTAGGCGGCAACCTCAGCAGCCGCCCCGGCACGCTGCCTGCCGTCAGCGCTGAGCGCGACCTGAACCGCGCCGCGCGCTACCGCTGCTACGTCATCGCAAGTCAGCGACCTTCCGTCGAGAACGAGCACCTGCTGATCCATCGAAACCACTCCCCCGGAGTCTCCCGGCGGCAGAGCATACATTCCGCCACTCGCGGCGGCGGCGCGCTCCCGCCGGCCTGCCCTGATGGTCTCGATCACCAAAACCATGGCGTGCAGGCGGATGGGGTCCTCGCCGTCAGCCCTGAATCTGGATCGCCAGTAGCCGGACTGGATCAGCGCCTGAGCGTCGTTCGAAACTGTTAATCACGAGGCTTCGTAGCCAGATTCCGCCAGTAATCCACGTATTCGCGGGGGTCGAACACTGGCCGGGACAGCTCTCCATCCGTGCGCCGGCACCCTGCCCGGCGCCGTTTACCTGCATAATGCTGGACATGCGTTTGTCCGCACGTGCCGATTACGCCCTGCGCGCTGTCATCGAGCTCGCTGCCGCCCCGGACGGTCATGTCACGGCCGATCAGCTAGCCAAGTCACAGCGCATTCCCGGCAAGTTCCTCGAGGCGATCCTGACTCAGCTCGGCCGCAGTGGCCTGGTGCGCAGTCGGCGTGGCCCGGATGGCGGCTTCTGGCTGGCCCGCCCCGCGGCCGAGATCTCGCTGGCTGACATCATCCGCGCTATTGACGGGCCGCTGCTTGGCGTCCGCGGCGAGCGCCCGGAGAACCTTGGCTACATCGGGGCAGCCGAGCCATTGCAGACCGTCTGGATCGCGCTGCGCGCCAACGAGCGCGCGATCCTGGACGATGTCACGCTCCAGCACGTGGTCTCGGGGGTCCTGCCGGACAGCGTCCGCAAGCTTGCCGACGATCCCCGCGCCTGGGCCTGACCCAGCACGCCGGGCGCCGAAGCCGCCCGCTAGATCAGGCGCTGGCACCGCTAGCTCAGACCGTGACCTGGCACCGTTAGCTCAGACCGGCACCATGTCAGTGATATCCGGCGCGCGCCAGTTCAGCTGATCGAACGCCATGCCGCCCTGCAGCGAAACCGCGTCGATCATCTGGGCCTGGGGAGGGCCGAGCCGCCGGCCGGGGTGGGACGGTGGCCGCCCCTGCGCGGGCCCGCCCATCGCGGACGCGCCCATCGCGGACCTTTCCCGCAGCGCCAGCTGGCGGCCGCCGGGTGCTCCGAGCCGCACCTGGCCTGCGGCGGCAGCGCGGTCGGGCACGGCTGGCCGGGCAGGCGGGCCGGACGAGGGCTGGGGCTCCCTGACTCCGGTCAGTACCGGCTCGTGCTGCAGCTCGGCGAGCGCGAAGTTGTCGGACACCTCCCGGAGCACCTGCGACAACGGCGTCCCTAGTGCCGAGCAGATCGAGCCAAGCAGCTCGGATGATGCTTCCTTCTGGCCGCGCTCAACTTCGGAAAGGTAGCCCAGGGACACCCGCGCCGCGGCCGACACCTCGCGGAGCGTGCGGCCTTGCCGCTGACGGAGCCGACGTAGCGCGTCACCGAGCAAGTGACGAAGCAGAACCATCGCCGCTCTCCCTTCCGAGGCCGGCCGTCCGAGGCCGGTCGCTGATACCTCCACCGTACCCGCCCGCACGGACAGTACGGGAGTCCGTATAGGGGCGTGTTCTCGCTCGTAACACTGTAATCACGTATTCTCTTCCCTTATCGTGCCCAGGAGCAGGCGCAGGCAATGCGCGACGGTCTGCTGCCGGATCTCGGCCCGCGAACCGTGCAGCGCTAGCGACCGTACAGCAGTGCCTCCCACGGCGTCAGGTCCGACACTGACCGCGATGTAAACGGTTCCCACCGGCTGCCCGTCGGACGGATCGGGGCCTGCCACGCCGGTAGTGGCGGCGCCGATTGTCGCTGCCATCCGGCGGCGGACGCCCGCCGCCATCGCCGCGGCCACGTCGGGGTGCACGGCACCATGGCGTTCCAGCAGGTCCGGGGGGACTGCGAGCATCGTGGCCTTGAGATCGGTGGCGTAGGCGACGACCCCGCCGCGGAAGGCGGCGGACGCGCCAGGGACTGCGGTGAGCGCGGCGGCGAGCAGCCCGCCGGTGAGCGACTCGGCTACCGCGGCCGTGTGGCCGCGCGCGGTCAGCAGGCTGACGATCTCCGCGGCGACCTCGCGCTCGCTCATGGTCTCTTCCCGGTACCGTGCACCGGGCTGTGCTGCGGTACCGCGCGACCCAGCCAAGCTCAACGCATGACCGCAGGAGGGCGCGGCGGCACCGGCGCGCTGGTGGCCGCTGCCACCAGATCCACCCCCTCCGAGCCGGTGACGGTGGCACGTACCAGGTCGCCAACTGCCAGCGGATCCCCGGACAGCACCGTCGTTGTCCCGTCCACCTCGGGTGCCTGGTGCGCGGCCAGTCCTGAGTAGCGCCCGTCGGTGAGCTGCTCCTGGATCAGCACATCCAGGGTTTCCCCGATCCGCTCAGCCGCCCGCTGGGACATCAGCTCCTCGGCGAGATCCGCGAGGTCCTCGACCCGCCGGGCGATATCGTCGGCCGCTATCTGCCCGGGCAGTGACGCCGCCTCGGTGCCGTCCTCGTCGGAGTACCCGAAGATGCCAATGGCGTCCAGACGGGCGTCGCTGAGGAAGCGCTGGAGCTCATCCAGGTCAGCTGCTGTCTCGCCGGGGAAGCCGACGATGAAGTTGGACCGGACGCCCGCGCCGGGAGCGGCCGCCCTGATCTGGTCGAGCAGCCCGCAGAAGCGCGCACGGTCGCCGAACCGGCGCATCGCCCGCAGCACGCTCCCGCTGGCGTGCTGGAACGACAGGTCGAAGTAGGGGGCGACGCCCGGGGTGGATGTCATCACCTCCACGAGGCCCGGCCGGACCTCGGCGGGCTGCAGGTAACTGACCCTGACCCGCTCGATGCCTGGCACGGCGGCAAGGGCGGGCAGCAGTTTCTCAAGGAGCCGCAGATCCCCCAGGTCCTTGCCGTAGGAGGTGGAGTTCTCGCTGACCAGCAGCAGTTCGCGCACTCCGGTGCCAGCAAGCCAGCCGGCCTCAGCCACGAGGTCCTCCGGAAGCCGGGAGATGAACGCGCCGCGGAAAGCGGGGATCGCGCAGAAGCTGCAGCGGCGGTCGCACCCGGAGGCGATTTTGAGCGGGGCGACCACGCCGCCATCCAGTCTGCGCCGCATGATCCGCGGCCCGGACGCAGGGGCCACGCCAGGCGGCAGGTCAGGTATACCCGGCGGCAGGTCTAGCGAGCCAGGCTCAAGGATGCCACGGTCGAGCGTGCCCGGGGCGAGCGTNNCGGGGCGAGCGTGCCCGGGGCGGCGGTCGCGGCGACTGTCCCATGGCCGGGCAGGTGCGCGCCCGCGGCAGGGCGCCCGGCCGGCGAGATCGGCAGCAGCCGCCGGCGATCCCTGGGCGCGTGCGCAGGCCACCGCTCGCCAGCCACCACGGCGTCCAGCCTGGCGGCGATGTCACCGTAGTCGTCGAAGCTCAGGACCTGGGCCTCCGGCAGGGCCTCGGCGAGTCCGGCACCGTAGCGCTCGGCGAGGCACCCGGCAGCGACCACCTTCGCGCCTGCCGCCGACGCGCCGAGCAGCTGGTCAATCGACTCTTCCTTGGCCGCCTGGATGAAGCCGCAGGTGTTGACCAGGACCACGTCGGCGGCCCCGCCGTCGGCACCAGTGCCGTCGACGAGCGTCCAGCCAGCGGAATCTAGCCGCGCGGCGAGTTCCTCCGAGTCGACCTCATTGCGGGCGCAGCCCAGCGTGACGAGGCTGACAGTACGCCCCGGCCGGTCTGCGCTTCCCTGACTCGATGACACACCGGCAGACTACGGTAAGCAGAGCTGTGCAATGCCCGCGGGCCGTGACGGCCCGCGGGCACCGACGGGCAGCGATGGCCGGCCGGGGCAGTTGCAGACGGGCGGGCAGTCGCAGGCGGAGAACGGCGGGGCAGCGTCAGCCTGTTGTCCGCTGGCCAGGCCCGAAGCTCAGCGTGACCGGCTGGCCGGACTGACCGGGCGAGCCGAGGTGCTTGCCGTTAACGGTCAAGGCGATCCCGCCGGGATTTCCCAGCACGAGGCTGACTGCCTGATGCTCGGTCCAGCGCTTAACGGTGCCGCCGTAGACGATCCCGCTGAAGATCGCCCGGCCGCTCGCCGTGCTGAGCTGGACCCAGCAATCCTGCACGGCGGTGAGGTGGATCACCACGGCACTCGCTACGGCAGGCGACGGATCCGCAGCCGGCGACGGCTGCGGCCGCTTCTTGCCGGTGTGCTTCGGGACCGGGCGGCCCGCTCCCTGGGCAGCTACCCGCGAGACGCCGGAGGAGTGCCACGCCTGGTAAGCCACGAAGCCGACGATCAGCGCCAGCGCAAGCGCCATCGCGGCGCTCCAGTTAGGCCTGTGCCGATCGTTCAGCTTGATCGGGGTCGATGGCTCGAAGACATCCGCCGCCGTGACCGCCTGCGGTGCCCCGTGCGCCAGGTCGTACTCCCGGACAAGCGCGTCCGGGTCAGCGCCGACGGCTCTGGCGATGCTGCGGATATGCCCCCGGGCATAGAAATCGCCGCCGCACGCAGAGTAGTCGTCGCGCTCGATGCCCCGGATAATTGTTTCCCTGATGCAGGTCCGCTGGCTGACCTGGGTAATGGTGAGACCGGCCTGGCGGCGTTCTGCTGTCAGGGCGTCACCGATGCTCACGCGGCGCCTCCGCTGCTCTGTCGCACTGCGTGCCGCCCGGGGGTGCGGGTAACAGTTATCTGGATTTTACGATCCCTGCGTACGTGTTCCGTCACCAAGTGTAGACAGCATCACCCCCGGGGCGCGTCGACTGGCGCAACCTATCGCGGATCTTTACCCGGTTTCTCGGAGGCTGTCTCGGCGCTGCCTCAGCTGGCCGGCCCGCCCCGCAGCGAAGCGATAAGTTCCGGTAGCTCGTCTGGCTTGACCAGCACGTCTCTGGCCTTGGATCCTTCGCTCGGCCCCACCACGCCACGGCTCTCCAGCAGGTCCATGAGCCGTCCTGCCTTCGCGAAGCCGACCCGCAGCTTGCGCTGGAGCATCGAGGTGGAGCCGAACTGCGTGCTCACGATGAGCTCGGCCGCATCGCACAGGTGCTCAAGATCGTCCCCGATCTCGGCGTCAACCTCCCGCTGGCGGCTTTCAGGTACCGCGACATCATTCCGGTAGGACGGCTCGGCCTGCCGTTTGCAGTGCGCGACGACGTCTCGTATCTCCTTCTCGGTGACGAACGCGTTCTGCAGCCGCAGTGGCTTGCTCGCTCCCATCGGCAGGAACAGCGAGTCGCCCTGGCCGACGAGTTTCTCGGCACCAGGCTGGTCCAGGATGACCCTGCTGTCGGTCAGGCTGGAGGTCGCGAACGCGAGCCTGGACGGCACGTTGGCCTTGATCAGGCCGGTGACCACGTCGACACTCGGGCGCTGGGTAGCGAGCACGAGATGAATCCCGGCCGCGCGGGCCAGCTGCGTGATCCGGACGACGGCGTCCTCCACGTCGCGCGGCGCGACCATCATCAGGTCAGCCAGCTCGTCGACGATGACCAGCAGGTACGGGTACGGCACATAGACCCGCTCGCTGCCGGGCGGCGCGGTTATCTTTCCTGCCCGGACCGCCTTGTTGAAGTCATCCATGTGCCGGAAACCGGACGCGGCCAGATCGTCGTAGCGGCGGTCCATCTCCCCGACCACCCACTGGAGCGCGTCGGCGGCCTTCTTGGGGTTCGTGATGATCTGGGTGATCAGGTGCGGTATCCCGGCGTAGGACGACAGCTCGACCCGCTTCGGGTCGACCAGGATCATCCGCACCTCGTCCGGCGTGGCCCGCACAAGGATCGACGTGATCAGGCCGTTGATGCAGGTCGAGTTGTGCGTGGGGATGCAGGACCGGCTCGCCAGGTACAGGCGGCTGGGGCTGTCGACCTCGATACAGCGAACCGGAACGGACCCGACTGCCCGCACGTCCACGATGTACCGCTGCCGCGCCGGGCTGGCCGACTTGATCGCGCCTTGCTGCGCCAGCTTGCGGTTAAGCCGAAATACTGGCTCGTGCGGCCTGAATGCCACGCTGTAGGCCACCGACGTACGCTGGCTGCGGCCCCGGCACGGCTTCGCTAGCAACGTGGCCTTGAAGCCCAGCCCAAGCACTAGGTCCAGGGCGTCGCGGGCGAGCCGCTCGTTCGTGAGGGAAAGGACAACCGCACCACCGCGCCCGCAGTGCCCGTCCGTGTCAAGCAATCCCGCGAGCAAGGCGCGCCGTTGTCCGACCGAGGTCCTCAGATACAGCTCTGGGATGTGCTTATTGCCCAGCAGGTCAAGCTCTCGCAACCGGCTCATGAAGCCGGTGCGTGACTGGTGCCACGCCGAGCCGGTGCCCCGCTCCGCTATTCCGTACTGCAAGAGCGCCTTGTGCTTGGTCACCGCGTAGCCATCGGCGCCGATAGCGTCGATGACCTGCTGGTCGGCACAGGTGATGCGAGCGCCGTCCGAGTGGCCGTCGCCGAGCCACGCGCCAAGAGTGTACGGCGCCACTGGAAGATCGCGCTCTGGGTAGTCGAGCGGCCCGCAGACTGCGATGGAGTGGTTCGCCCTTCTTGGCGCGCGCAGCGTGGCGGCGATCTCGGCAGTGGTGATCGGCTCGTGACCGGAATGGCGCCGGTGACCGGCGCCGGCTGGGTTACTGACGCGCTCGGCCAGCGCCTTGTAAACCAGGTGCCGTGAGTAGGTGGGGGTCCAGAACGAGACCTCGCGCCCGTTACGCTGGTAACTGGACCGGCGGTTGCGGCCCTCATGCGGGAGCCATTTGACGAGACCGTACAGCACGTTCCGGAACTGCTCGCCGACGTCAGCGAGCACTTCCGCCGTCATAATGAGGCGGTCCGGCTCGCTCAGCACTACCGCGGCCTGCGCGCTCACATGGGCCACAGCTGCGGCCGGCCAGTAGGGCACCCCCCGCGCAGGCCTCCCGCGCTGCCGACGGCCGGCCGCCGTCTGGGTCTGCCACCGGTGCTCCGCGTCGGCCACGATCACGGTGCCGTCGGAGAACTCGACCTCGTAGCATGGGCGGCCGTGCATGACGGGGGTGGCAGCGATCACCGCGCAACGGTGACCGCGCTCATCGAAGACCTCATCGCCCGGCTGGATCTCGCCCATCGTGGTCCAGCCGGCCGGCGTGGGGACGGGCGTGTCGAGCGCCAGCGCCTTCCCGGCGCCGGTCGCGCCGGCGATCAGCATGTGCGGCATCTTGGCGATATTGGCTACCACCGTCCGGCCCTCGACGTCCTTGCCGAGCGCCACCACCATCGGGTGGTGATCGGCCATGGCCACCGGCGAGCGCAGCACGTCGCCCAGGCTGACGATCTCCCGGTCGGTGTTGGGGATCTCCACGCCGATCGCGGACTTGCCCGGGATCGGCGACAGGATCCGCACATCCGCGCTCTTCACCGCGTAGGCGATATTCCTGGACAGCGCCGTGACCCGCTCGACCTTGACGGCGGGGCCGAGCTCGATCTCGTACCTGGTGACCGTCGGGCCCCTGGTGAAGCCGGTCACGTGCGCATCCACCTCGAACTGCTCAAGGACGACCGACAGGGCCTCCACCATCGCGTCGTTGGCGCGAGTCCTGGCCTTAGGAGCCGAGCCAGGCTTGAGCAGTGCGGCCGGTGGCAGCGTATAGCTGGAGTCGCTCGCGCCGGCCAGGGTGAGCTGCTCGGTCTTCTTCGATGCCTGGCCGCTTCCCGGCGAAGCCGGCGCCAGCCCGGCCTGCGCGGCATCGCCGGCCCCCGTCCCTGCGCCAGCCGGGCCATCTTCCTGGCCGGCCCAGGGATCACGCCAGGATGCCTCCGGCGCTCCCGCCCGGCCGGCCCCGGGTCCTGGCTGCCCGGTCGGCGGGGCCGGCGGCGGCCCGAACAGCAGCGCATCGGGCACCGGCTCGTCGTCCCCGGCAGAGTGCGCGGTCACCGCGGAGGGGGCCTGCCTGCCGTCGGCCCGCGGGGGGACGGCGCCACGGGCAAGGGTGCCGCCGAGCAGCGGGGTGTCGTAAGGCCGCTGGTGCTCACCGGCCTCGATCGCCTGGTTGCGCCTGCGCCCGGCTCTCGGCAGCTGCCAGTGCGGCAGGCCAGCCGCGTCGCCGGCCACGTCGCCGTCGCCGGCCTTGCCGCCACGGCGCGCGAAGCCATGCAGCTCAGCGAGCCGGCCTGGCACCCGGTGCAGCGGTGTGCCCGTGATGACCAGCAGCCCGAAGCCGGTGAGGAGAGCGAGCAGCGGCGCTGCGGCCCAGGGCGTGACCGCCGCGACGAGCGGCGCCGACGCGAAGAACCCGATGAGGCCGCCTGCGGCGCGCATCGCCGCCGCCCCGTCCGCTGGCCGGGGCGTGCCGTTGGCGATGTGCACCAGGCCGAGCGCCCCGACGATGAGCGCGGCCCAGCCGATCACCACGCGCGCCGTCTCGGCGTTCCGGTCCGGATGCCGCAGCAGCCGCCAGGCGAGCAGCGCGAGCAGAATCGGCACGGCCCAGGCGCCGACGCCGAACGCGCCCCTGACGACGGCGGCCAGCAGGTGGCCCACCGGGGTGCCAAGGCGCCACCACGCCGCCGCCGCCGAGATGATCGCCGCGCCGAGGACGGCCAGGCCGAGCCCGTCCCTGCGATGGGCCGGGTCGAGATCCCGCGCGCTGCGGCCGAACGCCCTGGTGGCGTAACCGGCGGCATGCGCGACCGCCATCCAGGCGGCCGCGATGACCTTGCCGAGCCAGCTGATCAAGATCACGATCGGGTTGGCGGGCGGCGGCGGGCGGCGGCTGTTCTTGCCTGAATATCCGTTACGGCTGCCACCGCGACGCTGATCCCGGCGCGCGGCAGGCCGGCGGTTGTTCCGGGCCGCGCCGCCCTTAGCGCCCTTGCCGCTGCCCTGCCCGCCCTTGCCAGCGCCCAGCGGGCGCTTTTCGCTGCTCGCCGAGCGGGCACGGCCGGATGTCCCACCTTGCGGGCGGGAGGTACTCCTGGGCGCACGGGTGGCCATGATGACCAAAGTAGCCAGCGTTTTGCCCGGAGGCGGGGATGCTAGCGGCGTGTCGGCCCGGGAATGATACCTAGCGTTTGCCACCTCAGCGAAGAAGCCGACGGCGTGTCGGGCAGCGAATGGTAGCGATCATCTGCCGCACTGCAAGAACGCGGCAGCGGGCTACGATGGGCCGGCCGCGGCATGGCCCCGCGCCATGGCGGGCCGGCCGGCCGCTGCCGACGTCGAGGAGAGGGCGGTGCGATCGTGACCATCGAGCGGATGAACCCGCCGGGCCTGGCCAGGCCATCCGGCTTCTCGCACGCAGTCGTGGCGACCGGCAGCCGGCTGGTGTTCCTGGCCGGCCAGACGGCAACCGACGTCACCGGCACGGTCGTCGGCGACACCGTGACACGCCAGTTCGAGCTGGCGCTCGCCAACCTGCTGGCAGCACTGCGCGCCGCGGGCGGCTCGGCGGAGCACCTGGCCAGCCTGACCATCTACGCGGTGGACCTCGGCGACTACCGGGCACACGGCAAGGAGATCGGCCAGGCCTGGCAGCGGCTGGCCGGCCGGGAGTACCCGGCGATGGCGGCTGTCGGCGTCACCAGGCTCTGGGATCCCGCGGCGCTCGTCGAGATTCAGGGCTACGCAGTCGTCCCTGAGCCCGCCCTGGCCAGCGCAGCCAGGCTTAGACCTCGATCAGCACCGGGATGATCATCGGGCGGCGCCGGTAGTTCTCGTTCACCCAGCGGCCTGCCGTCCTGCGGACCAGCTGGGTCAGCTGGTATACGTCGTTGATCCCGTCGGCGGCTGCCCGGGCCAGCGCCTCCTCCAGCCGCGGCCGGACCTCCTCGAAGGCCGCGTCATCGATACCGGAGCCGCGGGCGTGGATCTCCGGCCCGGCGACCATCTTGCCGGTCGTCGAGTCGATCACGATGACTACGGAGAGGAACCCCTCCTCGCCGAGGATCCGCCGGTCCTTCAGCGACGTCTCGGTCACCTCGCCGACCGACAGCCCGTCCACGTAGACGTAGCCGCAGGGCACGGCGCCCACGACCGAGGCCTGCCCGTCGATCAGGTCGACTACGACGCCGTCCTCGGCGATCACGATGTTCTTCTCCGGGACGCCGGTGCGGGCCGCGAGTTCCGCGTGCGCCTTGAGGTGCCGCCACTCGCCGTGCACAGGGATGAAGTTCCCGGGCCGGACCAGGTTCAGCACGTACAGCAGCTCGCCGGCCGGCGCATGGCCGGAGACGTGCACGAGCGCGTTCCCCTTATGCACCACTCGCGCGCCGAGCCTGGTCAGGTCGTTGATGATCCTGGACACGGCCGTCTCGTTGCCGGGCACCAGCGACGAGGCCAGCACCACGGTGTCGCCCTCGGCGATCCTGATCGGGTGGTCCCGGCCGGCCATCCTGGACAGCGCCGACATCGGCTCGCCCTGTGATCCGGTGGAGATCAGCACGATCTGCTCGGGCGGCAGCTCCTCGGCGTCCTTCATATCCACGATCAGGCCGCCGCGCACCGACGGAATCTTCAGGTAGCCGAGATCGCGCGCCACGCCCATGTTCCGCACCATCGACCGGCCGACCAGCGAGACCTTGCGCCCGTGCGCCGCAGCGGTGTCGAGCACCTGCTGCACGCGGTGCACGTGGCTGGAGAAGCAGGCCACGATGATCCGCTGCTCGGCGGCTCCGAAGACCTCGGCCAGCACCGGCGCGATGTCCCGCTCGCTGGTGACGATGCCAGGGACCTCGGCGTTCGTGGAATCAGCCATCAGCAGATCGACGCCCTCGGCGCCAATCCGCGCGAACCCGCCAAGATCGGTCAGCCTGCCGTCGAGCGGCAGCTGGTCCATCTTGAAGTCGCCGGTGTGCAGGACCACCCCGGCGCTGGTGCGGATACCGACCGCGAGCGCATCGGGGATGGAGTGATTGACCGCGAAAAATTCAAGGTCAAAGGGCCCGAACGAATCCCTGGTGCCTGCTGCCACCTCCTCGGTGACTGGCGTGATGCGGTGCTCAGTGAGCTTGCTACGGACGAAGCCAAGCGTCAGCTTCGAGCCGACCAGCGGGATGTCCTTGCGCTGGCGGAGAAGATAAGGCACCCCGCCGATGTGGTCCTCGTGGGCATGCGTGAGGACGATCGCCTCGATCTTGTCCAGCCGGTCCTCGATCGCGGTGAAGTCCGGCAGGATCAGGTCAACACCGGGCTGATCTGGCTCGGGGAAGAGCACGCCGCAGTCCACGATGAGCAGGCGGCCGGCGTGCTCGAAGACCGTCATGTTGCGGCCGATCTCGCCGAGACCGCCCAGCGCGACGATGCGCAGGCCGTTCGCGTCGAGGGGCGGCGGTGGCCCGAGCTCGGGATGCGGGTGGCTCACCGGAGCTTCACGCCGCCAGCCTCAAGGTCCGTTCGGAGTTGCTGCATCTCGGCCGGCGTCGCGTCCGCCAGCGGAGCGCGGACCGGGCCGCCGGGCAGGCCGAGCATGCTGAGCGCCGCCTTCGTGGTGATGACGTTCTGGGTACGGGTCATGCCCATGTATACCGGCAGCAGGCCCCGGTGGATGTCCAGCGCGCCGGCCACGTCCCCGCTGAGGTAAGCGTCGATCATGTCGTGCAGCCGGTCGCCCACGATGTGCCCGTGCACGCTGACGAAGCCGCACGCGCCGAGCGCGAGCCAGGGCAGGTTGACGATGTCGTCGCCGCAGTAGAAGGCAAGATCGGTGCGGGCCATCACTTCCGAGCCCGCGCCGAAGTCCCCCTTGGCGTCCTTGACGGCCACGATGCGGGGGTGGTCGGCCAGCCTGACCAGGGTCTGCGTGGCGATGGCCGTGCCGGTCCGGCCGGGGATGTCATAGAGCATCACCGGCAGCCCGGACGAGTCGGCGACCTTGGTGAAGTGCGCGTGCAGGCCGCTTTGCGGCGGCTTGCTGTAGTACGGCGTGACGACGAGCAGCGCCGCCGCGCCAGCCCGTTCCGCCTGCCGGGCGAGTTCGCAGGTGTGCGCGGTGTCGTTAGTGCCGACGCCCGCTACCACCGTGGCCCGGTCCCCGACGGCCCCGATCACGGCGCGGAGCAGCTGCTCTTTCTCCGCGTCGGTGGTAGTCGGCGACTCGCCGGTGGTGCCGCTGATCACCAGGCCGTCGTTGCGCATCTCGGTGACCAGGTAGTCGGCGAGGCGCGCGGCTCCGTCGTAGTCGACCGCGCCGTCGACGGTCATCGGGGTGACCATCGCGGTCAGCATCCGGCCGAACGGTGCCGTCGGGGTCAAGGCCATGCTGCCGCCCCCTGCCGCTGTATCGGTAGCTGTCATGGACCAAACGCTACCGGGCGGTGCCCGTCGCGGGTACCGCCGGCACGTCGGCGGGCCGATTGGATCGGCCGGAGAATGCCGAAGAGAAAGACGCGGCGACGTGAGCTCGGGGGTACTCACGTCGCCTGCGTCTGCCTCAGTATCGCGCGCGGCTGCAGGTCACGTTACGCGTTGTGCGCAATTCGCTACAGGCAAGTGCGTTCAGCTCGAGCCCGGCCGTGGGCGGCCCGTGCTCGTGGCCGGCCGTGCTCAGGCGGGCGCCTCGGGGCCGGTGCTCAGCGGATCTTCGGTCTCTGCCCCGCTGCCGCTGCCGCCGGGGCCGCTCTCCCCGATGGCGGCCACCGCGGGCGTGAGCGTCCCGCTGCGCCACGGCCGCGCGTAGCCGAGCCATGCGCCCCCGGCTGCCAGCAGGACTGCGCAGAGCACCCAGCCGAGCGCGGTGGTCGCGAGGCCCACGTACTTAAGTCCCGACGCGAAGATCACGAACGTGATGGCGGGCCGGACGAAACGGTCGGGCGCCCTGGAGGAGAAGAACGAGCCGATCAGTACCGCGGGCACGCTGCCGATAACGATCGACGTGGTCACCGAGAACTCAACGTGGCCGAAGGCCAGCGCGCCGAGCGCTGCCGCCAGCGTCAGCGGCACGGCCTGAGTGAGGTCTGTTCCCACCAACTGGTTGGCCCCGATCATCGGGTAAAGGAACAGCAGCAGGACGATCATCAGCGATCCTGAGCCGACCGACGTCATCCCGACGATGAGCCCGCCGATCATTCCGATGCCGACGGTCAGCAGTGGCCGACGGGTGATGTCGTGCACGACGGCCTCGCGCTTCTGGCCGCTGCGCCGGTCGAGTACGTAGCGCAGCACCATCGCTGCGGCGCCGATCAGCAGCGCGGCGCCAAGTGCCCGCTCGATGTTGGCCTGGGCCGTGCTGCCGTCTCCCAGGAGATGCAGCAGGTACGCGCCGAGGAAGGCCATCGGGACCGAGCCGAGCACCATCCATCCCACCAGCCGGAGGTTCACGGTCCCCTTGCGCAGGTGCACCGCGGCGCCGACCGGCCGCATCAGGACAGCCGCGACGAGGTCGCTAGAGATGGCGGTGGACGGCGTAATGCCGAAGATCAGGATCAGCATCGGCGTCATCAGCGCGCCGCCGCCCGCGCCGGTCAGGCCGACGAGGAACCCGACGACTGCGCTGCCGAGGACAATGTAAGGATTCGCGTGCATGGCCACCTCCGGTCCGCATGGCCTGGCGCTCATCCGGGCCACTGTGGCCGGATGCCCGCGAGCGCGCCAGTGCACACCTGGTAGCAGCGCCCGGCACCCGCATCAGCAGGCTGCAGGCCGGTCAGACTATCCGCAAATGGAGGTTTACCGCGCTGCGGCCCTCTTGATCTGCGCCGTAGGCGCATACTGGAGATCATGAGCCCAGCACGCGCCATGCCCCGGCGCTACCTGCCAGGAAGTCCCTTCAACAACTCCGCGCCGGCCGCGCCCATCGAGCACTACGACGCGGGTGACCAGGTAACACATGACCGCTACGGCCTCGGCAGGGTAATTGGCGTCGAGGAGGACATCGCCGTGATTGTCGACTTCGGCGGGCAGCAGGCGCGGATCACTTCGCCGTTCACGAAGCTGACCAAGCTTTAGCACGCGAGCCGCGGCCGGCTATCGGGCCGGGTCGCTGGCGGCGCGGTTCTCCCGGTTCGCCACACGTCTGCCCCCGGCTTACCGGGCGTCGGGCGAGCGGCATGACCAGACCGAAGGCAGTTAGAAGACCGGGATGATGTCCTCGGGGTTGATGTCGGCGGAGACGTCCACGCCCTCGATGTCGAGTTCGGGGATGGCGGGGAACTCAATCCCCCAGCGCTGCACGATCACCCGGATCTTCGCGATCGCCATCTTCCAGTTCTCGGCCTGCTCCTCGTAGGACAGCACGCCGAGCCCGGCGTCCCTGGCATGGCTCATCAGGATCCGGTGGTTGGGCAGGAAGTACGGCGGAATATCCCAGAATCCCTCCGGCGGCTCCCACAGGATCATCGACAGGAAGATGAAGCCTGCCCTGAGCTGGCGGGTGATCGTGGTCTTGATGTCGTCGGTCAGGCCCGGCCACTCGTTCTCCAGGATCGTCATGCAGATCTGCAGATGCCGCGACTCGTCGCGGCCGATCCGGTGGAACATCTCCGAGAACACCGGGTGCGTCGTATGGGAAGCCATCCCGCGAAAAAGCGTGGACGCCGCCATCTCGCCCATCATGAAGCTGGTGAAGAGAACGGGCAGCGAGTACTTGCCGACCGCCTTGCTGTAGCCGCTCCAGTACCTGCCGCCGTTGTGGTAGAGCCAGGCGATGTTGTTGTGCGCCGCGCGCTCGAGGTCGGTCGACGGCCTCCAGTTGAGCGGGCCGCCCGGCCAGAGCGCAGCGATCGAGCGCTGGCAGCACTCCTCGTGGTTCATCTCGTCCCGGGTGATCGAGAAGAAGCACTTACGGACCGGGTCCTCCTCGTGCTGCTCGAACGCCTGGATCGTGGCACGGGCGAACACGGCAGGCCCGGACGCGTCAAAGTTGGCGAGCACGGAGAACCAGTACATAATTCCTAGCCGCTGCTCGGACGTGAAATCGTCGGCACGCAGGCCGTCCCACGGCAGGTCGGCCGGGTTCCAGACGGCGAGCTTGGACTTCTGGTAGATCGCGGCGAGCTTCTCGGTCTCGACCCGCCACTCCATCGGGTAGATGTTCGGCTGCGGGATCTCCGGCGCCGGCCAGAACCCGCCGTCCGGGATGATCAGCTCACCTTGCTCTGCTGCCCTTTGCTCTNNTGCTGCCCCTTGCTGTGCTGCCGCGCTCTCGGAGTCTGCCACGTCCCGCTCCGTCCCTCATGTTCACAGCGCGCCGATACGCCGCAACAGGTATATGCCCGAGCCCGGGGAGCCCGGACCATCGTATGACACGATACCGCCAGGGCTGCGTTCTACTGTTATATCGGGCTCAGTCGCCAGCGGACAGCCGTCGCCAGCGAGCCGCCGCGAACCGTCAGACGCCAAGCCCGCGGCCGATGATCTCCTTCATGATCTCCGTTGTGCCGCCGAAGATCGTCTGCGCCCTGCCATCCGCGAAGGCACGCGCCACCGGGTACTCGCGCATGTAGCCATAGCCGCCGTGCAGCTGGACGCAGCGATCAACGATCTTGTTGCAGAGCTCGGTGTCCCACCACTTCAGCATCGAGGCGTCCTCGTTTGACAGCCGGCCGGCGATGTGCTTGGTGACCGCGCGGTCGGTGAACGCCCGGGCGACCGCGAGCTCGGTCGCCATCTCGGCGAGCACGAAGCGGTTGTACTGGAAGCTCCCGATCGGCCGGCCGAAGGCCTGGCGCTGCTTGCAGTACTCCAGGGTCTGCTCGAAGACGGCTTCGGCCGCGGCCAGGGCCGTCGTGCCGATCGCGACCCGTTCCCTGGGGAGGTTCTGCATCAGGGCGACGAAACCGCCGCCCTCGTCCCCGAGGAGGTTGCCCGCGGGCACCCGGACATCGCTGAAGAACAGCTCCGAGGTGTCCTGGGCATGCATGCCGACCTTGTCCAGGTTGCGCCCGCGGTCGAAACCCGCCATGCCACGCTCGACCACGAGCAGGCTGAGGCCGCGCGGGCCGGCCGCCGGATCGGTTCGCGCCACGACGATCACCAGGTCGCACAGCTGGCCGTTGGAGATGAAGGTCTTCTGGCCGTTCAGCACGTAGTGGCCGCCGTCCCGCACCGCCGACGCGGCGATGCCCTGCAGGTCACTGCCCGCGCCGGGCTCGCTCATCGCGATCGCGGTGATGAGCTCGCCGGAGCAGTACCCGGGTAGCCAGCGTTCGCACTGCTCGGGGCTGGCTAGGCGAAGCAGATACTGGCCAATGATGTCGTTGTGCACGGAGAAGCCAGGGCCGTTCGCGCCGGCCCTGGCCAGCTCCTCGTTCAGGATCAGGTAGTAGGTGTAGTCGGGGTTCCCGCCGCCGCCGTACTTCTCTTCGACGTCGATCCCGAGCAGGCCAGCGCGCCCGGCTGCGAGCCATACGTCCCGCGAGACGGCCCCGTCGCGTTCCCACTGCTCGTGGTACGGCGTGATCTGCCTGGCGATGAAGGACCTGACCATGTCACGGAACGCGTCGTGCTCGCCAGTGAAGATGTCTCGCTGCATCGCCCGATCCCCTGCCGTCCGTTGCCACCTGCATGGCGAACGTAACATCTGCCCCGGCTCCCGGTATTACTAGTTTGCGAAGTTGCGAAACAGATACTTCGCAACTACTCTTTCACAGCATGACCTTCATAATTTCGAACGGGCCCATCCGGTGACTGCACATCAGGAGCCGGGCCCCTGGCCGGAAGGCCAGCGCCCTGCGTCCGGCGAGCCCGGCAGCGCGGATAACCCGCTCAAGATCACCGATCCGCGGGCCATGCGCGCCCTCGCGCATCCGGCGCGCATCGCGATACTCGCGCACCTGGTGATAGAAGGCCCGGCTACCGCGACCGACTGCGCTGAATTTGCCTTGCTGTCGCCCTCGGCCTGCAGCTACCACCTGCGGGCGCTGGCGCGCTTCGGTTTCGTGGAGGAGGCCCCGGCAAGCGCCGCGGACGGCAGGCACCGGCCGTGGCGGGCACGCGTCACCGCCCTGGAGTTCAGCGACAATCCTGATGACAGCGTTGCGGTCAGGACGGCAGGAAGGATGCTGAAGGAGAGTGTGCAGGCCAGCGTCGACGAAGTCCGGACCCAGTACTATGACCGCCAGGCCGAGTATCCGCCGGCCTGGCGCGCAGCAGCCGGCGAGCGCCTGGACGTTCTGCATGTGACGCCTGCGGAGCTTGCCAATCTCCGCTCGCGGCTGGCGGACCTGATCTCGGGCTACCGCCGACTGGACAAGGCCGAGCGGCCGCCTGACTCCCGGCGCGTCCAGGCCCTCTTCGAGTTCACGCCGTGGTTCCCGCCGGACGAGTTCCGGCCNNGGCAGCTCGTGAAGCCGGCTGCGCGGCTGTCGGCCGCGATCCAGTCCGGGCCGCTGGCCAGCCGGAACTTCCGGCTGCTCACCGCCGGGCAGTTCACGTCCACGGTCGGCGACTACTGCTACGCCGTCGCGCTCCCTTGGCTGGTGCTGTCGACGCATGGCGGCCCGGTCCTGCTCGGTACCGTGCTCGCCTGCTACGGGGTACCGCGCACCATTGGAATCCCGCTCGGCGGCGTGCTCGCTGACAAGCTGGGGCCGCGCGCGATCATGCTCACGGCCGATGTGGTCCGCTGCGGGCTGCTGCTGGTACTCGCCGTGTTCGCCACAAGGCACCTGGCATCGCTGGCGGCGCTCGGGCCGATCGCGGCATTGCTCGGCGCCGGCGAGGGACTGTTCATCCCGGCCTCGTTTACCATCATGCCGGCCCTACTCGGGCCGGATCGGCTGCAGGCCGGGAACGCTCTCAACTCCGCGGCCGTACAGTTCGGCTCGCTCCTCGGGCCCGCGCTCGGCGGCGTCCTCGTCGCCACGGCCGGCTCGGCGCCGGCCTTCGCGGTCGACGCGGCGACGTTCGCGGTCTCGGCACTGACCCTGGCGCTGATCCTTCCGAGGGCGCGGGCAATCCTCAGCGCTACCGGGAACGGCGCTACCGGGGACGGCGCCGCGGACGGGCCAGAGCCTGACGCGCCAGAGCCGGACGCTCAGGAGGCAGAGCCGGACGCTCAGGAGGCAGAGCCGGGGAAGCCTTCCAGCGTATGGCCGCTGCTCCGCCACTCGCGGCTGCTCCAGGTTCTCCTCGTCGTCACCGTGGTTGCCAACTTCACCACCGGCGGGGCGTTCGAGGTCGCGCTGCCATCCCTGGCACACCTCAGGTTCGGGGCCACCGGCTACGGCGCGCTTGTCGCCTGCTTCGGTGCCGGCGCGGTCATCGGAACGCTTGCCGCCACCAGGGCTGGCGGCCTGCAACGCCCGGCGACGGTTGCCTGCTTCGCATACCTGCTCAGCGCGGCAGGCGTCTGCCTGGTGCCCTTCCTTGGGGGCCTTCCTGGCGCCGCAGCGGCCATCGTTGTCCTCGGAGCCGGCAGCGGCTTCGGCAATATCATCATGATCACGTTGCTGCAGCAGTGGGCACCCGCCGCCTTGCTTGGCCGGATCATGGGCGTCGTGATGCTGGCCAGCATGGGCAGCTTCCCCATCTCGGTAGCGCTGTCCGGCGTGCTGGTGCGAACCTTCGGCCCGACCCCGTTCTTCCCGGTGGCCGGAGCCGTGCTCGCGGTGGCGATTCTCGGCGCACTCAGTCAGCACGACGTCCGCGACTTCGGTACAGACGCGGCCAGGCCAGCGGAACCAGTCAGGCAGGCAGAACCTGCTACGCGGGACGCACCTGCTGCACGGCTGGAACCTGCTGCGCGGGACGAACTTGCTGCCCGGGACGAACTTGCTGCCCGGGACGAACCGACCGCAGAGTCGGCTTGAGCATTCCTGGCGCGAAGTACCACGGGGAGACCGCCGCGGGTCAGGCGGCGCGGGCTGGGGGGCCGTGGCTGTGCAGGGTGCGCTGGCCGTCGGGGCTGGTCGCGGTGATGATGCCGTCGGGGTGCAAGGTGATGGCCCAGCCCCAGCGGTGCACGGCGATGAGGTGATGGAAGGGCACACAGCAGCAGCAGGTTGGTCAGTTTGGTGGTGCCGCCTTTGCTGCGGGGGCGGATGTGATGCACCTGGCAGGCGGCGGGCCGCTGGCNNCTTGCCGGTGTCCAGTGGCAGGCTGATGCTGGCCGCGGCGCCGTCCAGCAGGCTGGTGCGCAGGAACGCGGCGAGCCCGGCCGGGCCGGACAGCACGTCCGCGGCGTGCCGCAGCAGCAGCCGGCACGCCTCCTCCAGCGCATCATGATCACGCTGGCCCTTGCTCCGGACGTCCTCGGGGCCGGCTTTCTTGCCCAGCGCTTCGAGCACCGCGCGTAACGCGGCGGCGCACTGCGGGGTGAGGTCGCCTTCGACGCGGCCGGCACCGTGCAGGGTCAGGTCCAGCCGCAGCCACCGGTCCGCGAACCCGTCCCCGCCATCGGCGTCGGTGTCCGGCCCGGTGCAGCGGCGCTGGATCTCCTCCGCCAGCCCGGCCAGGTCCGCCAGTTCCGCGCCGCCGACCGCGGCGGCCAGCAGGATCGCATCCGCGTCCGCCTGCTTGTCCGCGGGGAGCCTGGCGGTCCAGCCGCAGATCTCCCGCGCCCACGACGCGGAGATTTCCCCGGCCGCGAGCGCGTCGCCGACGGCGAGGTGCGCGGTCAGGCGCCGGGCCCAGCCGACCGCGCCCGCGGCGGCGCCGTTAGTGACGCGGGTCTGCCACCGCAGCCACGCCCGGGCTGAGCCCTGCCCGTCGTCCTGGCAGCCGCCGCCGGTCATGAACGCAGCCAGCACCGTAGCCCGCGCCGCCGTGTGCAGCGACTCGATCCGCTCCAGAGCGCGCAGGCAATCCGCCTGCGCCGCCGCCGGCATCGACGCCGCATCAGCGTGCGCGAGGAACGCCAGCCCGGCCTGCGCCATCGCCGCCGCGTCCGCCGCCGTCACCGGCACAGCCGTCACCGGATCCGCTGGCGGCTGACCGGGCAGGCACATGATGGCATCTCCTTATTCGAATCTATGTTCCCAACCTACAGAGAGGCTCTGACAAAACCAGGCGCAGCCTGACGTGGCGGGTGCAGACACTCACCGCCGGGGCGACGACCTGGCGGAAGTGATCGCCGCCGCGGCGCAGGTACTCGGCCTCCACCAGACCGGCGAGCTCGTCCTTGCCGCCGAAGGTGGCCGCGTAAGCCGTCTCCAAACTGAGTGACAAGATCACTCAGGCTGCAGATGTCGCTCTCGTCGGAGGTGTGCTCTGGCAGGACTGGGGCATCTGGCGGCTCGAGCGTCATGCCTGGGAATTTAAGCATGATGGGAACCGAACAGGCCGGTTGCTGCGACAGGGAGTGCATGAGAGTAGCTGAACGGCTCCGGGTATGAGGCCGGAAGCTGGGGAGCGCGATGACGCGGCATTGCTGCGCGCGGTGGCGCGCGGCGATGAGGATGCGCTTACGGCCTTGTATGACCGGCACGCTGGCTGGCTGACCGTCCGGCTGACGCGGCGGTGCGCCATGCCGGATGTGGTCGATCACGCCGTCCAGGACACGTTCCTTGCCGTGTGGCGGGAGGCGGGTGCCTACCGTGGCGGTGGGGATGTGGCCGCGTTCATCTGGGGCATTGGCGTCCGCCGTCTGATCGACGCGATCCGGCGGGACAACGGCTCCAGGTGGCGGCTGCCATGGCGGGCGGCAGAGTCCGAGGCGGTCGTCTCGGCCGAGGACCAGGTGCTGGTCGGCATCGAGCACGGCCGCCTGGGTCAGGCGCTGGCCGAACTGTCGCCGGAGTTGCGCGGCGCGATCGAGGCGACGGTGCTGGACGGCCTGACCTGCGCGGAGGCGGCGGTGCTGCTGGGCGTCGCGGAAGGGACCGTCAAGTCCCGGTGTCACCGGGCCCGGGTGGCGCTGCGCGCCGCGCTCGCCGAACAGCAAGCAGGACCCGACACGAAGGCACACCGCCGGGAAGCGTGGGGAACATCATGACGAATTCATCTCCCGGCGCGGCTGGGCCGGTGGCCGGAGCGGACGGGCACCCTGGCGAGGATCTGCTGGCCAGTTACGCCGCCGGGGCGATCGATGAAGTCGCTGCCTGGTCGGTGGAGGCCCATCTCACAGCGTGCGGGCGGTGCCGCTCGGCCCTGTCGGCGCATGTGGACGCGGAGCGGCTGGCACACAACCGGTCCGTGCTGCTGGTGCGCGCGGCGATCGGTGACGGGGGGCGGCTGCGGCGCGTGCTGCGCCGGGGCGGGCTGCCCGACCATGTGCTTGGCCTGGTCGCGGCGACCCCGTCGTTGCGCAGGTCCTGGCTGCTGTCCGTCATGGGGGTGCTGGCGGTGGTGGCAGGCGAAGCCGCGGCGGTCAGGTACGGCTGGATCACGGCCGGCAGCCCCGGGCGCATCCCCGGGTATCCAGGCCAGAACCTGGCGCCGTTCCTGCTGGTGGGCCCCTTGCTTGTGCTGGCGGGGGTGGCGGCGGCGTTCCTGCCCATGTTCGACCCTGCCTGCCGGCTGGCGGCCGCGGCCCCGTTCTCGGGATTCGTCTTGCTGCTGGCCCGTTCGGTGTCCGCGCTGGCTGCCGCCCTGGTCCCGGTGGCCGCTGCCGCGTTCCTGCTGCCGGGGCCCGGGTGGCTGCCCGTCGCGCTGATGCTGCCCTCGCTGACGTTGTGCGCGTTCGCGCTCGCGGCCGCGACCGTGCTGCCGCCTCGCGCCGCTGCCGTCATGGCGGCGATCTTGTGGGCGGTGCCGGCGCTGCTGCTGGCCGTGGATGACGTTCCGCTGCTGATCGTGCAGCGCAACGCCCAGTTCGGCTGCGCCGCCGTGCTATGCGCCTGTGCCGTGGTGCTACTGGCGCGTCGTGACCGCTTCGAGTGGGGATGGATCAGATGACCCTGAACGTGCGCACCGCAGTCGTCCGCGTCGACGGCCTGTCCCGGCGGTACGGCGCCACCCGGGCACTGGACCAGGTTGATCTCACGCTGGAGCGGGGGATCACCGGCCTGCTCGGCCCGAACGGCGCGGGGAAGACGACGCTGCTGTCGATCCTGGCCACCGTCAGCGAGCCGGACGCGGGGCGGGTGTCGGCGTTCGGCCTGGATCCCCGGGATGCGGCGGAACGGGTGGAGATCCGCCGGCGGCTCGGCTACCTGCCCCAGGAGCTGGGGTATCACCGGCACTTCACGGTCGCCGCGTTCCTGGACTACGTGGCGATCCTGAAGGAGATCACCGACCGCCGCCGCCGCGCCGAGGAGGTGGCCCGGGTGCTGGCCGCCGTCGGCCTGGAGGACCGCGCCCGCTCCCGGATACGCGCCCTGTCCGGCGGGATGCGGCAGCGGCTGGGGATCGCCCAGGCCCTGCTCGGCAGCCCTGACCTGCTGATCCTCGACGAGCCGACGGCCGGACTCGACCCGGAGCAGCGGCTGCGGTTCCGGGAGCTGCTGTCCGGCCTGCCCGGCGACCCGGTGACCGTGCTGTCCACCCACCAGGCCGACGACATCGCCGCGATCTGCCCCCAGGTCGTCGTGCTGCTGCAGGGACAGGTGCACTTCGCCGGCACCCCGTCCGAGCTGGCCGCCACCGCCGCCGGGCGGGCGTGGGCGGCCGGCGAGCGCGACGACCGCGCCCACCTGTCCTGGCGCGGCGGCGACAACCGGTGGCGGCACATCGGCGACCACCCGCCGGCCGGCGCCGAGCTGGTCTCGCCGACGGTCGAAGACGGTTACCTGATGCTGTCCCACGCGGCAGGCGGCCGGTGACCGCCACCGGGGGCGGACCCGCGCTTCCCGCCGCGGGAACTGCCGCCCTTGCCGACGGCCACGCCCCGGCAAGTCTCATCGCACGCTCCAGGGATGTGCGGCTGCGGACGGTGCTGGGCCTGGCCAGAGTGGAGGCGCCGCTGCTGGCCCGCAGCCTGCTGGCGCTGGCCGGCCTGATTGCCGGCGGTGCCGTTGTCTGGGTGCTGATCGCGACGATGCAACCGCTGTGGTGGAGCGCCGGCTGGCGGATCGGCGCCGGGCAGCTCATCCTCGGCATGACTGTCCTGGCCGCCGCGCAGCTCGCTGCCGGGCGGGCGCGGCGGGACTCCATGACCGACCTGTACGCCAGCTTCCCGGCCACGGCCGGCACCCGCACCCTCGGCTACCTGGTCGGCCTGGCGGGTGCGGTGCCCGCCAGCCTGGTGCTGCTCGGCGCCGGTGCCGTGGTGGTGCAGGCCCGTGGCGCCATCGGCTCCCCGAGTGTCACGGTGCTGGCGGCCGGGGTGGTGCTGGTGATCGCCGCCGGAGCGGTCGGGATCGCGATCGGGACGCGATTCGCGCATCCGCTGGCCGGGGTAATTGGTGCCCTGTTGATGTTCCTTCCCGAGGCGACGTCGCACCTATCCTCGGGAGCAGGCTTGTGGCTGGTCCCGTGGGACATCTTGCAGAACCAGCTTGGGAACCTGCCCGGCCCGCTGGCCGGGTATCCACCCGCCGGCGGTCACCTGCTGGAACTGGCCGGCGTCGCGCTGCTCGCGGGGGTCGTGGCGCTGGCGATGACCGTCCGCGGTGCCTGGGCCCGGGGCGGGCTGGCAGTGGCCGGCGTCGTGGCTGTGCCGGTGATCGCCTTCGCGGCGGTGGCGCAACTGTCACCCGTCCCCACCACCGAGCTGAACCACCTGGTAACCGAGATCGCCGACCCGGCCTCGGTGCAGCACTGCACCACTGCCAACGACGTCCGGTACTGCCTCTACCCCGGCTTCGGCCGGGACCTGCTATCGCTGGAGGCTCCGGTCGACGGGGTGCTCGCGCGGGTGCCCGCCCGGCCCGGCCAGGCGCTCACGGTCGGGCAGATCGTGGCGCCGCAAGATATCACCAACGAGTACCTCTTCTATGGCCATTCGCAGCAGCAGGTCACCCGGTGGAATGCGCAGATAATGCGGGAGCCAGCCAGCGTTCCCTCGGCGTCGGCGTTCTACCTTTCTGTCGGGCGGTGGCCTGCAGGCGGCGGACGGCTGGCTGACGCGCATTTCAACGTGGCCCTGACCGCCGCCGAATGGGCGGTCCGGCTGCTATCTCCCGACACCCTCCCCACGGAACAGCCGTGCGTGCCAGTCGATCAGGCGCGGGAACCGATCGCGATCTGGCTGGCCATCCTGGCCACCCACCCGCCGGCGAGCGGACTCCAGAACGACGGGGGTATGACAGCGGTGGAGGTCCACAACACCCTGGTCCCGACCTGGACCAATGCCGGTGGGCCGGTAGGCCAGATCAACGGATCCGCGCCGCAGCTCACCGATGCTGGGTACCTGCTGGCCAAGGCCATGACGAGTCTGCCCGAGCAGAAAGTCAGCCAGGTGCTGCGGGGCACATGGGCCACCTGGCTGAACGAGCACACCACCGACGCCCGGCTCGCCGCCGCGCTGGGCATCCGGATGCCCAGCGTCCCGAAGCCGTCATTGGCCGGGCCGGGTCCCGGGCAGCCGGGCCTGAAGACCGTGGGTCAGCCGGGACCGCAAAGCCCCGTGTGCACAAGCTGAGCGCGGCCCGCAATCAACCACCGACGACACAAACCCTTTTCGGAGGTGCCGACCGTGCGGTCCGCCAACATCCCGCATACCGAGGGCGTGCCGCCCGCACCCAGCCTGCCCATCCAGCGCACACGGCAGCCGCGCATGTCCTGGCTGCGCACGCTGCCCCTCCTCGCCCGGCACATCGCCCGGTCGATGCCGTGGGTCACGCTGGTCAGCGGCTGCCTGGTCGGCACCGCCGTCCTCGCCCTCATGGCCCAGAACGCCCGGAACTCGCAGGTGCCACTCGACCACAGCGCGGTGCACATCGCCTTCCTGCCCGCCGTCGCGGTGCTGGCGTTCCTGCTGAACGCCCCGTTCCGCCCGCTCACCCAGGCGACCCCCGTCCCGGCCTGGGTGACCCCGGCCGGCTACCTGCTGCTGGCGACCCCCGTCCTGGCCGCGACCTGCTGGGTGCAACTGCGCCTCGTGGACTACAGCCTCCCGGCGGGCTCCGTCGCCCATGCGCCCGCCGTCTGCCCGCTGATAGCCCTGCTCACCGGGTGGTGCGCGGTCACCGTGGCGATCGCCGCCTGTGCCCAGCGCTCCCGCTACGCCAACCTCGGCGGGGCCATCGCCGCCCCCATCAGCTTCGCGGCCATCACGCTCTCCTGGTTTCTGCCCGCCACCGGAAAGTGGCTGAACGAACCGCCCGAATCGCCCGCCACCATGCACGGCGTGACCATCACCTGGTACGCCATTGCCGCGGCCGCATTGGTCGTGACCTGTGTGGCGATGCGGGATCAGTGGTATCGCTATGCACGCGTACTACGCCGGTCACATTCCGAGTAATCCCG
Organism: Actinomycetota bacterium; assembly: GCA_003168215.1. Classification (GTDB taxonomy): domain Bacteria; phylum Actinomycetota; class Actinomycetes; order Streptosporangiales; family Streptosporangiaceae; genus Palsa-506. The sequence goes on from PMSW01000085.1 coordinate 28,881, forward strand.
AAAATATTTCTGTGCATCAGACCTACTACTGGTCCTACTAAAAGTTGCAGGGCAGTCCACGGGCGCGTGGCAAGGGCCGGCCGTCAGGCCGCGGTTGTCTTGGCCAGGTACGCGGCCCACTGCGGGTCGCCGTCGCGCGCGGCGCCGATCAGCCGCCAGTGCGCGCCATGCGGCACGGCCGGCACGCAGGGCAGGCTCCAGCCGAGTTCCTCGATCAGCCGGTCGGCCTTGCCGTGGTTGCACTTCGTGCAGGACGCGACGCAGTTCTCCCAGGCGTGCGTGCCGCCCCGGCTGCGGGGCACCACGTGATCGATGGTTTCCGCCCTGGTGCCGCAGTAGACGCACTGGTAGTTGTCCCGGCGCATCAGCGCGGCTCTCGTCAGCGGCACGCGGCTGCGGTACGGCACCCGCACGTAACGGCGCAGCTTGATCACCGAAGGGGCGGCCAGCCTGACCCGCGCGGAATGCAGCACGCTCCCAGCCGTGTCCTCGTGGACGACCTCGGCCTTCTCGCCGAGCACGAGGCACACGGCCCGATGCAGGCCGACCGTGGTCAGCGGCTCATACGTGATGTTGAGCAGCAATACCCGACGCACGCGCACCTCCCGCCGGATGCGCCGCTCCCGGAGCCCAGAGCATCCGTGACCAGTGTGATCGCCTGACAGCCCGTCCGACAACTCTTATAGCCTAGCGGCGCGTCCCGCCGGTGGCACGTACCTGCCGCCCGCCCGGCCGCTGCGGCCGGTAGCCCTAGAGTCAAACCACGACTGCTGCGTATCCTTCTGCGCTTCGATTTGATCTTCAAGAGAGCACGAACGGATTCATCGTGGCTGATCCATGCCGCTGCCTTGAAGATCCGGGCAGCGACGAGACTCGCGCCTGGCTGACCGGGCCGGATGCGCTTTACGCCGGCCTTCCGCACCGGGCCGTGCGGGCGATGGCGGCTGTGCGGGCGTTAGGGACGCGTCACGGCATAAGCCGCTGCGCAGCGCGTCTGAGTAGTCGCCTAGCGCCGGCAGGCCTGGGTGCCGCGCCGCGACCAATTCCCCCAGCCCGCGGGCGGCGTGTGCCACGATCTCGGTGCGCTGCTGGCGAGGCAGGCCGAGCAGGGTGTCCTGGCCAACCCGCAGCGCGTGCTCCGGCTCGTCGGCCTCGGCCAGGCACCGTGCCGCCCCGAACATGACAAGGGCACGGTCGAGGAACTCGGCGCGTGAATACATCCGCGACGCCTGCGCGAACGCCCGCGTCGCGCCCTGGTAGTCGCCCAGGGTTACCAGGGTGTCTCCCTGGTGAAAGAACAGCTGCCGCTCGGTGTAGCCGAACGCCGTGTCGTCACGGTCCGACGTGGGCAGTTCGCCGAGCGCGTCGTGGGCGCGATCGAGCGCGCTCCTGGCCCGGTCCGTCGCCTCCCGCCTGCCACGTCCGGCGATCCGGGCCAGCGCCCGCGCCTCGATGACCGGCGCCATGACCCCGGCTGCGCACGGCTGGCGGCCAGCCAGGTCAGTGCCCGTCCGGGCCAGTGCCGCGGCCTGCCGCGGATCACCGTAGTAGAGCGGCACCAGCGCCTCGCGGACGGCCACCCAGGCGCGGAGCCGCCGGTCGCCGGTCTCGTCCGCCGCCGTCCGCGCGGTCCGGAAGAAGGACCGGGCCAGCCGCCGGTCGCCCAGGTTGATCATGGCCATGCCGGTCAGGCCGGCCAGCTGGGCAGCTAGCCTGCAGAGCCGTTCCGCGCACTCAATCGGCTGGCGCTGCGCACACATGCGGCGGATGTCGCCGAAGTCAAGGAGCACATCGCAGAGCAACCGCAGCGGCGGCACCGTCATGTACTGCGCGCCGTATCCGGCCGTGCTCTCCTCCCACTGGTCGAGCATCGTCACCGAGACCGTGCGGCCAAGCAGCGCGTCGTCCATCTGGCGCCGAAGACAGTCCGCGGCGCCAAAGAACCGGCTGTCGACGGCTGCCCCGGCATCAGTGATCAGCGCTAGCAGCATCCCGCGGAGCGCGTCTGAGTTGTCGCGGAGCGCGTCGTCGCGGCCGGCGTCATCACCCGGCGTCCCGTCACCCGGTGTCCCGCCACCCGCCATCTCGCTTCCCCCAGCGCCGCCACGGCCTGCGCCACTCCGCTGGCGCGGTACCAGCGCCGCCCCGGCAGAAGCGAGCGATGCCGCCGGGACCGCGGCCAGCGGCTTTACCGCAGCTGCCGGCCGGACGCGCAGCCCAGCCCGTTCGTCCGGAAGTGCCTGGGCAGCCACCACGGGGGCACCGAGCGTCGCGGCAACCCCTGCCTGCGGAGCATGCATCCGGCCGCAGAAGCACCGGCCCTCGTAGCCCAGCTCGGGTGGATCTGCGCGGTAGACCGCGCACAGATAGTGCAGGTACTCCGGGCCCGGGCGCTTCTGCCCGCTCTCGTATGCGGAGAGCAACGTCTCACTGAACCGCGGCGCGTTCCGCCCTTCTGCCTCGTAGTAGGCCCTGACCTGCGCGACGACGTCGGCCAGCGCTATCCCCAGAGCCAGCCGGTAGGCACGGATCCAGGTCGTGCCGTAAGCCGGCTCGCACTCCCGGCGGATGATGGCGGCGATCGCAGCCGGGCTCTTCCCGGCGACCATCTCGCGCGCCCTGATCACGCGGGCGAGTGCTGGCTCCTTGCGCGGATCGCCGGCCCGCGGGACCGCGCCCGGCCCTGCCACGGAGATGATGCTCCGCAGGCCCGCCAGCCGCGTTCCATGGCTGGCGGAAGGCGCAGAAATTAACTGACGGCCATCTTCAGGCATTCCGGCTTTTACCTCTTCAGGCATCCCGGCCCCTTCCCGTTCAGGAAAATGGCCCATTCCTCATGCGGCCAACGCCTACTCACTCATTGTAACCTACTGGTCGCTCTCTGCTAAAAATTTAGTAATAAATTGGCTGATAGCGCCTTTTGATGTATCCGGATTTCTGCCTCAGCGTGACCTGAGGCGCGTGCGGCCCCTGCCGATCGCACCCATGACGCGTTGTAATCACCCATTGCACTACGTCAACGACTGAAGGCCCGATACTTACCAATAGCCCCATCAGAAACTTCGATTCTCGCCAAACGCCGTATACGGACGTGCGCGCGCTCCGGGAAAAGTCGGCAGATTGGCCATCAAGGGCAGACCGCCGGCCACCATAAGAGATACCCGCTTACCCAGACGGAGCCTGGCGACCGGAGAGGATTCCGCCGTGACCCCCGAAGCGCTCACGATGGCAGCCGCGGAGGCGGCTGCGGCTGCGCATGCGGCTGCGCAGCCCGCGAGCGGCCCGCTGTTCGCGGCGTGCGGACCCAATCCCGGCATTTCCTGCCGCCTGATATGGGACATCTCGCACAGCGCCAGGGCAGCGGACCTGACCAAGGTTTTCTTCGCCGGGCCAGTGCACCTGGCCCTGCGCATCGGGTTCGTGCTGCTGATCGCGCTGCTCCTGCGGGCAGCCGCGCACCGGACGATCAGCCGGGCCACCGCGAGGGCCAGGAGGGAAAACAGCAGCCGGCCGGAGAAGGCGCGCGAGGCGCTGCACGAGCGGCGCTACCAGCGAGCCGACGCGCTCGACTCCATCCTGCGCAATGCCGCGTCGGTCACGATCTTCAGCATCGCGCTACTGATCATCGCCGGCGACATGGGGCTGAATCTCGCGCCGGTGCTTGCCAGCGCCGGCGTTCTCGGCGTGGCGATCGGGTTCGGTGCGCAGCAGCTGGTCAGGGATTTCCTGGCCGGGATATTCATGGTGCTCGAGGACCAGTACGGGGTGGGAGACATCGTTGACATCGGCAGCGTCACCGGAACTGTCGAAGGCGTCAGCCTGCGCATCACGCGCGTGCGGGACGTGAATGGCGTCGTCTGGTACATCCGCAACGGCACGATAAAGAAGGCGGGCAACGAGTCCCAGGGCTGGGCCCGCGCTGTTGTCGACTTCCCTGTTCCCTACCACCACGATGTCGGCCGGGTGCGGGAACTGATGCTGGCGGCGACGGTGACCTTGTGGCAGGACTCCTCATGGCGGGATGTCATTCTGGAGGCGCCCGAGGTGTGGGGAGTACACGAGCTGTCCAGCGAGGCGGTGGTGATGCGGGTGACCGCCAGGACCAAGCCAATGCGGCAGTGGGAGGTGGCCAGGGAACTCAGGGAGTGCCTGAAGCGTGCCCTGGATGCCGTCGTCGACGCCGCCGCGCCGGATAGGCCGGCTCTGGCACCGGAGGGGCCAGCTCTGGCCGACGCGCCGGTGCTGCCCGCCGGACAGGCCTCGCCGACCGGGACTGCCCCGGCCGGCCTGTGACGCGCCCGGCTGCCCGTGACCTACCCTGGAGCCCGTTATGAACGAGACACCAGAAGTCAGCCTGTACGAGGCAGTAGGCGGGGAGGACACCTTTCGGCGCCTGGTGCACAGGTTCTACCAGGAGGTGGCCGGCGATCCGCAGCTCCGGCCGGTCTACCCGAGCCGGGATCTCGGCCCCGCCGAGGAGAACCTCCGGCTCTTCCTCATCCAGTACTGGGGCGGACCTGACACCTACAATCAGCTGCGCGGGCATCCGAGGCTCAGGATGAGGCACGCGCATTTTGTTATCGGCGAGGCCGAGCGCGACGCCTGGCTGCGCCACATGCGTACCGCGCTGGACGAGCTTGCGCTGGACGAGGCAAATGCCGCGCAGCTATGGGAATACCTGGTGATGGCTGCCCACAGCCTGGTGAACCAGGAATCCGGGACGGCCGGCAGGGGCCGCGATCTCGGACTCAGCCCGGCGTAGCCGCAGGCACGACAGCACGGCCATCGCGCGGTCGGTGCCAAGCTCGAAGATCTCCTGCAACTTGGCAGATACCGGGCAGCCCGGAAGGCAGCAGCGAGCGTTGCTGTCTTAAACGCGACGTTGGTATCGCGACACCGGATCTATGGATCTGCATTGCATGCGCATGCCAGAATGGTGCGGGCCAAGACGAGGGGGTCGCAGCGCGCGGTGGCAGTAAAATCGTCGCTGCGTGATGCAGCACTGCCCGGCACGGGCAAGCGTGACAGGGGTCTCGCTGCCGTGCAGCTCCGGTGGCCCCGAATTGCTGGACGGGGCGGCGAGCCAGCCATTGGGCGGCTGGCCGCATGACCCTCCCGGCAGCTGCCCATCATCACCACCACCATCCCGGCTGTGCCCTGAGCGCCCCGTGATCAGGAGCACGTGGCCGCGGCGGCCACCGACAGCAGCAGCTCGCGCAGTGCCCGGCCGCCGCGGTCCCAGGTGGCCTGCGCTGCGATCGCCGCGCCGGCCCGCACCATGCGGTCCGCGGCGCCCGGGTCATCGAGGATCTTCATGATCGCCGCGGCCCAGGCCGCCGGATCGCGCGGGGGCACCAGCGCCGCGGCTCGCCCGCATACTTCGGCGAGGACGGGGATATCACTGACGACCACGGGCACGCCGGCCGCCATCGCCTCAAGGGCCGGCAGTCCGTATCCCTCTGCGAGCGACGGGAGGGCGACCACCGCGGCTGCCCGGTATACGGCCGGCAGCAGCCCGTCCGCTACCTCTGGCAGCAGCAGCACCCGGCCGCAAAGGCCCAGCTTGCCGATCTGCGCCGGAACTCCACTAGCGAAGCGCGGGTCGGCGGGACCCACGATGACCAGCGACACGTCTGCCGGCAGGGATGCCAGCGCGCGCAGCAGGATCTCATGATTCTTGTGCGGACGATGGGCGCCGACGGCCAGCACGTACCGCCGGGGCAGCCGGTACTGGCGCCGCGCGGCCGCGACCGCGTAGTCGCTGACGCGGGCATAGGGCTGCTGGTCCACCCCATTCGGCACGAGGGTCAGGTGCCGCGCCGCCGGATAGTGGAAGCGGATCTCGGCGAGGCTTGCCTGCGTCGGCGTGGTGACTGCCGCCGCCCGCCGCAGCACGGCTCTGGTGACGACCTTCAGCCCGGCCTGGCGGAGCCGGCCGCCGGCGAATCCGGCGTCGTTCTCCATCGTGCAGTCGTGGATGGTGACCACCAGCGGGCACGGGCAGAGCAGCGGGCTGAACAGCGGGTACGGCGCGTAGAGGACGCTCGCGCCGGTGCGGCGGATCAGCCGGGCCAGCTGCCTGCTCCGGTGCACGGCTCCGAGCGTGATGTCGGTGCCGATGATCTCGGCGTGCCGCGCCAGCCCGGCCAGCGGGAACAGCTGCGGTCGCTGCGGGTTGACCAGGACCTGCAGCCTGACCCCGGCGCCGCTGTCAGTGCCCTCGTGGCCGTCCGGCCCGGCGTGCGCGGCCAGCTGCGTGACCGACCTGGCCAGGCCGTGAGCGCCTGGCAGTGCGTTCACCCGCGCATCGATGAGGATCGAGCCGCGCCCGGCCGTCATCCTCGCTCCGCCATTGCCCCTGCCCTCCGGCCCCGCGCCGACGCCCGGCTTGTCGTCCGTCCAGCCTGCCGCATGCGGCAGGCCACCGCCAATTTGCAGGGAGAACGGACGTGCAGGCAGCACTAATGATCGAAGCACGCGGGCTGGCCAAGTCCTTCGGCCCGGGCCTGGGAGTGAGCGGGATCGATCTGCAGGTCCCGGCGGGGACCATCGTGAGCCTGCTCGGACCCAACGGGGCGGGGAAGACCACCATCGTGCGGATGCTCGCCACGCTGCTGCGCCCCGACGCCGGATGGGCCAGGGTGGCCGGCCACGACGTGGTGGCGCAGGGCCGCGCCGTGCGGCGCCGGATCGGGCTGACCGGGCAGCTGGCCTCCCTGGACGACTGCATGACCGGACGAGCCAATCTCGTCATGCTCGGGCAGCTCAGCCGGATGTCGCGGCGCCAGGCCAGGGCCAGGGCAGCGGACCTGCTGACCCAGTTCGGGCTGGAGTCCGCCGCGGGCCGGGCGGTGCGCACCTACTCCGGGGGGATGCGCCGCCGCCTGGACCTGGCGGCCAGCCTCGTCGGCGGCCCGGCCGTCCTGTTCCTCGACGAGCCGACGACCGGTCTCGATCCGGACAGCCGCCGCGCCTTGTGGGAGGTGGTCCGCCGCCTTGCCCGCGAGGGAACCACCGTGCTGCTCACCACCCAGTACCTGGAGGAGGCCGACCAGCTCGCGGGCCATATCTGCGTGATCACGGGCGGCCGGGTGGCCGCCGAGGGGACGCCGGGCCAGCTGAAGGCCGCAGCCGGCCCGGCGAAGCTGATCATCTCCCTGGCACCGGGCGCTGATCTGGCCCGTGCCGCTGCTGTGCTGGCCCGGCGTGCCGCCGGCCCCCTGGCGGCCGCCCCGCGCCCCGGCTATCTGGAGGTACCGGTCGTGCCGTGTGCCGGGCTGGTCACCAGCGTCATCCGGGACCTGGACGAGGCCGGCGTTGCCGTCAACGACATCAGCCTGCAGCTGCCCACGCTCGAGGATGCCTTCCGCGGGCTCACGGGCAGCGCGGCGGCCGGCCTTCCCAGCGGCGACGATGCGGTCAGCCCGGAGGCGGCTGAGGCCCGGGCGAGGGCAGCATGAGCGGGGGGACCGCCGGTCTCGGGCATCCGCTGGCTGCCAGCCCCGCGGCAGTAGCAGCGCGCGGGGCGGGCGCCCTGGCCGGCGCCCGCCGCCGCAGCCAGGCGACCGCGGTGGCGGACGCTGCCGGAACGGCTGGCTGGGCCGCCAGGGACATGGCGGTACTGGCCAAGCGCACCCTGTGCAGGATGATTACCACCCCCGAGCAGGTGCTCAACGTCACTGCTCAGCCGATCATCATCGTCCTGCTCTTCAGCTACGTCTTCGGCGGGTCGATCACGCTGCCCGGGCACGGCAGCTACCGGGAGTACCTGATCGGGGGGATCTTCGCCGTCACTATGTGCGGTACCGCCCAGGGCACCGGCATCGGGCTCGCGATCGATATCTCCGGCGGGCTCATCGACAGGTTCCGCTCGCTGCCCATGTCGCGCGCGGCCGTGCTGGCGGGCCGGACCCTCGCCGACCTGGCACTGACCATCGTCGCTGCGGCGGTCACGGCAGGCACCGGCCTGCTCCTCGGCTGGCGGATCCATACCGGCCCGGCCGACACGATCGCGGCCCTCGGCCTGGCACTGCTGTTCGCCTATGCGGCGTCGTGGGGCGGCGCCTGCGTCGGGATGCTGGCACGGAGCGCGGAGTCGGCGCAGACCGTGGGGCTGCTGGTGATCCTGCCGCTATCGCTGACATCCAACGCCTTCATCTCCACCGCCAGGCTCACCCCGTGGCTGCGGACCGTGGCGGACTGGAACCCGGTCAGCGTCCTGGCGACGGCCTGCCGCCAGCTGCTCGGCAATCCCGACCCGTCGGCGGCGATTCGCAGCTGGCCGATGCAGCATGCAGTGCTCGCATCGGCGCTGTGGTCGGCGGTCCTGCTCGCGGCGCTCGTGCCGCTCGCGGTCTTCCTGTATGCCCGCAGGGTGCAGCGATGAGTCCGGCCCTGACCAGCGCACTGCGTATCGTCCTGGTCACCGACCAGTATCCGCCCATGGTGGGCGGCGTGCCCACGGTGACCCGGGCGCTTGCCGCCGGCCTGGCTGCGCGCGGTCATGCGGTGACGGTGCTGGCACCAAGCGGGACCTGGCACGGCGGCGCGGGCGCCGAGGGTCGTGCCGGCGTCTGTTACCTGGGCTCGGTCCCGTGGCCGCCGTACAAGGGCATGCGGATCGCGCGCGCTTCGGCCGCCGCAGTCCGCGCGCTCATTGCCGCGTCCGCGCCCGACGTCATCCACACGCATTCACCGCTCGTCCTGGGCGTCCTGGCCAGGATGGCGGCGGTCAGGCTGAAGATCCCGGTGATCTACACCAATCACTACCTGCCTGCCAACGTCCTGCCTGCCATGCGGCGCCGGCCAGCCGCGTTTGATGCGTTTTTCTATTCCTACATCGTGCGTTTCTCCAATCGCTGCAATCAGGTGACAGCCCCCACGGCCACCGCCCTGGGACTGCTGCGCGAGCAAGGGCTCAGATCGCCGTCGCGGATCATCTCCAACGGCGTCGACTCGCTCACCTACCTGCCCGGCCCGCCCGGCCCGCCCGAGAACCGGCTCAGGGACCGTTACGGCCTGCGCGACGACGTACCGCTTATCCTGTCGGTCGGCCGGCTGAGCGGGGAGAAGCGAGTGGACGTGCTCATCGACGCGGCCGCCCGGCTGACCCAGCCAGCTCAGCTAGTCCTGGTCGGCTCCGGGCCGCAAGAGGCCCAGCTGCGGGCACGGGCTCGCAAGCTGGGCATCTCCGGCGCCGTCAGATTCATCGGCTTCGTCCCGGACACGGACCTGCCAGGCCTGCACCGGCTCGCGCAGGTCTTCGCGATCGCGTCCGAGGCGGAACTGCAGAGCCTCACCACGATGAACGCAATGGCGTCGCGCCTGCCCGTGGTCGCGGCCGACGCCTTCGCGCTCGGTGAGCTGGTCATCCACGGCCGCAACGGCTTCCTGTTCCGCCCCGGACGTGCGAACGAGGCGGCGGCGCACCTGAGCGCCTTGATCGCCGACCCCGCTCTGCGCGACCGGATGGCCGCGCAGAGCCTGCAGATCATTGCCTCGCACGACTGGCAGAGGAGCCTGTCGGACTGGGAGCAGCTCTATGCCGCCCTTGCCGCGGGCCGCGGACACGAGGGAGAGTCGTGACGCCTGACCAGGCACGTCCTGCCGCTCCGCTGCTCTTCGTGATCGGCGCCACCGGCGGCGGCCACCGCAGTGCCGCGCTGGCCGTGAGCGAGGCGCTAGATCGCGCCTATCCTGGTCAGTTTGCCTCGGTCATTCACGATGCGCTGGCCGGGCGGGGAACTCCCCTCCGGCTGCGGTTCGTCGTCAGCCTGTACGCCCCCAGCATCAGGCTGGCCCCGTGGCTGTGGGGCGTGTCGTGGCGGTTCTCGGACCGGCGCTGGGGCCTGGCCCTGGTGCGCCGGACGGCCTTCGGCGCCGTCCGCGGCAGGGTGGCTGACGCGGTCAGTGCCCACCGGCCGGCCGCGGTCGTGGCGTTTCACGGCATGGTGACGTGGCCGGCCGTGCTGGCTCGCCAGCATGCGCGGCCGGGTGCCCCGGTAATAACCGTGGTCACCGACCTGGTGACGACGCACAGATCGTGGCGTGAGCCGGCGGTCGACAGGATCGTCGTGCCGTCCTCCGCCGTGGGGCGCAGCTGCCAGGCCGATGGCATGGCACCGGGCCAGTGGACGGAGATCGGACTGCCGGTGGCCGCCGATTTCGCTGCAGGTCCGCTGCCGGAACGTGAGCGCCGCACGCTGCGCCGGGCGCTGGGGCTGAGCGAGGACCGGTTTGTCGTCGTCGTCACCGGCGGCGCAGAGGGCGCGGGCAGGATCTTCCGGAAGGCAACCGCGATTGCCCGGCGGCTCGACGACATCAGCCTGGTGGCCATCTGCGGGCATAACGAGCTACTGCGGCGAAGGCTGACCAGGACTGCACCACGCTACGGCGGCAGGCTGACCGTGCTGGGCTTTGTCGGCAATATGGCCGACTGGATGCGATGTGCCGACGTCGTGGTCACCAAGGCCGGTCCCGGCACGATCGCCGAGGCGGCCTGCTGCGGCGCGGCTCTTGTCCTGACCTCACGTGTGCCCGGCCAGGAGGAAGGCAATGCCGAGTTCGTGGTTGCGGCAGGGGCCGGGCGCTGGGCGCCGCGGCTGCCCGACCTCCTGACGGCCGTCAACGAGCTGCGGCGTGATCCGGTCATCCTGGCCCGGATGCGGGCAGCCTCCGCGCGGCTGGCGCGCCCGGACGCTGCAGCCGCGATTGCCCGCGTCGTTGCCAGCATGGTCAACCCTGAACTGGCCAGTGCCGACCTGGCCANNCGGGCAGTGCCGAGCCGGGCAGGCGAGAACGCGCTGGCGTCGGTGATAGGAGCGAACACGCTCGGGCAGGCATCTGACCCGGCCCGGTTGTGCCCGGCCCGCATGTGCCCGGCCCGGTTGTGCTCAGGCCGTGGTGATCAGCCCCTGGTGAGCTTCCGGTAGGTGATTCGGTGCGGCCTGGCTGCTTCGGCGCCCAGCCGTTCAACCTTGTTCTTCTCGTACGCCTCGAAGTTCCCCTCGAACCAGAACCAGTTGGCCCCGCCTTCCCAGGCCAGGATGTGGGTCGCGATCCTGTCCAGGAACCAGCGGTCGTGGCTGGTGATCACGGCGCAGCCGGGAAATTCGAGCAGCGCATTCTCCAGTGACGAGAGAGTCTCCACGTCGAGGTCATTGGTCGGCTCGTCCAGCAGCAGGAGGTTGCCGCCCTGCTTGAGCGTGAGCGCCAGGTTCACCCTGTTGCGCTCCCCGCCGGACAGGATTCCCGCTGGCTTCTGCTGGTCGGCGCCTTTGAAGCCGAAGGCGGCAACGTAAGCGCGGCTCGGGATCTCGGTGCGGCCTGCCTTGATGTAGGTTTCTCCGTCGGAAATGGCCTGCCAGACATTCTTGTCCGCGTCGATCCGCTCCCTGGACTGGTCAACGTAGGCGATCTGCACCGTCTCGCCGATCTTGATCGAGCCGGAGTCTGGCTGCTCCTCCCCCACGATCATCTTGAACAGCGTGGTCTTGCCTACCCCGTTCGGCCCGATCACGCCGACGATGCCGTTCGGTGGCAGGCTGAAGCTCAGGTTCTCGATCAGCATCCGGTCGTCGAAGCCCTTGGCCAGGTCGGTGATCTCTACGACCAGGCCTCCCAGCCTCGGACCAGGCGGGATCTGGATCTCCTCGAAGTCCAGCTTCCTGTTCTGGTCGGCCGCGGTTGCCATCTCCTCGTACCGCTGCAGCCTCGAGCGGCTCTTCGCCTGCCGTGCCCGCGGGCTGGATCGCACCCATTCGAGTTCGTCTTCCAGCCGCTTGCGGCGCTTGACGTCCTTCTGGCCCTCCACCTTGAGCCGCGATGCCTTGGTCTCCAGGTACGTCGAGTAGTTGCCCTCATAGGGATAGGCATGGCCGCGGTCCAGCTCCAGAATCCAGCCGGCCACATTGTCGAGAAAGTACCTGTCGTGGGTAACCGCGACCACTGTGCCCGGGTATTTCTCCAGGTGCTGCTCAAGCCAGAGCACGCTCTCTGCGTCCAGGTGGTTCGTCGGCTCGTCCAGCAGCAGCAAATCGGGCTGCTGCAGCAGCAGCTTGCAGAGCGCGACCCGTCGGCGCTCGCCGCCGGACAGCACGCTCACGTCCGCGTCAGGCGGCGGGCATCGCAGCGCGTCCATCGCCTGCTCAAGCTGGCTGTCGAGATCCCAGGCACCCCGGTGATCCAGCTGCTCCTGCAGCCTGCCCATCTCCTCCAGCAGCGCGTCGGAGTAGTCGGTGGCCATCTTCTCGGCGATCTCGTTGTACTGCTCGAGCAGCGCCTTGGTATCAGCGACGCCATCCTCGACGTTGCCGAGAACCGTCTTGCCGTCATCCAGCACAGGCTCCTGGTCAAGGATGCCGACGGTGAAGCCCGGCATGAGCTGGGCATCGCCGTTCGACGGCTGCTCGACGCCTGCCATCATCCGTAGCAGCGTGGACTTGCCAGCGCCGTTCGGACCGACGACGCCGATCTTCGCTCCCGGCAGGAACGCGAGCGTCACGTTATCGAGAATGACCTTCTCGCCATGCGACTTCCGCACAGCATGCATCTGATAGATGTACTCGGGCATGCCTTCAAGGGTAGGGGCAGTGAGCACGCGGTTCGGACGCTGAGCGGTCACCGGGCCGCCTGGCGGCTGATCCGCCCGCCGCGGGCGGATCAGCCAGGGTCAAGGCGGTCCTGCTCAGAAAGGAACCGAAACCGGGCGGTCCTCCTGCACGAGCGCGTCAATCGCGCTCTCGTCGAAGATGTCCGCGCCCGGCTGCCCGGCGGTTCCATCGGCGCTACCGGAACCCGCGGGCCCGGTGCCGTCGCGGGCCATCACCGGCTCGCCCGCAGTCTCACCGCGGCTGGCGCCGGGCATGCTGTCGCTATGGCGCATGCCCTCGTCACCCGGCAGGCCGCCCAGGGCGAACCCGGTCGACAGCTGATCGGCTGCGGTCTCCCCGGGCGCCCGTTTGGTCCGCACGAAGTGCGCCGCGCCGCGGGACAGGTCATGCCCGACGGAGTTGGCATCCACCAGGACCTCGATCCTCGGCATGCCGTCCTTCTCGTAGTCCCGCACGGACAGGCGGCCCTTCACCAGGACAGGATCGCCCTTGCGGAGGCACAGGGCCACGTTGTCGGCTAGCTTGCGCCAGCAACTCACCGTGACGTACGAGGTGTTGCCGTCGACCCACTCACCTGTTCCGCGGTCAATGTGGCGGGGGGTCCAGGCCACCCGCATCGACACCACGGACGCGCCATTGCCTACCTTCCGGTAGTAGGGCTGAGTGGCCACATAGCCCGTCAGGCTCACCTGTGCCTCATTGGACATCGCTATCCTCCTGAAATCTGCCGGGCGGGACCGCCGTCCGCGCCCGTACTCTGGCGCCGGCGGCACGGCGCCGCCTGGCTACTCACCAAATTCGCTGACCCGGGCAAGATCCTGCATCCGCCAGCCGAATTCTGTGGACGGCAACGCTGCTCAGCCGGAGCTGTGGACAACGGATTCCGGTCAGGCCCGTGAGATGAGACACTGCGCGGCGCGCGGGGAACGCGCCGGGAGCGCCGGGAGCGCCGAGAGCGCGCCGGAATCAGGCCGCGACGAGTTCCGACGGCTCGGCGATCACGTCCACCAGCGCTCCGTTACGCAGCACGGTGATGGACATGGGCCGCCCGATCGCCTCACCGAACATCAGCCGCTGCAGATCCTGTGCGGTGCTCACCGGGTGGTCGGCGGCAGCGAGAAGCAAGTCCCCGGACCGTACGCCCGCCCGGGCCGCCGGGCCGTCCGGAACCACCTCCGCGACCCGCAGCGCGCTCGCACGACCAAAGGGTTCCCGCAACTGCACGCCAAGTGGCGCGGGCACCGTGACAAGTCCCAGGTAGGCGCGCATCACCCGGCCGTCCCGCATGAGCGCGCTGATGATCCGCCTGGTCGTCGCATTGACGGGCACGGCCAGGCCCAGCCCGACCCCGGCCACTGCCGTGTTGATCCCGACGACGCGGGAACGAGAGTCCGCCAGCGCTCCGCCGGAATTTCCCGGGTTGAGCGCAGCATCCGTCTGGATCACGTCCTCGACCAGCCGGGCTGCGGCGCCGCTGCGGGTCGGCAGCGAGCGGCCCAGGGCGCTGACCACACCCGCGGTAACTGAGCCCGCCAGCCCGAGCGGGCTTCCGACAGCGACCACCAGCTGGCCAACGACGAGCTGATCAGCCTCGCCGAGCTCGACGGGCGGCGGCACCGGCCCGCCGGCGCGTACTACGGCGAGGTCAGAAAGCGCGTCGGCGCCCACGACCGCGAACGAGGCGCTGGTTCCGTCGGAAAACAACGCTGTCCCGCCGCGCGCCCGGCCCACGACGTGCGCGTTAGTCAGCAGGAACCCGTCACCGGTGTAGACGACAGCCGATCCCAGGCTCTCCCCGCCACCGCCTCTGCCCGCCCGCGGTACCCGCAGGCTGGCCACCTTTGGCGTCAGGGCGGCTGCCACCGCCGTCACGACCTGCGAGTAACCGTCGAGTGGCGAGTCAGCTGCCATGCCGTCCTCCAGTATTCTGGATTACAACATTACAACTTAACGCAACTGAGCCGGCCCAGGCCTGCTGGCACAGGCTCAGGAGTGGCCTGCGGCGACGCGCAGATCCTCCAGGAACCGGTCGTATTCGAAGAGTTCGTGCTCGATGGGCGTCACGACCATCTCGCTGGCTACCATGGCCAGCCGGGAGCGCATCGCCGCATCGACGCGCTGGAGTTCCCGCTCGGCAGCCACCCGCACCAGGTTCATGCAGCCCGATGCCGTGAGCCAGCCCAGCAGGAGAATCGCCGCGATCATGAGGCCGATCCAGGGCAGCAGGGAAACATCATCGAAGAGCCGGGACGGGATGTGCCTAGCGGCGTGGAACACGCCGAACGCCACGATCACGCCGAGCCACGCCACGCCAACGATGACGCAGCCGAGCAGCAGGCCCTGCCAGGCGCCGATAATCCGCCACCAGCCAGCAGTCTCGGTCTCCACCGGCAGCGACTCCCCCATCGCCGTGCCGAGCGCACCGGGGATTTCCTTCGACATGGAGCGCGCGGCGGATCGGACGGTCTGCGACCATGGCCTCGGTAGCGGCACAGCGACCTGATCGGCCACCGCGGTGAGGGCGTTGTCGATCTCTGCCTGCTGCGCGCCAGACGGCCCGGCGGTTACGCTCCGCAGCTCCTCCCAGAGCTTGCCCAGCCGTACCTTGCGTGCCGGGTCATGGCCAGTGATGCGCTCGGCCAGCCAGCCGATCGGCCAGCCGACGTAGTCCAGCGCCCGGAGCTCACGCGCACTCTGCAGTGACTCGCCCACGGCGGACACCCCTGCCGCGCCGCAGAATGCCTCCACGAGGAGGTTCACCGTGTCCTCGGGAACAGTGCGGGCGGCGCCGGCCTCCTCCTCCTCCTCCTCCTTGCCCGCGGACTTAGCCGGATCCGCGGCGTAAGGCATGAGCCTGTTGACGATGGCGTCCACGTCAGCGGAAAGCCGGGCGCTGGCAGCGCGCCGTGCCGAGACTGTCTGGATGAGCAGCTTGCGGAGATCATCAACGCCGCCGCCGGTGAGGGCAGAGGTCACGAGCACCTGGACGTCGTTCAGGTCCTCGGAATCGAGCAGCCGACGGAGGTCGGTGATGCAGTCCTCTGCCTGCGCGGCCGAAAGCCGATCGGCCTGGTTCAGTACCACCGCGATGACCTCGGCGTGACCAGCCAGCGGCACCAGGTACCGGCGGTGCACCGCGGCGTCAGCGTATTTCTGCGGATCGAGTACCCACACCATCAGGTCCGCAAGCCCGACCAGGCGGTCGACCTGGCCCGAGTCGCCGGAAACCACCGAATCGTGGTCGGGCAGGTCCAGCAGGATCAGGCCTGCCATGGCGTCTTCACCCCGGTCCAGCGCGCTGGACCGGGCATAACGATACCTGCGCTGGACTCCCAGCCACTCAAGCAGCGGCCCCGACCCCGCCACTCCCCATACGCAGGCGTGCGGATCCCTTGTCACCGGGCGGGTAACGCCGACCGCCGAAAAATCCGCCCCGGCCAATCGGTTGAAAAGTGAGGACTTTCCGCTGCCGGTACCGCCGGCCAGCGCCACAACGGTGTGCGCTGAGGACATCCGCAGCCGCTGGCCAGCCTGGGCGAGCAGCTGCTCCGCGTCGTTGAGCAGCTTCTCGCTGAACCCGTCGGGACCAGACCTTGCAAGGCCGATCTGGACTAGCCGGTCCAGCGCGGCCAGCCGATCCGAGAGGCCGGATTCCAGTGGTACCGCAGGCACCCCGGCCGCGGCCGGCACGACTGCGGCCGCCCCCGCCGCTTCCGCAGTCCCGGCCGCTGCAGCCCCGGCCGCCGTCGGCGCAGTCCCGGCCGGCGC
>PMSW01000112.1 GCA_003168215.1 Actinomycetota bacterium
CGCACCGGTCCCGCCGCACCGGACGCGGGGCGTCTAACATCGCGCTAGGCAGGGCGGGCCGGACGGACTGGCCCCGCAGGATCCGTTCTGCTGCTGAGTTGTGCTGGCCGGCAGATGCGGAGGCGAGTGGCTTGGGTCCCCTGGACGGAGTGCGGGTCATCGAGATCGCGAGCCTGGCCCCCGCCCCATTCGGCTGCATGATCCTGTCTGACCTCGGCGCGGATGTGCTGCGGGTGGACCGCGCCGAGAGCTGCGGCCCGGCAGCAGTCGCGCCGCCCGACCCGCTCGGCCGCGGCCGCCGGTCGATCGGGCTCAACCTCAAGGACCCCGAGGGGATCGGCGTGCTGCTGCGCCTGGCCGAGGATGCCGACGTGCTGGTGGAGGGGTTCCGGCCGGGGGTGACCGAGCGGCTCGGCTGCGGCCCGGCGGACTGCGCGCTGCGCAACCCGCGGCTGGTCTACGCCCGGATGACCGGCTGGGGCCAGGAAGGCCCGCTGGCGGCCACCGCCGGGCATGACATCGACTACATCGGGGTTTCCGGCGCGCTGCACCCGATCGGCCGGGCCGGCCAGCGTCCCGTCCCCCCGCTGAACCTGGTCGCCGACTTCGGCGGCGGCGGCATGCTGCTCGCTGTCGGGGTGCTCGCGGCACTGCTTGAGCGGGAACGGTCCGGGCTCGGCCAGGTCGTCGACGCGGCGATGGTGGACGGGGCCGCGCTGCTGACCTCGTTCCTGCACGGCATGCGGGCCGCTGGCGCGTGGCGCGACGAGCGGGGAACGAACCTGCTGGACGGCGGCGCGCCGTTCTATGACACCTACGAGAGCGCCGACGGCCGGCATGTCGCCGTCGGCGCGCTGGAGCCGAAGTTCTACGCCGCCTTGCTGGCCGGGCTAGGGCTGGCCGACGATCAAGGCCTGCCCGGCCAGTACGACCGGGCGGGCTGGCCGGTGCTGCGGGCACGGCTGGCCGAGGTCTTTCGCAGCCGCAGCCAGGCCGAGTGGGCCGAGGTATTCGCCGGCACCGATGCCTGCGTGGCGCCTGTTCTCGGTCCGGCCGAGGCACCTGCTCATCCGCACAACGCCGCGCGCGGGGTGTTCATTGATGTCGGCGGGGTGGTGCAGCCCGCCCCGGCACCGCGTTTTGGCCGGACGGCGGCCGGGCTGCCGGAGCCGCCGCCCCGTCCTGGCGCGGATACCGATGCCGTGCTTGCCGGGCTCGGCTATACCGCGACGCAGATCACGGCCCTGCGGACGCGCGGCGTAGCGGGATGATCCCGCGATCGGGCAGGCTTGAGGGAGGGTCCGGGGGGCTTGCGAGGCGCCGGGAGGCTTGCGCGAGGCTCCGGGGGGCTCGGCGGGGCTGAGGCTCAGCGCGGATGAAGCCCTTTACGCACG
The DNA here is from genome assembly GCA_003168215.1 of Actinomycetota bacterium. Classification (GTDB taxonomy): domain Bacteria; phylum Actinomycetota; class Actinomycetes; order Streptosporangiales; family Streptosporangiaceae; genus Palsa-506. The sequence continues at coordinate 1,395 of PMSW01000112.1, forward strand.
TACAGCCGCAGGTCATGCGTGTGATTGGCGACGTGCACGAAATTGGCCTTGAAGTATGCGGTGAGCGCGGGCGTCCAGGCGATCCGGCGCCGGTTGAGGCTGGTCAGCCATACGTACTGGGCGTGGGCGAACGCCGATCGCCACATGGCGGCCACGGCCGGGACCTTGCCCGCGCCGGTGAGCGCGCTGCGCCCGTTCGAGAGGGCGTAGTTGGCGCCAGTTCCGTCGTCGATGACCGGGCAGCCGGGCACGCTCGAAAGGAACCTGTTGGCGACCAGCGTGTAGGCCGAGTTGTCGGCCAGCACGCAGGCGCCCGGTGGGATGATTTGCCGGCCTGCCGCGATCATGGCGACCGGCGCGTCGGGCTCCAGCTTGCTCTCGAAGGCCGCCTGGCTCCACGTCCCCGCGACTATGAGTACTCCGGCGAGGCCGGCGGCGCACCAGAACAGCAGCTGGCCAAACGGCGACCGGCCAGCCCGCGGCCGGCCACCCCGCGACTGGCCGGCCTGCGACCCGCCGGCCCGCGACTGGCCGGCCCGGTGCCCGCCGACGCCTGGCCGGTGAACGCCGGGCCCGTCATCGCGAGATCCTCCGCCACCGGCACCGGCACCGGCACTAGCACTGGCACCCGCATCCGCATCCGCGCCGGTTTCAGCGCCAGCACCGGCAGCTCGTGCCTGGACTGCGGCCACCAGCCGGGCCGCTGGCAGGGCAATGGACAGGCCGAGGAAGGGCGCGAGGAAGCCGGAGAAGTGATAATGGAATTGTGCAGGCCATAGGAAGATCGCCACCACGGCACCGGTCGTCACGAAGGCGAACCACTCCAGCGGAGGCGGCAGCCGCCTGGTGAGCAGCAGCGCGAGCGCGCAGGCCACGATCACGAACGCGATGATTCCGGCGATAACGCCGACTACGTAAAGATGCCTGACGTTCGGGTCGTTGGCGAATCCGCTCATCTGCCGCAGCCGGTACCACAGCGGCATCCGGACGGCGTTCACCCTGCCGCCCACCTGGGCGACGATCACGCTGTCGTAGAACATCCGCGGCGCGAGGGCGGCGAACGGCAGCACCGGGATGAGGAAACCTGCCGCGACGCCGCCAAGGTAGACCGCCATCCGCCGCGGCCACCGCAGGCCGAGGACCACGATGATGAGCACCGGGACGATCGCCCACGCCTCGATGACGCCGGCGAAACCGAAGGCGACACCGCCCCAGATCAGCCGCCGGCGGCTGCCGGTGATCCGGTCACCGTCAAACACGGCCACGGCCCCGGCCAGGCAGAACAGCACCAGCCATGGCTCGACGAGCAGCGTGTGGGCGGAGGCAACGCTGTCCGGGTAGATCGCCACTACCCCGCAGGCGAGCAGCGCGGCAATGACCCCCCGGTGCCGGACGAGCAGGCCGGCTAGCGCCACTCCCGCGGCGCCGGCGAGCATGGTGATAATCCGTGCGAGCCCGAGCCCCCAGTCGGTGCCGGTCACCCTGGCCAGCAGCGCGACCGGGGTCATCAGCAGCGTGATCCCTGGCGGCTGCACGAACACGAAGTCGCGGTAGGGCAGCATCCCGTGCACCAGGCGCACGGCGCTGCCGAAATACGACCCGTCGTCGTACTCAGTCACGCCGAGCAGGTAGCCGGGCCTGGTCAGGTAGAACAGCCGCAGGCCAAGGGCAAGCAACGTCAGGGCGGCGACGACCATGTTGACGGGCGTCAGCCAGGCGGCACGGTCTGCCGCCGGCTGCCTGGTCTGCCGGGCGTCTCCGGTGGCTGCCGACGCCTTCACTTGCGCTCCGCTCACAGGGAGCAACTCTAGGGCAGGTCGAATTCGCCGTCCTTCACGCCAGCGACAAATGCGTCCCATTCGTCCGGCGTGAAGATCAGCTTCGGCCCGTCGGGGTTCTTGGCGTCGCGAACCGTGATCACGTGGTCACTGTTCTCTTTCGAGCCCGCCTCGATGGCGACCTCGACGCCGTTGCCGTCAGCGGCACCGTNNCCGTTGCCGTCAGCGGCAACGGGGCCGCTCGCATGATGCCGGGCGCCGGTAACGTCCATGGGTAACGGTCAACTCCCTGATCCACGGTCTGCTGCGGCGCCCGAGTGCCAGCGCCTCCGACGGAGCGTACCGAAGAAAGCTCCGAAATCCGCAGCTCCGCGGCAATCTCAGTGCGCGGCGGCGAGCTGCACCACCTTGACGATCACTAGCGCCACGGCAGCGACCAGATAGCAGCGCAGGCTGATCATGCCGAGCCTGCGCCCTGGCGACCAGGCCGGCCGGCGGAGCAGAGCGAGCGGCGGCATCCGCCAGGTGAGCCGTTCCGCCGCCAGCACCACGCCCGCGCCGGCCTCGGCCGCATGGCCAGCGGGCAGCCGGCGTGCCGAGATCCACCGCGATACCAGCCAGCCGCAGGCACCGCCGAGGCCGAGGAAGGCCCCGCCAGTCAGCATCGCGGCGAGCTGCCGGCCGGTCAGGTGCGGGAACAGGGTGGCTACCGTGAGTGTCATCGATAGCAGTACCAGGACGCCGACAATGACTCCCGCTACCGCGTTCAGCCAGGGCTTGTTGACCCATGGCCCGAGTATCTCCTTGTCATTGCAGAGCAGGATGAGGATGACGGTGGCAGCGGGCAGCAGGATGCCGGCCAGCGCCTGCACGCCCTCGGTGATCAGGCCGAGCGGCACGCCGGGGATCAGCACGACCGCGCCGGCCGCGGCGAGGAAGAACGCGTACAGGCCGTAGAACAGCGGCGCCTCGGAGACGCTGCGGTCCAGGGAGTGCCGAGCGCCTGCCATGTCGCCGAGCGCGTACGAGCTGGCCAGCGTGATCGCGGCGGCGCCGATGAGCGATGCGTCGAGCAGCAGCACGGCGAACAGCGCGCCCGCGTGATGGCCGACCGTGTGCTCAAGGCCGGCGGCCACGGCCCCCGCGTTGGTGAAGTGGCCGTGCAGCCGGGTACCGGCGAAGCCGGACGCGGTGACGGCGATGAGCGCGACCGCGCCTATTACCACCGCGAACGAGCCGATCACCGTATCCGCGCGCTCATAGGAGATCCACCGCGGGGTGATCCGCTTGTCCACCACGTTGGACTGCTGGAAGAANNGCTGCCACGGCGCGACCGTGGTCCCCACGATGGCGATGACCAGCAGCAGGACACCCGCGTTCAGCCCGCCGGGCAGTCCGGGGACGACGAGATTGCGCACCACTGGCGCCGCCTTGACGTGTGCGGTAAGGACCAGCGGGATGATCAGCGCGTTGACGGCGATCAGCGCGTACATCCAGCGTTCCCAGCGCCGGTAGCTGCCAGTAATGGTGAACCCGACCAGCAAGCCGGCGGCGCCAGCGACGCTGAGCCACCGCGGCAGGCCGAAGTAGCTGCCGGCCAGCGCGACGCCGATGAACTCGGTGACGATGGTCAGCCCGTTAACGAGCACGAGATCGCCGACGGAGAACGCCGCCCACAGGCGGCCGAACCGCTCGTGGATGAGCCTGGCGTGGCCGACCCCGGTGACCGCGCCGAGCCTGACCACCATCTCCTGGTTGATCACGAGCACGGGGATCAGCAGCGCGAGGACCCACAGCAGCCGGGTGCCGTAGTCCTGCCCGGCCTGGGCGTAGGTCGAGACGCCGCCGGCGTCGTTGTCGCCGAACATCACGATCAGGCCAGGGCCCATGATCGCGAGCAGGCAGCGCAGCCGGCGGCCCCAGCTGGCCGGCTGGTCATGAGCATCAGCCCGGACCGTGCCGAACGCGCCCTTGATGTCACCGAGGTGCGGAGCATCCCGAACGGCCAGGCCGGCAGCGGCGGTAGCGGCGGCCGCGACGCCGTTAGCAGCCCGGGCAGCCGGGCGGGCCGGGGTAGCCGGGCGGGCCGGGGTAGCCGGGCGGGCCGGGGTAGCCGGGCGGGCCGGGGCGGGAGCCGTGGCCGGAGCGGCCAGGCGCTCCCGCGGAGCGGAGGGAAGCAGGAAACGTGACATGACAGGTCTCCCCGATCTGCCCCTGGGGGCATCGGGCGCAGACCCGGCACCGCTGGCCGAAGGACACCGCGGCCACGACCGTGCGCATAAATGAACGTGCGCGGCCGGGCAGGCGAGCAGGATGCCGAACGGATGTCTCGCCGGACTCAGCTACCGCCGCTCAGTCACGGCGGGCAGCAGTCAGCCAGCGATCCGGGGACAGCCTGGGCGGGCCGGCGCGGCCCCGGTGGATACCGGGAGGCGGCCCGTGCGGTCAGCGCTGCGAGGTCTGCGCGGATTCGTGAGGATCGCTCGAACTGCTGCCGGTACTTTCACCTGGCATGATCCCCACCTCCTCCGCTCGGGGCCGACTCGGCGGTCCTGGCTGGGCGGCAGCCTGGCCGCGGCCTCCCAGGTTAGCCGAGCGCACGCAATTGCGGCAACGCCGGCATTAGGCACTGCCGAGGCGGACCGCGGCAACTACCAGGAGCACCACGGACACCACCAGGTAGGCGCGGAGTAGCAGCACGCTGAGCTTGGTCCCCGGTGACCAGTCGACCGGCTTGAGCAGGGCGAGCGGCGGCATCCGCCAGTTGCTGCGCTCCGCGCGGGACATCCCGGCCCCCGGCGGGACGCGCGGCCCGAGGCGGGCCCGGACGATCCGCAGCCTTATCGCGGCCGCGGTGAGGCCGGCCGTCAGGATGGCGGACAGCCAGATCACGGTGGCGGTCGCGTTGATGTGGGTGAACAGCGTGGTCGCGACGAGAGTGCCCGACAGCATGACCAGGACGCCCACGATGACGCTCGCCAGCATGTTCAGCCAGGGCGGGTTGACCCAGGGACCGAGCACTTCCGGGTCGTTGCAGAGCAGCAGCAGGAAGACGCTCGCACTGGGCAGCAGGACTCCGGCCAGTGCCTGGACGCCGACCGTGATGAGCCCGAGCGGAGCGTGCGGGATGAGCACGACGCTCGCGGCCACCAGCACCAGCGCCGCATAGCTGGCGTAGAAGGACTTGGCGTCGCGGAACTTGCGGTGCAGCGAGTGCTTGAGGTTGAAGACGTCGCCGAATGCGTAACTGGTGGAGAGCGTCACTGCCGAGGCGCCGAGGATGCTGGCATCCAGCAGCACGATCGCGAAGATGGCGCCGAGCACCCTGCTGTGGTCACCCAGCGCGCGGGCGGTCCCGAGCGCGTCGGTGAAATGCCCGGCCAGCCCCGTGCCGCGGCCCGCGTAGACGGCCACCACCAATACGGCGGCAGCGCCGACGACGACGACGAGCGAGCCGAGGACGGTGTCGGCGCGCTCGTAGCGGATGAACCGCGGCGTGATCCGCTTGTCGATGACATTCGACTGCTGGAAGAACAGCTGCCAGGGAGCAACCGTCGTGCCGACGATCGCGATGATGAGCAGCACGGCTTTCGAGCTGATGCCGCCCTGGATCCCCGGTATGACGAAGTGGCTGGCGACCTGGCCGTAGTACGGGTGCGAGAGCAAGGCAAGCGGGATGAGCAGCAGGCTGGCGCCGATGAAGGCGAACATGGCCCGCTCCCACCGACGGAAGCTGCCGCTCAGCGTGATGCCTACCAGCAACGCGGCGGCGATCGGCACCGCGATGTAGGGACTGACGCCGAAATAGGCCAGCGCCAGCGAGACGCCGATGAACTCGGTGACGATGGTCAGGAAGTTCAGCACGAACAAGTCTCCGACGCTGAACCAGCCCCAGAACTTGCCGAACCGCTCGTTGATCAGCCTGGCGTGCCCGACGCCGGTGACCGCGCCCAGCCTGACCACCATCTCCTGGTTGACGATGAGCACGGGGATGAGCAGCAGGAGCACCCACAGCAGGCTGTAGCCGTAGTCCTGGCCCGCCTGCGCGTAGGTAGCTACCCCGCCCGCGTCGTTGTCCCCGACCATCACGATGAGGCCAGGCCCGACGATCGCCAGGAAGGTGACCAGCCGCCGCTTCATGTCGGAGCTTTGCTCGACGTCGAGCCTGATCCGGCCGAAGGCGCCCTCGATATCGCCGAGGTGCGCCTCATCAAGGACGGCGCTCGGCTGGGCCAGCGTCATCGCCGGCCGGGCGCCCGGCGACGCGGGCGGCGGCGACGCGGGCGGCGGCGGCGATGCGGGCCTGGCTGATGGCATGGCAGATCCGCCCGGCGGTGCGCCGGACCCGCGCAGCGGTGCGCCGGATCCGGCCGACAGTGCGCCGGATCCGGTCAGCGGCGAGCCAGGCACGGCCGCCGCTCCCGCGGCCCCGGGAGCCGGCCGCGCCGGAACCGGCCGCCCCGGAACCTGCTCCGGTGTCCGGCCCCCGGGAGCATCGTTCACGTAGTTTCCCCGCGATGCGCGTCGGGCGGCTGCGCGGCCTCCCGGCGCCGCCAGTCCTCGGGCAGCGTGACCTCGAGAACGTCGTCGACCGTTATCACGCCGATCATCTTGCGCCGGTCGTCCACGACCGGGATGGTGATCAGGTTGTAGTCGCTCATCAGGACGGCGACGTCGACCACGTCGGTGTCCGCGCCAACCCGCACCGGATCATCGTCGTAAACGTCACTGAGGCAGGCCGCCGGGTCCGACTGGACGATGGTGACCAGCCTCGCGACGCCGCACAGGCGGCCGCGCTCGTCGAGCGCGTGCACGCTGGTGAGCGCCTCGGGCTGCAGGCTGGCGGACTGACTGACGGCATCGAGTGCCTGCTGGACGGTGACGTCGGCCGGCACGGCGAGGAAGTCAACGCCCATCAGGCCGCCAGCGCTGGTGGGATTGAAGCCCATCAGGGTCAGCACCTTGGTGCGCTGGCCGAGCGGCAGCAGGTCCAGCACGGGCTGGCGGCGCCGCTGCGGCAGCTCGGCGATGGCATCCGCTGCGTCATCGGCGCGCATCCTGGCCAGTACCCCGGCGATATCCGTGTCGGTGCGAGCGCCGAGCAGCCGGGTGGCCAGATCCTCGTCGAGCTCCTCGAAGACGTCCGCCTCGAGTTCAGGATCGGCGTGCACGTGGCCGAGGATCTCGGTCTCTTCCTCTTTGGACGCTTCCTCGAGCAGGTCGGCGATCTGGGCCGGCTTCAGCCGGCGTATGCGCGCGAACGGGCCGCGCAGCAAGGCGCTGCTCGAGTGGCCGATGAGCGGCTCGAACCTGGCCCATTCGCGGAACGAATGCCCGGCAGGCTCCCTCGCACCCTGCCCGCCGAAGCCCAGCCACCGGCGGGCCTTGCGATTGGTCTCCACTCCGGCCAGCACCCAGTCGCCGTCTCGCTGCTCCAGCTCGAGGTCTGCTGCCCTGACCAGGTGCGCCCGCTCCACGTCGATCAGCCGGTGCCCGAGCACGTCGGCCCGGAGCAGCACCTCCCCGTGACGTCGATCGAACCTGCGCAGGTCGAGCTTGGCGCTTGTCAGCTTCAGCACCTCGCCGTCGAACGAGCTGACCTGCTCGATCGGCACGTAGACTTCCCGGCCGCCGACCGTGGCGACCAGCCCGGTCACCACCGGGTGCTCCGCGCCGCGGAGCCGGACGATGACATCGGAGAGCCGCCCGAGCGACTCGCCCCCGCGGTCCGTGAGCGGGCGCCGCAGCAACTCAGACAGGAGCAGCGTACGGGCGCTGCCTGCCTGCGGTGCCGGTGCGGCCGGTGTCGTCGTCATGGCATTGCCTTTCTGATCGGGTAGCCCGATGCCATCGTTCTGCGTTAACTGGGCCGGCCTGCTTCTTACCCGGACCAGCCTGTCACGGCTCAGGTAACCCGGATCACCGTGTCAGGCCCGGGTGAACAGGGAGTTACGCTGGTGCGCGCCACTGAGGTGTCCGCCGGCCGGCGCCCGGGTACGTTCTGATGTGCACTGGCCACGCCAGGCTCTGCGGCCAGCCGCGGCAATGGTATGAAGGCCACGTCAGGGGCGCGAGCGAGCGGAGGGCGCAGCGGCGTGGCGATGCGCAACACGAGAAGACTCCTCGGCGGGGCTCAGGCCATGCCGGAAGGCGCCGGGTACTCGATCAAACGGCGCCTGCTCGGGCCGCCGCTAGTGAATGAGGAACTCGGCGAGCAGCGCCTGTCCAAGCGGCTCGCGCTCGGCGTGCTCGCGCCTGACGGGATCTCCTCCTCGGCCTACGGCACCGAGGAAATCCTGATCGAATTGCTCAGGGGCGGCCTGGCCATCACGGCATTCACGCTCATTCTGCCGCTGACCGGCGTTGTCCTGTTCGTGATGGCGCTAGTGGTGCTGTCCTATCGCGAGGTCGTCTCGGTCTACACCAGAGCCGGCGGGTCCTACGTGGTCGCACGGGAGAACTTCGGCCCCAGGGTTGCCCAGGTCGCGGCGGTCGCGCTGCTCATCGACTACGTGGTCACCGTGGCGGTGCAAGTGGCAGCCGGAACAGCGGCCGTCGCGTCCGCCTGGCCCGCCATCGATAACCAGACGACCATTACGCTGATCTCGATCGGCATCGTGATCCTGATGTGCTACGGCAACCTGCGCGGGATCCGCGAGGCCGGGCGGGCGTTCGCGGTGCCCACCTACCTGTTCACCGCCACGGTGACCATCATGATCGTCGTGGGCCTGGTACGTCAGGCGCTCGGCACGCTCGGGCACTACCACTACCCGGTGCCCGGGCAGTACACGCACGCTCCGGCCGACAGCCGGCTGATCGCCTTCGCCATGGTCTTCGTCCTGTTGAAGGCGTTCGCCAACGGCGGTTCCTCGCTCACCGGCATTGAGGCCGTGTCGAACGCGGTGAGCGCGTTCAAGCCGCCTGAGGGCATCAACGCCCGCCGGGTGCTCGTGACCGAGGGCGTCATACTCGGATCCCTGGTCGCCGGAATCTCCTGGCTGGCGCACGTGACGCACGCTGCGCCGTACATGTCCGGGGTGCCCACGGTCATCTCCCAGGAAGCCAGGATCGTCTTCGGCCACTCGGTCTTCGGCAACGGCATGTGGATCCTGGTCCAGGCCGCCACCGCGCTGATCCTCTACACCGGGGGCAATACCAGCTTCAACGGCTTCCCCTTCCTGGCCAGCTTCGTGGCCGAGGACGCCTTCCTGCCCCGCTGGCTGACCAAGCGCGGCCACCGGCTGGTCTTCTCCAACGGCATCGTCGTGCTCGCCGTGCTGTCCTCCGTCCTGCTGGCCGCCACCCAGGCCAAGGTCAACAACCTGGTGCCGTTCTACGCGATCGGGGTTTTCACCGCGTTCACCATGGCCGGATTCGGCATGGCCAAGTACCACCACAGGGTCAGGGAGTCGGCGTGGCGGCGCCGGGTAGTGATCAACTTCTCGGCGGGCGTGACGTCGCTGATCATCGTGCTGATCTTCGTGGTGGTCAAGTTCGCTGAGGGCGCCTGGCTCGTGGTCGTGCTCTTTATGGTCGGCGTGCCCACGCTCATCAGGCTGAACAGGGAGTACAAGATGGAGGCCGACGTCCTGCAACGGATCGGCAGCCGTAACCGGCCCCCCGAGCCGCCGACTTACGCACGCCGCAGCGTCTACGTTTTCGTGGACGACTGCGACCTCGCCACGCTCGCCGCACTGCGCTACGCGCGGAGCCTGCGGCCAACCACGCTTCGCGCTGTGCACTTCGTGATCGACAGCGCGCAGGCCGATACGCTGCGCCAGACCTGGATGCGCGCGAACACGGGTGTCGTGCTCGACTTCATCGACTGCCCGGACCGGCGGATTGCCAGGGCCGCAGCGGAGCTGGTCGATGACGAGGCGTCAGTGCCGGGGGTAGGGGTCACCGCGATCCTGCCCCGGCGCAGTTACTCGCCACTGCTGGGCCGCCTGCTGCACGACCGCACCGCGGACAAGATTGCCGGAGTGGTCAGCCGGATCCCGCATGCGGCGGCCACCATCGTGCCGTTCGACGTCCGCAGCCGGGTAGAAAGGCTGCAGGAGCGTCATGCCAGGGCAGCCACTGAGCGCGCGCCGGGCGCGGAGGCTGACCAGCCGGAATCCGCCAGCCAGCCCGGATTCCCTGATCAGCCGGGGCACGAGAAGCCCGGCACTGCGGAGAAGCCCGGGCCTGGCGTGCAGCCGGGCCATGGCGTGCAGCCGGGNNCAGCCGGGGCACGGCGTGCAGCCGGGGCATGCTGCACAGCCAGGGCACGGCGTGCAGCCGGGGCATGCCGCACAGCCAGGGCACGGCGGAGTGCCTGGATCGGCCGGAAAGCCGGCCCTCACGCCCGCAGGCGATGCCGATGCCGATACCGCCGCCAACGCCGACCGGCCTATCCCGTCGCAAGGTGTCAATGCGATCGGCTCGCTGACCAAGCCCGGCAGGGCGACGGTTGAGGGGCGCATCTACGCTGTCGAGATTCGCCCGGTGGAGCGGAACACCGTGCTCGCCGCCGAGATCGCGGACTCGACAGGCCAGCTGACGGCCCTGTTCTACGGGCGCTCGCATATCCCCGGGCTCGACTGCGGAGCCCGGATAAGGTTCCGCGGCCCGGTCGGCATTCAAGACGGCGAGCCGGTCATGATCAACCCCGCCTACGAGCTGCTCGCGCATGGTCCTGCCAACCCGCCGGGCGCGGCCGGGCCGGAGGGGGGCAAGGCACGGCGCAACCGCCGGAACCCCGGCAAGGAGACATGACGCCACAGAGCACCAACGGCACCGGCCCGGGCGCGCCCGGGCACGGGCACTCGCACCTGCACGGGGTCACCGCGACCGGCCGTCACCGGGGCGCGCTGACCGCCGTCCTAGCCCTGACCACGCTGATCGCCATCGCCGAGATCATCGGCGCCCTCGTCACCGGCTCGCTGGTGCTGCTCGCCGATGCGGCGCACATGGCCGCGGACGCTGCGGGCGTCGGGCTGTCCCTTCTCGCCGCCTACTTTGCCGCCCGGCCGGCCACCACCCGGCGCACCTTCGGCTACGCGCGTGCCGAAATCCTGGCCGCGATGGTGAACGCGCTGCTGCTCTTCGGCATGGCGGCGTTCATCTTCACCGAGGCCATCCAGCGGCTGATGTCACCGTCGGCCGTCAATAGCGGGCTGCTCGTAGTGTTCGGCGTGATCGCCCTCACCGCCAACGGCACCTCGCTGCTGCTGCTCCGCCGCGGCCAGGCAGAGAGCCTCAATGTGCGCGGCGCCTTCCTCGAGGTGGGGTCGGATGCGCTGGGCGCCGCCGCCGTCATTGTTACCGGAATCGTGATCGCCGCCACTGGATTCACCCGCGCCGACCCGATCGCCTCGCTGGCCGTGGGCTTCCTGATCCTGCCAAGGACCTGGCGGCTGCTGCGGGAGGCAATCGACGTCCTGCTCGAGGCGAGCCCGCGGGGCATCGACCTCGCCGAGGTCCGCCGCCACATGACCGAGCTCGGCGGCGTACAGGGCGTGCACGAGCTGCATGCCTGGACGATCACGTCCGGCCTGCCCGTGCTTTCCGCGCACGTGGTCGTCGAGGCGGAGGTCCTGACCGACGGCCGCAGCGGGGTCATACTCGATCGGCTCCAGGAATGCCTGCGCGGGCACTTTGACGTAGAGCACTCCACTTTTCAGCTTGAGCTAGCCGGTCACGTCGATCACGAGGACCCGATGCACCAGTAGGCCAGCGCCAGTCCCGGCCGACCGTTTCATGATCACGGAGGATCCGGCTCGTTGCAGCGTGCGGATCCTCCGTGATCATGAAATGCAGACGCTGGCACAGCAGACGNNCTGGCACAGCAGACGCTGGCACGGCAGACGCTGGCACGGCGGTCGCGGGCGGGCAGGGCTGCCTTCCGTCAGCGGGGATCGTAGTTGACTGGCTGGAATGGCCAGGCGGCGGACAGCCAGGTGCCGACGGCATCGTAGAGAGCCTTGTCCAGGCTGGCCCGGTCGGCCCGCACCCACGACCTGACGTCAGCGTCGTGGTCCTCGTCGCGGGCCGGATAGATGTAGACGCAGCCGATGATCTCGCCGCTGGCGATCTCGATGACGGTGTAGGTGAATCCGGCCCGCCGGGCGAAATCGTCCGCGTGCCGTTCAAGGTCGGCGAGGTTGTCTTCCGGTGACATCCGCGGGTCGGGCCAGTCGCGGCCGGCGAAGCCAGGGGTCGCCCTGATGTGCTCGATGCTGGACGTCCACGCCGCATAGTCGGCGCTGTTGTGCTGCGGTCCCAGCGGCACAAGCCGGAAGGGCGGCGCGAGCAGCCCGCGCGGGACGGTGAGGTCGGCGGGCACAAACGGGCGAGCGGTCATCCGCCGAGGCTAGTGCGCTGGCTCATGGCCCGCGCCCGGTTCGTGGCNNGTTCCTGGGCCGCGCCCGGTTCTTGGCCTGCACCCGCTTCCTCAGCCGCACTCGCCCGGCATACGATCGCCACGTGAACGATCTTCCGATGCCGCAGTTCCCGGCCGGCTTCGCCTGGGGCGCCGCCACCGCCGCGTACCAGATCGAAGGCGCGGTCGCGGCGGATGGCCGGGGGGACTCGGTCTGGGACACGTTCTGCCGGCGGCCAGGCGCGATCCGGGACGGCCATACCGGCGACGTCGCGGCCGATCACTACCATCGCTGGCCCGAGGACGTCGGGCTGATGGCCCGGCTTGGCATCACCGCGTACCGGTTCTCCGTCGCATGGCCACGGGTGCAGCCGCAGGGGCACGGCCCCGCTAACGACCGGGGCCTCGACTTCTACGACCGGCTGACCGATGCGCTGCTAGCCGCCGGGATCACGCCGGTGCCCACCTTGTTCCACTGGGACCTCCCGCAGCCGCTCGAGGACCAGGGCGGCTGGCTGGCGAGGGACACGGCCTACCGCTTTGCTGACTACGCGGCGCTGGCCGCACGGCGGCTCGCCGACCGGATACCGCTCTGGATAACGCTGAACGAGCCTTTCGTAGTCACCACCATGGGATACGGGCTCGGCACCCACGCACCCGGCCAGGCACTGATGCTGGGGGCGCTACCCACCGCGCACCACCAGCTGCTCGGGCATGGCCTGGCGATGGCCTCCCTCCGGTCGGCCGGCGCGCGGCAGGTGGCGATCACCAACAATTACGCTCCGGCGTGGCCCGCGAGCGACAGCCCCGCCGACGCGGCCGCGGCCGGCGCCTACGACGCCCTGCAGAACCGGCTCTTCACCGATCCGGTGCTGCTCGGGGCTTACCCGGACCTGTCCGCCTTCGGGATAGGCAACAGCCCCGGCTACGTGCGGGACGGCGATCTCGCGCTGATCTCCGCCCCGCTCGACGCGCTGGGGGTGAACTACTACTCACCGGCTCGGCTGTCGGCGCTGCCGGACTCGGCACTGCCGGACTCGCCGCCGCCGGACTCAGCACTGCCGTTCCATCGGGAGCCCATTCCCGGCTACCCGGTGACCGCCTTCGGCTGGCCCGTCGTTCCGGCGGGCCTGCGCGAGATGCTGCTGCTCCTGCGGGAGCGGTATGGCCAGGCGCTGCCGCCGGTCTACATCACCGAGAACGGATGCTCTGCGGATGATGTCGTGGCTGCGGACGGAACTGTCGACGACCAGCCGCGGATCAGGTACCTGGACGGCCATCTCAGGGCGCTGCATGAGGCCATCACCGCCGGCGTGGACGTGCGCGGCTACCTGACCTGGTCACTGATCGACAATTTCGAGTGGGCCGAGGGCTACAACCAGCGGTTCGGCCTCGTGCACATTGACTTCGCGACCCAGCAGCGCACCCCGAAGGCCTCCTTCGGCTGGTACCGGGATCTCATCGCCGCACAGCGCACCTGACTCCGGTCACCGGGATGCCGACCGACTATCAGGGAGCTTAAGCATGGCGGACAACCTGCCGGCCCGGCATTGCGCAGGCCCGGACTACCGCCGTGAACTCTACGGGCCGCCCAGGTCAGCGAGGGCGGCCCTGGCTGCCCACATGCCGCACATGCCGTGCACCCCGCCACCGGGCGATGTCGATGACGAGCACAGGTAGACGCCCTTCAGGGCAGTCCGGTACGGGTTCCACCGGATGGCCGGCCGGAACACCGTCTGGCGCAGCGTCCCCAGGCCGGCCGCGATGTCACCGCCCACGTAGTTCGGGTTGTGCTCCTCCACCTCGGCTGCCGTCCTGGTGGACCTGGCCAGGATCAGGTCGCGGAAGCCCGGTGCGAAGCGCTCGATCTGCGCCTCGATCCGGCCGGTCATGTCCACCGTCGAGCCAGCCGGCACATGACAGTAGCCCCATAGCGTCTGCTTGCCTGCCGGGGCACGGGACGGGTCCACGACGCCAGGCTGCGCCACGATGCAGAACGGGCTTTCCGGGTGCTTCCCGGCTGTCACCTCGGCCTCGGCACGGGCAGTCTCCGCGAACGTGCCGCCCAGATGCAGCGTCCCGGCCCGGCGGCAGACATCCGCAGTCCAGGGGACCGGGCCGCTGAGCGCCCAGTCGACCTTGCAGATTCCGGGCCCGTACCTGAACCCCGCCAGCGCCCGGGCGTAACGGGAAGGCAGCGCATCGCCCGCCAGCGCGATGAACTGGCGTGGCGTGATGTCCAGCAGGGTGGCCCTGGCCGGCGGCAGATCCGCCAGGCTCTTGATCCACTGGCCGGTGATCACCTGACCGCCGAGCGAGGTGAGCTCACGGACCAGGGCATCGATGATGCGCGCGCTGCCGCCCTCGACGACGGGCCAGCCGACCGAGTGCGCGATGAGCGTCAGCAGGAGCCCGAAGCCGCCGCTGCCGGGGGCATCGAGCGGCAGGAAGGAGTGCGCGGACACGCCTGCCAGCAGCGCCCTGGCTTCCTGAGTCTTGAATCTGCGGCCTAGCTGGGAGACCGGCAGCAGCGCTTCAAGGCCGAAGCGCGCGACGGCCACCGGATGCGGCGGGATGGACCTGAGCGGGGCAAGGATCGCGGGCAGGATGGAGTCAGCATCGCGCACCAGCGGCCCGAGCAGCCGCCGGTAGGCGCCGGCGTCCGCGCCCAGCCCGGCCGCCGTGTCCTGCACCGATCCGGCCACCGCACCGGCACGCCCGCCATCGATCGGGTTGGCGAACGCGACCGGCGGCGTCAGCAGCCTGACTCCGGCCGCCGCCAGGTCGGTCCCGGTGAAGAACGGCGAGGCGGCGGCCAGCGGATGCACCGCCGAGCAGATGTCGTGGTGGAAGCCGGGCAGGGTGATCTCCTGCGTCCGGCATCCGCCGCCGGGAGTCTCGCCCCCCTCGAAAACCTGCACGGTAAGGCCCGCCCTGGCCATGATCAGGGCGGCCGCCAGCCCGTTCGGGCCAGAGCCGACAACTACCGCGTCCGGGCCGGTCGGTTTCACAGTTCGAGTATCCCCTTGTCCGCGGCGACCGTGACCGGCACGGGCCCCCGCGCGAGCCGGCCGCCCAGATCATCGAGCTCGGTGTCCGTGCGGTTGGGCCGATGATGGAACAGCACCACCCGCCGCGCCCCCGCAGCCACGGCCAGGCCGACCGCATAGTCCGCCGCCGCGTGGCCGAACGAGGCATCGGCGGCCACCTCCTCGGGCAGCAGCGACGCGTCGTGCACCAGGACGTCCGCGCCCTTGGCCAGCTCGACGGCGGCGGCATGGTACTCCCCCAGGCAGTCGGGCCCCGGCCCGAGGTTCGTCGGGCAATGATCAGGCAGATAGGCGATAACGGATTTTCCGTCGCTAATCCGGTAGCCGAACGTCTTGCCGCCCTTATGCGGGATCTCGCGGGCCTGGACCGTGAACCCTTCGACAGCGTGCCGCCCTGGCATCAGCGTGCCGAACGTCCAGGCGCCGCGCAGGTCACGCGGCCGGATCGGGAAATGCGGCGGCGACATGCCGCGTTCAAGCACCGCCTCCGCGCAGGCGCCGTCCTCCTGCTCGGGCAGCAGCAGCGTGACCCTGGCACCGTCGGTGTCCGCGGCCCGGAAGAACGGCAGCCCGTGCACATGATCCCAGTGCAGGTGCGAGAGCAGGATCGTGCCGGCGAACGGCCGGCCGGCCATCAGCGCAGTGACCTCGCGCAGGCCCGTGCCCGCGTCCAGGATGAGCGTCGGCACAGCGTCTTCGCCATGGGACACGGCCACGCACGAGGTATGACCGCCGTAGCGGAGGAACTCGGCCCCGACGGCCTGGGTTGAACCGCGGGTCCCGCAGAAGTTCAGCCGCACGCTCAGGCCTGGCCGGAATCTTCTCGGCGATGCCCGCCGGAAAGCTCCTCCAGCGCAGACCGATCGAGCTGCCCGGCGTCGACCGCCGCCACCTTGCAGGCCGTGACCGCGACCAGCGAGGAGGTGCGGACGCCGCCCTCAAGATGAGCCCGCTCCCCGAGGAGCGCGCCTGGCCCGTATTCCGCCAGCCGCTCGCCGTCCCGCTCGACCCGGATGACCCCGTCAAGAACCAGGTAGATGTCGGTGCCAGGCTCGCCCTGGCGGACCAGGGTGTCACCAGCCCGGACCCGCTGGATGCGGGGCTTGGCCGCGCCGTGCATCAGCTGCACCGACAGGGACCTTTCCAGCGCCGTCTCCACCACCGTGACCAGCGCGGGCGAGTCCTCGTCTCCCCACGGGCTGTGGCGGCCGAACGACTTGCGATACCAGTCACGGAAATCGGTCAGGCCGGACTTGTGCGAAAGCTGGCCGTCGCCGTCGTAGACCCAGTGCCGGGGGAACGGGCTGGCCCCGGTCATCGCGAACTCAGATCGGCCGTCGGCGTGCAGCGTGAGCGACAGTGTCGTCCACACCAGCGGGGCCTGCCACTGGACAAACGGCCGCCGCCGCACCCGCCGGGGGGCCGGCAGTCCGGTCCGGCCGCCGGTGGTCTGCACGAAGTGCACCGAGGTGTCCCCGGATTCCGGATCACGCTGCAGATCGGGGAGCTGGACCGCCTGGAAACGGTAATGCAGGCCGCCCAGGTTGACGGTGGTGGAGCCCATCATGCCCCCGCCGCCGTAGCCGGAACCGGTGATCCGCCCTGAGTCGTCGACGTCGATCCAGGCCCGAAGAACATTGGCAAAACGGAACCGGTCACCGGCTCGCAGTTCCTCGATGTCGCCGAGCTCACCGGGCGGCGGGTCGTCATAGTGGGTGAACCCGGCATCGAAAGCCACCCGGGTTCCTCCGGTGACCGCTTCCGACGGGATCCAGGACAGTGAGGTGATGCAGCATTCATGTCGCATGGGTTCATGATTGCCCTCGCCATGGCGGCTTGCCAGGGTAGTGGCTGGCCTTTTCAGGTGTGCCTAGCACCACCGATCTCACCGGCGGGATGGTGCCTGGCGTTTCCTGGTGTGCTAGTACCACCGGCAATCAGGTGGGCTGCGCACTGGCAGTCACGCCGGGCGTGTGCGAAAAATAGCTGGATGCAGCACTCTGCGGCGCCCCCCGGCCATGCCATCGACGTTTTCCTCGCCGATGACAACCTGATCGTGCGCGAGGGAGTGCGCGCGCTCATCGAGCGCAACGCGGACCTGCGCGTGGTGGGAGTGGCCGCCGACTACGACGGAGTCGTCAGCGGCTGCGCCGAATTCGAGCCGCAGGTGCTCGTCACCGATGTCCGCATGCCGCCCGCGTTTCATCGCGAGGGCATCGATGCGGCGAAGGAGGTACGCAAGCGCCACCCCGGGACCGGGGTCGTGGTGCTCTCTCAGTACGACGACCCCGAGTACGCCGTCTCACTGCTCGCCGAGGGCTCCGCTGGCTACGGCTACCTGCTGAAGGACCGCGTCGCCGAGGGCAACCAGCTGGCCGACGCCATCCGCGCCGTGGCCACCGGCGGCACCGCACTCGACCCGACGATCGTCGAGGCGCTGGTCCGCCCGGTCGTCGCGCCGGGAGGCCTGCTGCCCGCCGAGGAGGAACTGCTCGGGATGGTGGCCGAGGGCAAGCCGATCAAGGCCATCGCGGCGGCACGGAAGGTGCCGCCGGAGGCAATCGACGCCGAGGTGGAAGCGGTCTTCGTCAAGCTGGCCGCGGGCGTCGCGTCCGGGAGCCCGGCGGCGCTGAACCGGCTCCGGCTGCTCCATCAGGCGATCGTCGATCGCGAGGAGCAAGGCGAGACGCTGTCCCGCCTGCTGCCCGGCGGACTGGCCGAGAAGCTCCGCGGCGGGCACCAGCGCATCGGCGAGACCGAGCGCGTGGTGGTGACCGTGCTGATGAGCGATATCAGGTCGTACTCGACCATCGCCGAGCACGCCGACCCGAGCCAGCTGGCCGGGCAGCTCAATACTCACCGGGCGGCGATGAACCATGCCATTCTCGGCGAGGGGGGGACAGTGATGCAATTCGTCGGCGACGCGGTGATGGCGGTCTTCGGCGCCCCGTTCCCGCAGCCGGATCACGCCGACCACTCAGCACTGGCGGCGGCGGCCATGCACTCCCTGCAGGCAGAGATCAACGCCCGGTGGGCGGCCGACGGGCTGCCCGCCTTCGGCCTGGGCATCGGGCTGTCCACCGGCGAGGCCGCCGCAGCGCTGCTCGGCTCCGAGGAACGGCTGGAGTACACGCTTGTCGGCGACACCGTCAACCTGTCCCAGCGGCTGCAGCAGCTCGCGGCGGCCGGCGAGACCGTGCTGTCGGAGGCCACCAGCAAGGCCATGACCGTGCCCATGATGATGGTTGCGCTGCCCGCCCAGCTGGTCAAGGGCCGTGATGCGGCGATAGTCGCCTACAAGATCACGCAGCTCGACATTCCCGCCCCCGCCATTCCGCGGGGGCTTCTGACCACCCCGGAGCCGATGACCTGATGACACCGGACCCGACGACCCGACGGACCGGACCCGACGGACCCGGACCGATTACCCCAGACAAGATGACCCGATGACCCCCAGGGGGGACCTGATGGACGAGAAGCTGCCGGCCCTGACAGTGCGCGGCGTGCGCAAGACATTCGAGGCCGAGAACGCGCCCGTGCGGGCGCTGCGCGGCGTTGACCTGACCGTGGCGGCGGGCGAGTTCGTCGCGCTGATGGGGCCATCGGGCTGCGGCAAGTCGACGCTGCTGAACCTCGTGGCCGGGCTTGAGCTTCCCGACGAGGGCACGATCATGGTCGCCGACGAGGAAGTGACCGGGCGCGGCGAGGATGACCTGGCCCGGCTGCGCCGCAAGCACATCGGCATCATCTTCCAGTTCTTCAACCTGCTGGAGGGAATGACGGTGCTGGAGAACGTGGCCCTGCCCGCGGTGATCGCCGGCCGCAAGCGGCGGATGGCCGAGACGAGGGCCCGCGACCTGCTTGACCTGCTCGGCATCGGTGACAAGGCGGCAGCGGCTCCCGGCGTGCTGTCCGGCGGTCAGCGGCAGCGGCTGGCGATCGCCAGGGCGCTGGCGAATGAGCCCACCCTGCTGCTCGCCGACGAGCCCACCGGGGCGCTCGACTCCGACGGCGGCCAGGAGGTCATCGAGCTGCTGAGCCGGCTGCACGCCGGCGGGCAGACCATCGTCCTCGTCACCCACGATGCCCAGGTAGCCGCAGCCGCCCAGCGCATCGTGCGCATGCTCGACGGGCGCATCCTGCCCGCGACGGCAGGAGGCGAGCCGGGGCGCGACCAGAGCATCCCGGCCACGGCCCGGTGATCCTGAGCCGAGCTACCACGCAAGTCCTCTGGTACCGGTTCCGGGTTACCTTCCGCCGCCGGCTGGGCGGCTACCTGACCCTCGCCGTGCTGATCGGGCTGCTGGGCGGCGTGGCGATGGCGTCGCTGGTGGCCGCCCGCCGCACCGACTCGTCGTACCCGAAGTTCCTCGCCAGCACCAATCCCTCCGACCTGATCGTGCAGCCGAACGGGGGATCGGGCACCTACCAGGACGTTCTCAACTTCCTCGCGCAGGTTGGCAGGCTTCCTCATGTGAAGCAGGCGGAGACTGC
>PMSW01000107.1 GCA_003168215.1 Actinomycetota bacterium
GGCTGAGCCGCCGGGCCGCGACGGCGGGCCGGAGCCGGCCAGCCGCGACGGGTTCCCCGAGCCGGTAGCCCGCGACGGCGCGCCCGAACAGGCAACCTGCGACGGTGCGCCCGAACAGGCAGCGGAGCAAGCGGAGCGCGGCGACGGCGGGCCGGAGCCGGCCGNNGCCGCGCCGGCCGAGCCGGCCGCGGACGCAACCACGGAAAAAGAGTCCGTCCCCCTGCTCGCGCCCCGCGACGGGATGCCGCCGCTCGTCGTGACCGGGGACGCCCTTGATGCGGCCGCCAGGTCACTAGCAGCCGGCAACGGCCCGGTCGCTGTCGACGCCGAGCGTGCCTCCGGCTTCCGCTACGGGCACCGGGCCTTCCTCGTCCAGTTCCGGCGCCGTGGCGCGGGAACGGTGCTGATCGACCCGGTGGCCTGCCCTGATCTGTCCGGCATCGACCGCGCGCTGGCCGGTACGGAGGCTGTCCTGCACGCCGCGTCGCAGGACCTGCCCTGCCTGGCAGACATCGGCTACCGGCCCCAGCGCCTCTTCGACACCGAGCTGGCCGGGCGGCTGCTGGGTTATCCGAAGGTGGGGCTTGGCACCCTCGTCGAGGAAGTGCTCGGGCTGGCGCTCGAGAAGAGCCACTCGGCGGCCGACTGGTCCACCCGGCCGCTGCCCGCGGACTGGCTGCTCTACGCGGCGCTCGACGTCGAGGTGCTGGTGGAGCTGCGCGATGCGCTCGCGCAGCAACTGCAGACCGGCGGCAAGGCCGAGTGGGCGCGGCAGGAATTCGCCGCCATCCTCGCCGCCGGTCCCCCGCCGCCCCGCACGGACCCGTGGCGCCGCACCTCCGGGATACATCGCGTCCGCAGCAGACGCGGTCTCGCCGTCGTCCGCGAGGTATGGCTGGAACGCGACAGGATCGCCCGGCAGCGTGACCTGTCGCCCACCAGGGTCCTGCAGGACTCGGCCATTGTGGAAGCCGCCCGGTCCCAGCCCAAAGACGCCAAGGAGCTGGCCGGGCTCGCCGGTTTCGGCGGCCGGGGCGCCCGCAGGCACTCCGCCGAATGGCTGCGGGCGGTCGAGCGGGCCAGGGCGGAGCCGGAGCCCGAGCTCCCCGAATCGTCCACTCCGGTCGGCGACGGGCCGCCGCCTGCCCACCGCTGGCAGGAGCGCGATCCCGTCGCGGCCACGCGGCTGACCGCCGTCCGGGCCGCCGTCGCGGCGCTGGCAGATGAGCACGGCCTTCCGACGGAGAACCTGCTGCCGCCGGACGCCGTGCGCAGGCTCGCCTGGCAGCCGCCCGATCCGGTGAGCCCGGCCGCGATCGGTGCCGACCTGGCCCGCTACGGCGCCCGTCCATGGCAGGCCGAGATCACTGCGGGGCCGATCTCGGGTGCGCTGCTGCGAGTGATCGAGAAAGACGACTGACGCCCGTTCCGCCCGGCATCACGCAGTCCGCCGCGGCCCTGTCACGCGCCCCGGCCCTGTCACGCGCCCCCGCCCTGTCACGCGCCCCGGCCCTGCCACGCGCTGCAGTCCTGTCACGCGCTCCGGCGCAGCGCGGACAGATCACAGGGCACCGAGGAACCGGCTCGCAGGACTCCGGCGCATGGCAGCAGCGGGCCGGTGTGCGGGTAGTACGGATAGACGTTGAGTATCACTTCGCAGTCGCAGCAGCAGGCGCCCTGGCGCTCAAGTCGCCGGATCAGGCCCTTCGCTCCCGGCGAGCGCAGGTCCCGCCACCGCACGGTCCAGCGGTGGGTGCCGTCACAGCCGAACTGCTCGAGCATCCGCAGCAGGAAGCAGCGCAGGCACTCGCGCTCCCCCGGCTCAGTCAAGCGCGACGACATCTCGGCGAGCTCAGCCTCCACCGCGTCCGCTACGTTCTCCGTCATGGCCGCTCCTTCCGGTCCGGTATGTCCGACGGAGCAGTTCTATCGTCGGCCGCCGACATTTCCGGCGCCCCGGCACGGTCCGCCCGGCCCCGGCCCGGCAGAATAGTGCGGTGACTGCGCTCTCCTGGACCACGATCGGAACGCCGGCCGGGCGGCTATCGGTCGGCTGCAGCGAGGCTGGCGTGGCTGCGGTCCGGTTCGGCGGCCCGCCGTCGCCATCGTCCGGCGGCACGGGCGGTTCGCGGGAAACGCAGCAGCAGGTACTCGCCGAGACGTGCGTCCAGCTGGCAGAGTATTTTGCCGGGCAGCGGCGTGCCTTCGACCTGCCGATCGACTGGACCGCTGTCTCGCGGCCGCAATACCAGGTCCTCTCGGTGCTCTTCGATTCTGTCGGGTACGGCGACACGATCACGTACGGCGCGCTGGCCCGCCGCGCCGGGGTGGGGGACGAGGACAGGGACGGGGCAGCGGCACTGCCCGCAAGGGCGGTCGGCCGGATCATGGGCTCGAACCCGGTCCCCGTGATCGTGCCGTGCCATCGCGTGGTGGCCGGCAACGGGCTCGGCGGCTTCAGCGGCGGCATCGGGCCTGAGCTCAAGCGCTGGCTGCTGATCTTCGAAGGGGCGCTGCCGCCGACCCTGGACTGGACTCCGGCAGGCCTGCCCGAGTAACCCGGCGCACGATGGCCTTCGCCGGATCAGGTATCCGCAGGGTGATAGCGCTCGGCACCTGCCAGGGTGCCGCCGGCGGCATGCAGCACCCACCAGGCAGCCTTGCGGAGCGGCGGCCCTTTCGGGGGCTTGGCGCCGAGCTCCGCGCAGACGGCGTGCAGGAGCGGCGGCAGGTTCTCGCCATGAGCGCAGACCACCGTCGGCAGGCCGTCGTCGACGATCTGCCTGGCCCGCTTGAGCGCGCCCGCTGCACCGGCGCCAGCCGGCGACACCGTGAAGTCGGCGTCGATCTCGACCGGAACGCCGGTCAGCGCCGCGTAGGGCCGGACGGTCGCCACGCAGCGCTCCGCTGCGGAGCTGATCACGCGGCAGGAGCCGAAGCAGGACAGCAGCCGCGCGAGGCGCTCGCCGTCCGCGGCGCCGCCAGGGTCAAGCGGCCTGTCCAGATCCTCGCCTGACCAGGTTCGCTTGCTCCCGGCAGAGGCATGCCGCAGCAGGATGAACGGGACCGTGTCGGCCGGCCGGCCGGCCAATTCGGCCAGCAGCGACACGTCCCGCTGGTAGCTCAGCCGGGCGGCCGCCGCCGGGAATGGCAGCCAGTCCAGCGCATCGACCTCGTCGTTCGGGACGAAGCCGGCCCGGGCGCCAGGGTCAGCCGGCCGGGCAGCCCAGTAGTCGACCCGCTTAGCCTGGCCGAGGCTCTGATAACGGGACCGCCCGAGCCGCCGCCCGAGTATTACCCGGATCCCGGTCTCCTCCGCCACTTCGCGCACCGCCGTGGCCAGCACGTGCTCGCCCGGCTCGCATTTACCTTTCGGGAGGCTCCAGTCGTCGTAGCGGCTGCGGTGGATGAGGGCCACTTCGTCGCCGCTCGCCCCGTGACGCGACAGCACCGCGCCGCCCGCCCGGATCTTCGCGGCCGCCCGGTCAGGCATCGGCCGCCCGGCCCTGCCGGACCAGATAGCTCTGCAGATCGCGCAATGCCGCGCCGCCGGCGTCCAGGTGATGCCTGGTCCACGCACCGTCGGGGCCGAGCCACCAGGACGATGTGCGCTCATCCATCGCCGTGGAGATGAGCCCGCGCAGCTCAGCCTGCTGTGCCGGATCGGTGACGCGGACAAGGAGCTCGACCCGCCGGTCCAGATTCCGGTGCATGAGATCGGCGCTGCCGATCCAGACATCGCCGGGCGCGTCCCCCGCCCCGGTGCCGAACGTGTAAATCCGCGAATGCTCGAGAAACCGGCCGACGATGCTGCGGACCCGGATCGTCTCGGACATGCCGGGGACGCCCGGCCGGACCGCGCAGATCCCGCGTACGAACAAGTCGATGGGCACGCCCGCCTGTGACGCGCGGTACAGCGAATCGATGGTCGGCTCGTCGATGATCGCGTTGCATTTCATCTGGATGCGCGAGGGCAGCCCGTCGCGGCTGCGCCGTGCCTGCTCGTCGATCTGCTCCACCAGGCCGGCCCGCACCCGCTCCGGGGCGACCAGCAGCCGCCGGTAATCGCTCTTCTGGCTGTAACCGGTGAGGTGGTTGAACAGGTCAGTGACGTCCTCGCCGACGGTCTTGTCAGCCGTGAGCAGGCCGAAATCCTCGTACAGCCGGGCCGTCTTCGGGTGATAATTCCCGGTGCCGATGTGGCAGAAGCGGCGGAGTGATCCGTCGGCGTACTCACGGACTATCAGCACCATCTTGCAATGAGTCTTCAGGCCGACGAATCCGTAGACCACATGGCAGCCGGCTTCCTCCAGCTTGCGCGCCCAGGCGATGTTCGCCCGCTCGTCACCGCGGGCCTTGATCTCGACCACCACCACGACCTGCTTGCCGGCCTCGGCTGCGTCGATGAGCGCATCGACGATCTCCGAGTCGCCGCTCGTCCGGTACAGCGTGTGCTTGATCGCCAGCACCCGGGGATCCGCTGCGGCGGAGACCACCAGGCGCTGCACGCTCGCGGTGAAGGAGTCATACGGGTGATGCACGAGCACGTCATGATCGGTGAGCGCGGCGAAGACGCTAGTGTCCTGCGGCAGCGCGCTCTCGGACGGCACGAAGGCCGGGTATTTCAGCTGGCGCATGTCCAGGTCCGCGATGGCGGACAGGCCAGAGAGGTCAAGCGGCCCGGTCAGCCGGTAGACGGCGCTCGGATGCACGTCCAGCTCGGTCACCAGCCTGTCGAGCACGTCGGCGGAGATCGACTCCTCCACCTCGAGCCGGACGGCCGGCTCGAACCGGGTCCGCATCAGCTCGCGCTCCAGCGACTTCAGCAGGTTCTCCGTGACATCCTCGTCAATCTCCAGGTCACGGATCCGGGTCACCCGGAACGCATAGTGCTCGATCACCTCCAGCCCGATGAACAAGTCGTCGAGATGCGCCGCGATCACGTCCTCGATCGGGACGTACCGGTTGGGCGACACGGTCATGAACCTGGGCAGCAGCGGCGGCACCTTGACCCGCGCGAAGATCGTCGCCCCCGTCTTCGGATCGGCGATGGTCACCGCCAGGCTGAGCGAAAGGCCGGAGATGAAGGGAAAAGGATGCGCGGGGTCGACGGCCAGCGGAGTGAGCACCGGGTAGATCCGTTCCCGGAAAAGCTTCTGCAGGCTCTCCTGCTCCGCCGGCACGAGTTCCTTCCAGCGCAGGATCTCGACCCCCTCGAGCCCGAGGGCAGGCACGATCGAGTCACTGAAGCACCGGGCATGCCTGGCTGACAGCTCCCTGGCCATCTCCAGAGTGTGCTCGAGTATCTCCCTGGCCGGCCGCCCGGTGGCGTTCTCGACGGGCAAGCCCGTGGCCATCCGGCGGATCCGGCCCGCCACCCGGACCATGAAGAATTCATCGAGGGCGCCAGCGAAGATGGACTCGAACCGCACCCGCTCAAGCAGCGGGACTCGCTCATCCTCGGCGAGTTCCAGCACGCGCTCGCTGAAGTGGAGCCAGCTCTCCTCGCGGTCGAGATAGCGGTCGGACGGCAATTCGTCCTCGGCGCCCCACCCGGCAGGCCCGGCATCGTGGCCCTGCGCGGCAAGCTGCTTGTGCCCGGCGTCGCGGCCAGGCCCAGCCTCGTGGCCAGGCCCGCCGTCGTGGCCAGGCCCGCCGTCGTGGCCAGGCCCGCCGTCCGGTTCACGCCCNNCTTGGGGCCGCCGTCCTGCTTGGCCGCCGTGTCCCGCCTAGCTGCGCCGACCCGCCTGGATCCCGTGTGCTGCATCACCTGGGCATCCCAGACCTGCTGCTTACCTGGCTCCTTGCTCGCGCTCTTCTTTCCGTCGCCTCGCTGGGAGCTGCCCTGCCCGGAATCCATGTCGCTATTGTCCCCCGCGTCGCGGCAGTCAAAGATCGCGGGTCCTGCGATCTTGCGAATGTTCGCAGGCAGTCCGGCCCGGGCTCGCCCTAACGGGCTAGGGCAAGGCCTCGGCTGCGCGGGCAAATCGCCCGCGGACGCCGCACCGCGCAGCTACGCGGTGCCTGCGGATCGACGCGCTCTACAGGGATTTACGCAGCCAATCTGCCCAGTCGGCATCGGCTGCCACATCGGCGACCTGGCCGGTCCCGATCCAGCATCCGATCAGGGCACTCGGCCAGGACCGCGGGAACTGCCACTTGCACGCACCGACCCGGACCGTCACGATCAGACAATCCAAGTGAGCGGATAATCCGACTGACAGCCAGCCCAGCCGGGAACTCCAGTCCCGCGAACGGAGAACGACGCATGCGCATCGGCATGTCCCTGACCGAGCCGGTCGGCCCCGGCGCACTCACCGCGCTCCGTGACCAGCTGCAGCAAGCCGCCGACGACGGCTTCGCCTCCGCCTGGATGTCCAATATCTTCGGCGTGGACGCGCTGACCGCGCTGGCGGTGGCCGGCAGCCAGGTGCCAGGAATCGAGCTTGGCACCGCGGTAGTGCCGACCTACCCCCGGCATCCTGCCGTGCTCGCCCAGCAGGCGCTCACCGTTGCGCTGGCTGTCGGCGGGCGGCTGGCGCTCGGCATCGGGCTGTCACACCAGATCGTGATCGAGGACATGTACGGGTACAGCTTCGAGCGGCCAGCCCGGCACATGAGCGAGTACCTGTCGATCCTGCTGCCGCTGCTCAACGGCGAGAAAGCCGCGTTCCACGGCGACACCATGCGTGCCGACATCGGCCTGTCGGTGCCGCGGCCTGGCCCGGTGCCGGTGCTGCTCGCCGCGCTCGCGCCGGCCATGCTCCGGCTGGCCGGCCAGCGCGCCGACGGCACCGTGCTGTGGATGACCGGGCCCGCCACCGTGCGCGACTACGTCGCGCCGGCTATCACGCAGGCGGCCGCCGCCGCCGGGCGGCCGGCCCCGCGGGTGGTCTGCATCCTGCCGGTCTGCGTCACCGACGACCCCGACCAGGCCCGCGCCCGCGCGGCCAGGGTTTTCGCGATCTACGGACAGCTCCCGTCCTACCGCGCCATGCTCGACCGGGAGGGCGCCAGCGGACCAGCGGACGTCGCCATCACCGGCGACGAGGACACCGTCAGCGCGCAGATCATGGCGCTCGCCGATGCCGGAGTGACCGATTTCGTGGCCGGGGAGTACGCGCGGGGAGAAGAACACCAGCGAACCCGCGCCCTGCTGAAGTCCCTGATCAGCTGACCCGCCCATGTTCCGGCCCGCTATTGCCGGAGGTGCCGCGCGAGGCGTCTGGCCGAAAGGCTCCCATGTCGGCTTCCCCCTCATCCCTCCCGCTATCCGTCATCGTCACCAGGCTTCGCGCGGCCGGCTGTGTCTTCGCCGAGGACGAGGCGCAGTTGCTCATCTCCACGGCGCAGACGCCAGCCGAGCTCGCTGCCATGGTGGACCGTCGAGCCGCCGGCCTGCCCCTTGAGCACGTCCTCGGCTGGGCTGAGTTCTGCGGCCTGCGGATAGCCGTGGACCCCGGGGTCTTCGTGCCCCGCCGCCGTACCGAGTTCCTCATCCGCCAGGCCGCCGGCCTGGTCCGCCCGGCCGTCGCCCCGCCACGAACTGTCGTCGTTGACCTGTGCTGCGGCTCGGGCGCGATGGGCGCCGCGCTGGTCGCGGCCCTGGACTGGGCCGAGCTTTATGCCGTCGACATCGACCCGGCAGCGGTGCGGTGCGCCCGCCGCAATATCGCCGCCGCCGGCGGGCAGGCGTACGAGGGCGACCTCTACGAGCCGCTGCCCGCTAAGCTGCGGGGCCGCGTCGACATCCTGCTCGCCAACGTGCCCTACGTACCCACCGACGAGATCGAGCTGCTGCCCCCGGAGGCCCGCCTGCACGAGGCGCGGGTAGCGCTCGACGGGGGCGCGGACGGCCTCGACGTCCTGCGCCGGGTGACCGCAGCGGCGGCGCTATGGCTGGCACCGGGCGGTCACCTGCTGTTTGAGACGAGCGAGCGCCAGGCATCGCGGGCCGCCGAGCTCGTCGCCCGCGACGGGCTAACCCCGCGGGTGGCCAGTTCCGACGAGCTGAACGCCACCGTCGTCACCGGAACCAGGCCCCGAGACGGCAGTCTCTGGCCAGGGTCATCGCCATGAATTCGCCGGGTACCCGGTGCCGCGTCCCCCAGATGACGCCGGCCATTTACGGCGGGTCGGCGGGGGGACCGGATCAGGGTCGCGCCCGGCTGCTACCCGGGTTCCGGTACCTGCATTGCCCAGCTCGCCGGTTCCGCGAGGGTGCCTGCGGAATGCACGGTGGCCCCGCCCACCACGGTCAGCGCGGCCGAGATCGACGGGATGTCCTCGCTGGGTACGGCGAAGTAGTCCTGCTCGAGCACGGCGAAGTCGGCCCGGGCACCGGGGCGCAGGTGGCCGCGGTCACTCTCCTCGAACGACAGCCAGGCGCTTCCGGTGGTGTAGGCACGCAGGGCCTGCTCGCGGGTAAGAAGATGCTCCCCGGCGCGGCGTCGCGCACCGTCCAGGGAACGTCCGGTAACCAGCCACCACAGCGACAGCCAGGGGCTGTAAGACGAGGCACGGGTCGCGTCGGTCCCGGCGGACACGGGAATTCCCGCGCGGAGCAAATCGGAGACGGGCGGGGCGCGGCGCATCGCCTCCTCGCCCCAGGCCCGCTGCGACGCCTCGGCCTTGAACACGAGATGGTCGTCGAGCACGACGCCGGCACCTAGTGCGCGCAGCCGACCGATATTCCGGTTGCTGATGCGGTCGGCATGCGCGATCGAGAAGCGCAGGCCTGTCAGCGGAATCTCGGCGTGCACCCGCTCCCAGCAGTCGAGGATCCGGTCGATGCTGGTGTCGAGCACCGCATGCACGTGCATTGGCCAGCCGTGCCGCGCGGTCTCCCGGCTGATCCGCTCGAATTCGGCGCAGGCGTCATCGGAGATGTCGAACGGCTCCAGTCCCTCAAAGTCGTGGCAGCCGAAGTGCACCACTTCGCCGATGCCCAGGAAACGCAGCATGTCGTCGCCGAAGCGAGTCTGCGCGTGCCGGAGCCAGCCGTCGAGCTGCTCGTATTCGCGGCCCGGATCGACGGCGGACAGGAACAGCCGCAACCGCATGGTGAGTTCCCCGTGGCGCCATAGCTCGAACAGCGCGTCGTAGCGTGCGGGGGGCATGCCGAACCCGCCCGGGTCCACCAGTCCCGTGAGGCCCGTGGCGTGCAGCTCCCGCACCATCGCGGCCGTGCTGCCCCGCTCCTGGTCCGGGGTCCGGCGCGGCATCGCGTCAAGGCACAGCGAGAACGCGCCGAGGCCGCTGATCCGGCCGGTTGCCCGGCCCGCGCTGTCCCGCTCGATGACGCCGCCGGGCGGATCTGCCTCCTGACGGCCGACTCCGCTGGCCCGCAGCGCCGCGCTGTTGAGCACCGCGTGCTCGTACAGCGCCTGCACGTAGACAGGGTTGTCCGGGCATACTTCATCCAGCTCGGCACGCGTCGGGGAACGGCCCTCGCTGAACTGGCTCGGGTGCCAGCCGCCGACGGCCCTGATCCACTCCCCCGGCTGGCAGGAGCCGGCCGCGTTGCGGATGCTGTCCAGGGCACCGGGGACGTCGGGCATCCCGGTCCAGTGCAGCTCGTGGTCCCACGATGGGCCGGCTCGGACAGCATGGATGTGCCCGTCGATGAGCCCGGGTATCACCCGTCGGCCGGCCAGGTCGACGACCCTGCATCCCGGTCCGGCGAGCGCCGAAATCTCCTGGTCCGAGCCGAGCGCTGCGATCCGGCCGTGCGCGACGGCCAGCGCCGACAGTCCCGGCGATGCATCCGCCGGGACCGCACCGCCAGGCCACACGGCACCGTTGACGTAGATCGCGTCGACGTTCATGCCTTCCGCTCCTCCTGCCCTCGCTCCCCCTGCGTGCGCCCGCCTCCCAGCGTTCGCGGCTACGGTACGCGGCTGCTGTGCCGGCGGCACCTGCACGCCCCGGCCGACGCCGCTGTCACCGGTGGCAGCCGCACAGGTGCGTGGCTCAACCTTCAGGCGGCGGCCGGGGACTAGATTGTCATGGGCCTGGTTTAGTGTCGAATTTACATTCGATTACGACAGGAGGCCTGGTGTGCGGATGCTGGACGATGACCCGTGGAGATACCTGGACCGCGAGGTACAGGGGGATCGCGGGCTGGCCCCGCCTTGGCTGCACCCTGATTGCGTTGATGCCTGCACTGCCCTCACCTTCGGTACCTGCTGCAAGCAGCCCGGAAGCCCGTTTGCCCGACAACTGAGCGAAGTCACCACCGCGCTGGAACGCACCGCGTCGTGCGCGCGACTTGAGGCCGCAGACGAGATTCCGGGAGCGCGGCTCATGCGACGGCTGGCCCTGGCCAGCAAGCTCCTCGACGGGATCCCGGACCGCCCGGCGACGGCTCGCGAGACCGAGCTGTTCCAGCTCTCCTGCCTGGCCGGGCGGATCGCCGGATGCTTAGAGGAGATGCGCAGGCAGCAGGAACCCTCGGCAGACCGGGCCGTCTGCCGCCGCCGGACCGACCTCCATCAGGTAGCGGCGCTGGCAGCCGAGAGGTCGCAGAGACTGTGGGACCTCGCAGTTCGCCGCCTGCGGGGCTCGGATCTGCGGGCCTGACAGACAGCAGCGGTGTCGCAGAACGGTTACGTGATGCAGAACTCGTTGCCCTCGGGATCGGCCATCGTGACCCAGCTATCCGGGCCCTGGCTGGCGCGGTGCAGGAACGTGGCGCCGCTGGCGGTCAGCCGCGCCTGCTCTGCCTCGATATTGCCGGCTCCGACGCGTACATCCAGATGGACCCGGTTCTTCGCCGTCTTGGGCTCGGGCACCAGCTGGAAGTAAATCCGCCCGCTGTTCCCGCTGTCCGGGCCGCCAGGGTGCCGGATGGCCGCCCCCTCCGTCCACACCAGCCCTCCGTTATGGGTCATCGTGTCGTCCTCGGTGGCATACCCCTCGGCGATCATCCGCCGGATGAATGCCTCGTCGGTGGGCTCGACATCCCAGCCAAGGGCGTCGGCCCACCAGTCCGCGAGGACATGCGGCCGCGCGGCGTCAACGGCTACCTGGAAGTCGTAGGCCATCTCGTTCACCATTGCCTAGGTTGAGGTCGCGGAGCAGCACGGCGACGCGGACTAAATGCCGAGGGGCTCGATGCCGCAGGCACGGTGCAGTTCGTCGCGGCTGGGGAGCTTGACCCGGCCGCCGCGGCCCAGGCTCTCGCCCAGCGCGGCTTCGGCCTGCTCGATCCGCAGCCAGTCGGCGTAGCTGACCGGCCGGATGCCGCGCGCCGCCAGCAGCTCGCTGAACCGGGACCGGTCGCCGGCCTGCGCCCCGGATCCGGGCGCGGCCTCCGGATAGCGCAGCAGCCCGGCGCGGGGCAGCGGCACGTCGCCGGGCCCTGGGCCGCCCGCCAGGTCGGCGAGCAGGGACCTGACGGTCTGCGCGGCGTCGGACTTGTTGGTGCCGATCACCCCGGTCGGGCCGCGCTTGAGCCAGCCGGCGACATACTCCCCGGGCAGCGGCGCGCCGTCCGGGGCGAGCACGCGGCCTTCGGCGTTCGGCACGGTGGAGGAGCGCTCGTCGAACGGGACCCCGGGCAGCGGCACGCTCTGATACCCCACGCTGCGCAGCACCATCTGCGCGGTGAGAGTCTCATGCTCGCCGGTTCCGGTGAATGCGCCGTCGGAGTCCAGCCTGGTCCGCTCAAGAGTCAGGGCAGAGACCCGTTCCGGCCCGTGAATTTCTACCGGCCGCAGCCAGAACCGGACGGTCAGCCTGCGCGCGCCGCCCGGCTGGGCGCGTGCTGCCCAGTCGGAGATCACCTTGTAGTTGCCCCGCACGTGCCGGTCGGACTGCGCCAGCCGGGCGCTTTCGCCGGTCGGGTCGAACGCGTCCAGGTCCGTCTCGCCGTTGCCGACCACGATGCCGACGCCGTCCAGCTCGCCGAGCTCGCGCAGCTCCTTGGTGGTAAACTTGGCCTGCGCCGGGCCGCGACGGCCGATCATGTGCACCTCGCGGACCTTGCTGGCCATCAGCGCGTCGAGCACCGGCTGCGAGACATCAGTCTCGCGCAGCTCACGGGGGTCCCTGACCAGGATCCTGGCCACGTCCACCGCAACGTTGCCGACCCCGATCACCGCGACAGACTCGGCGTCCAGGGTGAAGGCGCCAGGGTCGACGTCGGGATGCCCGCAGTACCAGTTCACGAAGTCGGTGGCCGCGAAGCTGCCGGGCAGATCCTCGCCGGGAATGCCGAGCCGCCGGTCGCGCATCGCGCCGGTCGCGTACACCACCGCGTCATAGCTGGCCAGCAGGTCCCCGCGGGTCACGTCGTCGCCGAGATGAATGCTGCCGAGAAAGCGGACGCCATCGTGCTCCAGCACGCCCCGCAGGTACTCGGCGATCGACTTGATCGACTTGTGGTCGGGGGCGACGCCGTAGCGGACCAGGCCGTAGGGAGTCGGCAGCCGGTCAAGCACGTCAACCCGGATCGGGCGGGCCGGGTCGAGCGCGGCTGCCTGCTTGATCAGCGCCTCAGCCGTGTACAGGCCAGCCGGGCCGGAGCCGACGACGGCCACCTCGAGCGTCTTCATGAAAGTGATTCTCCACCGTAGCGCCGCCGATCGAAGCTCAGGCTCGCTGGTCGTGTGCCAGCTCGGGGGTCCGGCGGGCCACCGCCTCGGTGATCTTGATGGCCAGCTGCTGCGGGGTAAGGCCCGCGTCTGCCAGGATCTCCGCCCGCTCGCCGTGATCGATGAACTCCTGCGGCAGCCCGAACGTCTTCGCCGGCGTCTCCACGTCGTGATCGCGCAGCAGGCGGCAGACGGCGTCGCCGAACCCGCCGACACGGCCGTTGTCCTCAACGACCGCAACCAGGCGGTGCCTGCGTGCCGCCTCCACCAGCGCAGCGTCCACCGGCTTGAGCCAGCGCGGGTCGACGACCGTTACCCCGATGCCGTGGTCGGCAAGCCGCTGCGCCACCTGCACGCATACGATCGCCATCGGCCCGGCCCCGACGAGCAGCACGTCCTCGCCAAGGCCCCCGCCCGGCACGGCCAGCACGTCCATCGTGCCCATCGCGGCGACGGCCTCGGCCTCGTCGCCGACCGTCCCCTTCGGGTAGCGCAGCACGGTCGGGCCGTCGCTGATCGCCACCGCCTCGTTCAGCAGCTCGACCACCCGGACCGCGTCCCGCGGCGCCGCGATCCGCAGGCCGGGCACCACCTGCATGATCGAGCCGTCCCACATGCCGTTGTGGCTTGGCCCGTCCGGGCCCGTCACCCCGGCGCGGTCGAGCACGATGGTCACCGGCAGCTTGTGCAGCGCCACGTCCATGAGCACCTGGTCGAAGGCGCGGTTGAGGAACGTCGAGTACAGGGCAACCACGGGATGCAGGCCGCCCATGGCCAGGCCCGCCGCTGATGTCATGGCATGCTGCTCGGCGATGCCCACGTCGTAGACCCGGTCCGGGTAAGCCTGGGCGAACTGGGCCAGGCCGGTTGGATGCAGCATGGCCGCGGTGATCGCCACGATGTCCGGGCGGCGAGCGCCGATCCGCACGATCTCGTCGCTGAAAACGTTCGTCCAGCCGCGCTTGCCGGACGGCGTCGGCGTCCCGGTCGCGGGGTCGAAGGTGCCGATCTGGTGCAGGCAGTCGTCCTCGTCGTCCTCGGCAGGCCGGTAGCCGAACCCCTTCCTGGTGATCACGTGCACCAGCACCGGGCCGCCGAAGTCGCGCGCCCGGCGCAGGGCGTGCTCGACCGCCTGCTCGTCATGGCCGTCGACGGGGCCGAGGTACTTCAGGCCGAGGTCCTCGAAGAGCACCTGCGGCTGCAGTACATCCTTCAGGCCCTTCTTGATGCCGTGCAGCGTCTCGAACAGCGGCGGGCCGACCAGCGGCGTGTGCGACAGCGTGGTCTTGATGTAGTCGAGCACGTGCTCGTACCGCTGCGACACGCGCACGGCGGCCAGATGATCGGCGATCCCGCCGATCGTCGGCTGGTAGGAGCGGCCGTTGTCGTTGACGATGATGACCAGCCGGCGGTCCTTCGACGCAGCGATGTTGTTCAGCGCTTCCCAGGCCATGCCGCCGGTGAGCGCGCCGTCGCCGATGACGGCCACCACGGCGCGGTGCGTCTCGCCGCGCACCTCGTAGGCCTTGGCCAGGCCGTCGGCGTAGGACAGGCTGGTCGAGGCGTGCGAGTTCTCGATGACGTCGTGCTCGGACTCTGCCCGGCTCGGGTAGCCGGAGACGCCGCCGCGGTGCTTGAGCTTCGCGAAGCCGGCCTGGCGCCCGGTGAGCAGCTTGTGCACGTACGCCTGGTGGCCGGTGTCGAACAGGATCCGGTCGGCCGGCGAGTCAAAGACCCGGTGCAGGGCGATGGTGAGCTCGACGACGCCCAGATTCGGCCCGAGATGACCGCCGTTTCTCGATACGGCCTGGATCAGGAAGTCGCGGATGTCCGCCGCGAGCAACGGCAGTTCGTCGGGGCTCAGTTCCTTGAGGTCCCGCGGACCCGAGATGGACTCCAGCAGTGTCACCTGGTCGCTCCCTCACGGTTGCCGGCGGAGACTCAATCGGATCGAGTGTATTTGGGTCGGCCACCGGGTCGCACTCCGGCGCCGCCAAATACATGACTGGCGTGTCATGGCCAGCGCCCCGTGAACCGGGCAGGGAAGTTGCCGCCAGCATGGCACAGTCTCGCAAGAAGATGCCTTGTGAGCTGCGGTTTTGCCAGCTCAGACCTTGGCAGTGGAGGCATCGCCGGCCACCGGAACGGCTCTGCGCTTTTCCATTGCTTTTACCTGATCCTGACTAAACTGCTGGCAATTAGCCGGCTAATTAGGAGCCGGCTCAGCCCGGTTAGCTCAGCCCGGTTAGCTCAGCGTGACCAGCTCAGCGAGCCCGGCGGGTACGGTCTGGCCGGAGAGCATCCTCGCCAGTACGGCCGCGACCTCTGGCACGGGCGTCCACAAACCAGGCTGGCCAAGCGTCATGATCGGCTCGGGCAGCGCCCAGGCATCGCCGAGCCGCCAATGGCAGGAACCCGGATCCGCCCAGGGACCGCAACCGCACGGGCCGCCGGACCTGGTGGCGGTGCAGATGTCCGCCAGGCTGACGACCGCGACGATCCCGCCAGTACCGGCTACCGGGTCGGACTCGTCCCAGCCCGCGGCCCGGATCAGCGGATTGTCCACGGAGTCAAGATCGACACGGAGCGAGGCGTGAATCGCGAGGATGCCCCGGTAGGCCGTATCCCAGGTACGGTTCTCGATCGCCTTGCGGCCCCGAGCAATCGCCCATGCCCAGGGCTGCCGCACGCTGAGCACTTTCATCGGGTACCTCCACTACGTCTCTGCCAGGAGAACGTGGCTGCCTTTCGCCAGGTTCAGCATCATCGGCACCAGATGCGCCCGCCAGGCGGCGCAGCGCTGCCCACCCAAGGTGGTGAATCCCGTGATCGAGCACGTCCCAAGGTGATCGATGCCCGGATTCACCCCCATGGCAACCAGGCCCGGGACCATGCACCCCCGGCGCGGGTGGCCCGGTACCGGCGGCTGGTGTTCCACGTAGCCTGACCCTGGCGAGCGGAGATAGGAGATATCGCATGGTCTCTTCGGCAGGCCGATGAACGGCAAAGTCTGCGTAGTCACCGGAGCAAGCTCGGGGATCGGCAAGGCAACCTCGCTGGCGCTGGCCGGGCTCGGCACCGATGTCATCATGATCTGCCGTGACAAGGCCCGCGGCGAGGCGGCTCTCGCGGAAGTGGCTGCCATGGCCGGGGCCGGCCAGTCCCGGCTGGAGATCGCCGACCTCTCGTCCCTGCAGGAATTGCGTGATCTGGCCGGCCGGCTGGCGCGCCTGGACCGGCTCGATGTGCTGATCAACAACGCCGGCCTGGTGCTCGGTGATCGCCGGATCAGCGCCGACGGCTTCGAGTACACCTTCGCGCTCAACCACCTGGCGCCGTTCCTGCTGACCAATCTGCTGCGCGAGAAGCTGGTGGCAAGCGCGCCCGCCAGGGTGATCACCGTGTCGTCCGCCGCGCACCGCTCTGCCCGGCTAGACCTCGCCGACCTGCAGCTGGAGCAGCATTACGGCGGCTGGCGCGCCTACTGCAACAGCAAGCTGGACAACATCCTGTTCACCACCGAACTAGCGAGCCGGCTGGCGGGCACCGGGGTAACGGCAAATTGCCTGCATCCCGGGCTGGTGAACACCGGGTTCGGCCGCGATGGCAGCTCGCTGGTCAGGTTCGGCCTGGACCTGGGCCGCCGCTTCCTGATCACCGCCGACCAGGCCGCAGGCACCGTCATCTACCTCGCGAGTTCGCCAGACGTCGAGAGCGCGACGGGCGGGTACTACGTCAAGCGCGAGCTTCGTACCCCGGCACGCGCGGCCCGGAACCAGGCGACGGCACGGCGGCTCTGGGAGATCAGCGCGGGACTCACCGGCCTGCCCGAAGCCGGCCAGCCAGCCTGACCGGTCGCGGAACTCACCCTGGCTTGCTGATGAGTCCGCGCGATGGCACGGACGACTGCGGGACGGTCAGGTTGCGGCCGGCCAGCCAGCCGATCGTCACCTGCACGGCAGCAACCCCGAGCAGCGCCCCGACGGGGATTGCCCACCCCCCGGTCGCCGAGTGCAGGAAGCCGACGAGGAGCGGGCCGGTGGCGGCCAGGAGGTAGCCGCCGCCCTGCGCGAAACCGGACAGGGACGCCGCTGTCGCCGGATCCGGTGCGCGCGCCATGGTGAGGAAGATCCCCAGGCCGAGCGTTGCGCCCTGGCCGAGGCCGAGCAGCAGTACCCACCCAGCGGCCGAGCCGAGCGGGGCGAACGCTGCGCCCGCCAGGCCAGCGCTCGTCGCCACCGTCGAGGCGGCCACCAGGACGCGCTGGTCCTTGGCCCGGTGCGCGAGCACGGGCAGCAGCATCGCCGTCACCGCGTTGCCGAGGTTCATCAGGGCTAGCAGGTCGCCGGCGTGCACGGCGCTGGCGCCCCGGTCACGGAACATGGTCGGGAACCAGGAAAGCGTGGCGTAGTAGAGGAAGCTCTGCAGCCCCATGAAGGCAGCTACCTGCCAGGCCAGCGCGTACCTGGCCATCGCCAGCACACCGTGGTTGCCAGCCGCGCCCGGCGGCTGCCCGGCACGGGGCGGCGGCAGCCCGGCACGGGACGGCGCGATGCCGGGCGGCAGCCCGCCAGCTGGCTCGGCACCGCTGCGCACCCTGGCGTCCGGCAGCGCGCGATAACGCAGCTGCGGAAACCACGCCACGGCAGCCACCATCGCAGGCAGTGCCCAGAGGCCGAGAGCGAGCCGAATGGCCCCGTTCTGGCCTCCTGCCGCGGTGAAAACGGGAACTGCGACCAGCGAGCCGACGATCGCGCCTGCCGACAGGGACATCAGGTAGAGCCCGATCAGCAGGCCGGCCTGATCGGGCCGGCGGCGCTTCACCAGGCTTGGCAGCAGCACGTTTATCATCGCGATCGACCCGGCCGCGACGATCGTGCCGGGAAAGAGCAGCACCAGCGGCGCGACGCTGCGCAGCACCAGCCCGGCGGCGAGCAGCACGACCGCCGAGCCGAGCACCCGCTCCTCGCCGAATCGCAGGCTCAGCGGGGCTGCGACGGGCGAGAACACCCCGAAGCACAGCGCCGGCGCGGCCGCCAAGGCCGCCAGCGCGGCCGATGACAGGTGCAGCGTGTCCGACATCTCCGGGAAAAGCGGCGGCAGGCTGGTGATCGCGGCCCGCAGGTTGAAGGCGAGCGCGATGATCCCGGCCACCAGCAGGGCGGCGCCGAGCCCGCGACGGCCGGTCCCGCCAGCGCCGCCGGTCCCGCCGGTCCCGCCAGCGCGGCCGGTCCCGCCAGCGCGGCCAGTGCTGGTAACGGTGGCCTCCTGGGTATCAGCCGCTGGCGATAAGCGACCGCAGGACATACTGCATGATCCCGCCGTGCCGGAAGTACTCGGCCTCACCGGGGGTATCGATCCTGACTACGGCGCGGAACTCGCGGCCGTCGGCGCGCACCGTCACCTCACGCGGCGTCTCGCCCTCGTTCATTGCCTCGATGCCGAGCACGTCGAACACCTCGTGCCCGGTCAGGCCGAGTGACGCGACCGACTCGCCGGGGCTGAACTGCAGCGGCAGCACGCCCATGCCGATCAGGTTGGAGCGGTGAATCCGCTCGAACGACTCCACCAGCACCGCGCGGACCCCGAGCAGCGCGGTGCCCTTGGCCGCCCAGTCCCGCGACGACCCTGACCCGTACTCCTTGCCGCCGAGCACGATCAGCGGGGTGCCCTCGGCGATGTACTGCGCGGATGCCTCGTAGATCGACATCGGCCCGCCGTCCGGCAGCTTGATCGTGACACCGCCCTCGGTGCCGGGCGCGAGCTGGTTGCGCAGCCGGATGTTGCCGAACGTGCCGCGGATCATCACCTCGTGGTTGCCGCGCCGCGACCCGTAGGTGTTGAAGTCGCGCCGCTGCACCCCGTGGCCCCGGAGGTAGTCACCCGCCGGGCTGTCGTTCTTGATGGCGCCGGCCGGGGAGATGTGATCGGTGGTGACCGAGTCGCCGAGCAGCGCGAGCACGCGGGCGCCGTGGACGTCGGTGACCGGCTCCGGCTCGGCTGGCATCCCGTCGAAGTAAGGCGGCTTGCGCACGTAGGTGGACTCCGGGTCCCAGGCGAACACGTCGCCGGGCGGCACTTCCAGCTCGCGCCAGCGGTCGTCGCCGGCGAACACGTCGGCGTAGCCGCGGGTGAACATCTCCGCCGCGACCGCGCCGTGCACGATGCCGGCCACTTCCTCCGCGGACGGCCACAGGTCGGCCAGGTACACTGGCTTGCCGTCGGCGCCGGTGCCGAGCGGCTCCGTGGTCAGGTCGATGTCCATCGTGCCGGCCAGCGCGTAGGCGACGACCAGCGGCGGGGAGGCGAGATAGTTCATCTTCACGTCCGGGTTGATCCGGCCCTCGAAGTTCCGGTTACCGGACAGCACGGAGACGACGGCGAGATCATTGCGCGCGACGGCCTCGCTGACCGCCTCGGGCAGCGGGCCCGAGTTGCCGATGCAGGTGGTGCAGCCGTAGCCGAC
>PMSW01000104.1 GCA_003168215.1 Actinomycetota bacterium
CCCGGCAAGGGCTCTGCCTTGGCCGTAACCGGCTCGAGCGGCGGGCGGACGCGTCGACAGATCCATCAGATTGCTGCCGAATGCGTTGCGGGAGTCGCTGTCCGGGAGGACGGTTTCGACTCTGCTGCCGCGGGCGCGTAGTTCGCCGGCCTGTGCTGCAAGATGCATGCCCCACTCCAGCGGCGCCCGTGTTCTGCCGCCAAGTGGTGACAGCACCAGCACCCGCCCGTATCCGGCTGCCAGATCGGCATTCTCGCTGGATCGTCGGTAGCCGCCGTCGATGTACCGGCTGTCGCCGATACCGTAGGGAGGGACACCGAAGCCGTTGGCACAGCTGGCGGCGACGGCGTCCGCCAAGTCGACTCCGCTGTGGCGGTCGAACACGACCGGTTCACCGGTATGGGCATCGACAGCCACGATCAGCACCGATCGCTGCGGCCAGCGCTGACTGGGCAGCCGAGCGGCGACCGTAGCGCGCCACCGCGTTTGCCCGGAGCCGTCCGACGCGGCATCCATCTCGAGCGCCGCCGCACCCAGTCTACGGCGCATGTCGGCCGCATCCTCAGCGGCGGCGATGATCTCGCTCGTCCTCCGCATATGGTCGGCCGCCGGCCCAATGGGAACGCGCCCGCCGTCGGATCCGACCGGACCAGTCCGTTGCTGGGGCGCAGCGGAAAGGATGCCGGCAAGCAGTTGGGTCGGGCTCGCGCTAGTTATCTGGGCAGCGGCCGTCGATCCGGCCGACGTCCCGATGATCAGATCGGCCTCGGTCACATCCAACCCGGCATCAAACAGGCCGGCAATGACGCCGATCAACCAAGCATTGCCTGCCGATCCGCCACCACCGAGGACCAGCGCTCGCTCACCCGCGGCGCGCACCCGCCTTGTGGCGTCGGCCTGCAGCTGATCCTGGCCGGACCTCGGCCGGCCGGGGGCCGTCGTCGAGGTGAAGTGCAGAGTTGAAAAAGGTGTTGTGTTCATGGGAGTCGCCTTTCGCGAGTTGCCTGGCGGGCGCTCCCGGTGGCGACTACCTCAGTCGCGCGATCGTGGACTGCAGCGGAGCACCCACTGCGGATACTGCGTTCATGGGACTCACCTCCTGCCGATGGATCACGATCGCCAAGACGTTAGCACGCCGGCGACGCGTTGCGCAGCCGGCATCATGCCGGTTGCCGTGTCGCTGTCGAACGCGCCGCCGACCGCTACACCCTCATCTGTGATGGGCCGGTTCAGTGTGCGGTCCAGCCGCCATCGACGGGCAGGACGGCACCGGTGAGATAGCTGGAGTCCGGGTCGGTGAGCAGCAGCGCTGCGCCGGCGAGTTCCTCGGGCGCGGCCCAGCGGCCGAGGGGCACGTCGGCGGCGAGGAAGCGCCGGACCTGCGGATCGTGGTCCATGCCGGTGTTGAGCGGGGTGCGGAACGGGCCCGGGGCGAGCGCGTTGACCGTAACCCCAGTTCCGGCGAGTTCGACTGCGAGGCTCCGGGTGAGCTGGACGACGGCGCCCTTGCTCGCCGCGTAGCCCGACCGGCCGGCGGCGCCGACCAGGCCGAGCGCGCTGGCGAGGGTCAGGATGCGGCCGTATCCGGCTGCGCGCATCGGCTTCGCTGCGGCGCGGCAGGCCAGCCAGGTTCCTACCACGTTGACCTCCAGACAGGCGCGCAGAGCCGCGACTCCGAGCTCATCAACGTTCCCGCGAGCCTGCACGCCAGCACTGGTCACGAGCACGTCGAGCCGACCCTGGTCGATGAGGACTCCTTCGACGAGACTCGCGACGGCGCGCTCGTCGGTGACATCACAGGCGCGGCCTTGCACGGTGCGCCCAGTTTCGGCAGACAGCCGGGCAGCGGCGTGCGCGCAGCGTGCAGCCGACCGGCTGGCAAGCACAACGCCGGAGCCAGCGTCGGCGAAGGCTCTGGCGATTGCCAGGCCCAGTCCCGCCGAGCCCCCGGTGACCAGCGCTACCTGCCCGGTCCGGGGCCCCTGCGGCGCCACAGGGACATCAAGATGATGATCACGATCGGGCTTATCAGCCATGGACGCATGATCCCAGAGCCGAGCCACGGCGCGAGCGACCCGGTTGGCGAGATCTAGGATGCCGCCTGACGCTCCGCCAGGCTCCCAGGAGTTAAAGTACGGGACGTTGGCTCGGTCAGATCGGGTCCCGGTCCGGTGCCGGGTCACCGAGCCACCGGTCGAACCATGCGCGGGTACGGCGGAGCAAGTCGAGCTGGTGGTTGCGCTCCCTGCTCCCGTGTCCTTCCCGCGGGTAGACGACGAACTCGTGCTCTACCCCGTATCGGTACAGCGCGCGGTGGAAGTATGTCGACTGGCCGAGCGGGACGTTCGTGTCGTCCTCGCCGTGCAGGATCAGTACCGGCGTG
Source organism: Actinomycetota bacterium (assembly GCA_003168215.1). GTDB lineage: Bacteria > Actinomycetota > Actinomycetes > Streptosporangiales > Streptosporangiaceae > Palsa-506. The sequence goes on from PMSW01000104.1 coordinate 2,384, forward strand.
CGGACCTTCGAGGCATACGAGATCGGGCTGAGCTGATCGTGGCGGTGCGGGCCTGGTCCCTCCCAGCCGCAGCTGCCGCCGAAAATTGCCTCCGAGGTTCCGAAGTGGCCGGTGGCAACCAGCATTCCCCAGTCGCTGATCCCGGCGCCCATCAGCGCGGCCTTGAACCGGCCGGTCTGCCCTATCGCCCACGCGGCCATGAATCCGCCGTGGCTGTGCCCGCCGATCCCGAGCCGGTCCGGGTCCGCGACCCCGTCGGCGATCAGCAGGTCGATCCCGCTGACGATGTCGGTCCATTCCTCGAGGCCGACCCTGCCCGCGACCGCCGCCGCGAACTCATGGCCATGGCCCGAGCCGCCCCGCGGGTTGGGCAGGAAGACCGCATATCCCGCGGTCGCGAGCCACTGCCCGGGAGAGAACAAGCCGGCATAGAACTCGTCGGCGTGCCGGTCATAGGGACCGCCGTGCACCATGGTGATGAGCGGGAACGGGCCGTCCTCCCGGCTCTTGCCGACCGGCAGGATCAACAGCCCGTCCAGGTCGAGCCCGTCGCTCGCCTTGTAGGACAGGCGCTCCTGAGTTCCGCACCTGATCCGGCGCAGTTCCGGCCTGGTGTCGCTGAGCCGGACGAGCGGACCGCGGGGAGGTCCGGCATGGACGTCTTCCGGCTCGTAGGAGGTGCTGGCCAGCACGGCGACCACCTCACCCGAGCGGCTCACGGACAGCGCATCCAGGCGGCCGGCCCTGGTGGACACCCGCTGGAATCGCTGTGTGCCGGGGTCGAGCCGGTAAATCGCGGTGTCGAGCCCGTCGGCGAACAGCGCCAGCGGCGCATCGTCCGCGACCTGCACCAGGTGGGTCGGGCAGACGGTCATGCCTGCGGTCATGTTGCGATGCTCCCCTGCGGCACCGGCCGCGGGCACGGTGACGTCGAAGACCGCCAGGCCAACCAGGCTAGGAGGGGTATACGCCAGGTAGGCCAGGTGCCAGCCGCCGGCGGCGCTCCACCAGGCGGGCGAGCACGCCTCCAGCTCAACCCGGCCCAGATCCTGGACCGCTCCGGTCCCCGGATCGACCGTGTGCAGCTCGGCGGTGGAAGCGCCGGGCTCGATCTCCGGAGTAGCCCAGCTGATCACTGCCAGCGGGCCGCCGTCCGGCCGCTGGACCACCTCAACGACATGCCGGTCACCGAGTCCGTCCAGCACGCGCAGCACGCGGGTGCCGAGATCGAGCAGACGCAACCGGCTGTAGGGCACCCGCTCTCCCCACACCACAGCGTCGTCGCGCTCGGCCTGCCTGCGCTCGTCATCCTCGGTCGGCTCATCAACGGCGACCACGGCGACCACCTCGCCGTCGGCGAGCGGCCAGCAGTCGGTGATCCCGCTTCGCCAGGTGGTCAGTGCCTCGGCCTCACCACCGTCGAGTCGTATCCGGTGCAGTTGCCGGTCTGACCCGAAGAAGAGCGACGACGAGTCGGGCGCCCACCGCGGGACGCAATCCCGCGCAGTAACAGCGGTCAGCTTCCTGGGCGGTGAGCTTCCATCAGCAGCGGCGACCCACAGCCCGCTGAGCGGAGGTTCCTGCATGCTCTTCGCGGCCACCGCGTAGGCGACCCAGCGGCTGTCCGGGGAGAGCACCGGATAACAGGGCACGGCGCTGTCCACGATCAGCTCCGCAGTCAACTTCGGTGCGCCTTCACTCATGCGATGCGCCCTTCCATCGGGATGCCGCGAGCTGCCGACGGCCCGGGCGGGACTTCGCCCCGCCGCCGGGCTAACCGGGGTCCAGTCCGGTGGCGACCGGGCGGCCGGGATCGGCCAGCCAGCCGGACCAGGATCCGACATAGAGCGCGGCGGGCACGCCCGCCAGGGCGAGCGCGAGCACCTCGTGCGCCGCGGTGACGCCCGAGCCGCAGTACGCGCCGGCCGGCCGGCCGGCGATAGCGCCAAGAGCGGCGAACCGGTCGCCTAGCTCGGCAGGTGAGCGGAACCGGCCGTCGGCCGTCATGCTGCCAGTGACCGGTGCGCTCAGCGCGCCGGGAATGTGGCCGGCCACCGGGTCGATCGGCTCGGTCTCGCCCCGGTAGCGCTCTGCGGCCCTGACGTCGAGCAGGACGCCGGACCGGGCGAGCTCGGCCGCTCCATCCGCATCAAGGACGGGCATGCCGCCCGGCACGGCGGTGAAGTCACCGCCTGCTGGGGCCGGCCTCGCCGGGCCGTCAGCGGTCACCGGGCCGCCCGCCGTGGCCGGCCCGCCCGCCGTCACCGGCAGCCCGGCCGCCACCCATGCGCTGAACCCGCCGTCGAGCACGCGCACCTGATCATGGCCGAAGTAGCGGAGCGTCCACCAGGCGCGGGCGGCCGCGATCGAGTCGCCGTCGTCGTAGGCGACCACGGGCCGGCCCTCGCTCACCCCGGCTCGCCGCATTGCCGCTTGGAAGGTGGCTGAGTCCGGCAGCGGGTGCCTGCCCCCGCCGCCTGGCGGACCGGCAAGATCGCCGTCCAGGTCGACGAAGGCGGCCCCGGGCAGGTGCCCAGCCAGGTAACTTTCGGCCCCCGGCGGGCCGCCGAGTCGCCAGCGGGAGTCCAGCAGCACGGGAGCGGAATCCCCGGCAAGCTCGGCCGCCAGTCGCGCGGCGTCGACCAGCGGGCTGACCGCGGCGTTCATGCTGGGGATAACCTCTCCATTTCGGCTCAGGTAGCCCGCTGCAGCCAGTCGACGACTTCCTGGGCGTGGGCGTCAGGCGGGAAGACCGGATAGAAGGCGTGCTCGATGCGGCCGCCGTTCAGCACGAGGGTGAGCCGCTTGTAGAGCCGCTCTCCCCCGGCCGTGAACGTGGGCAGGCCGAGCCGGGCCGCCAGCACCAGGCCCGGATCGGACAGCAGCGGGTAGGGCAGCGCCAGCCGGGCCGCGAGCTCGCCCTGGTAATCGCCGTCCTGGCTGGACAGGCCGTACACCTCGGCGCCCAGCGCGGTGAGTTCCGCGTAGTGATCGCGAAAGCCCATCGACTCGGGCGTACAGCCCCTGGCGCCGGGAATCTCGTTCCATCCCTCGGGCAGCGGCACGCCCGGCTGGCCCGTCCTCGGGTAGATGTACACGACGGCCCGCGGACGGCCGGCCCGGGACAGGTCGACGGGCTCGCCGGTCGTCGCGGTCATGGTCACCGAGGGCATCTCGGTGCCGGGCAGGTGGGCCGCGGCGCCGTCGTCCTGCGGTACCGGAAGATCCTCCGGCAGCTGCTCATAGTCCGTGCGCGGCACCGTTACCCCTCTCCTGCGCCGGCCGCTCCGGGCCGGCGTCGTCATGTTTCGGCCAGGACCAGATGCGGCACCAGCTGGTCCGCCGTGGTCAGCGAGCCATGCATGCCGACTAGCGCCGACTCGTGCGGCTCGGTTCTTCCCGCCACTATGGCCCATGGCCCGGCAGGCGCGGCGATCACGTCGCCGATCCTGGCCTTCAGGCGCTCGGCAACCTCGCCGAACCAGCCTGCCCCGATCGCCTCGTCCCTGGACGCAACCCACGCCCTGGCGCCCAGGATCTCGCGCCACGCCGCGAGCACATCGGCCGCCGCCCCTGGCTCCGCGTACACGTGCCTGGCTCGCGGCTCGCCGCCCAGCAGCGCGACCCCTTCGCGCAGTTCCGGGATGGCGTCCACGTCGATCCGGTCCTGCGGCGAGACGTCCACCATGCCGTGATCGGCAGTCACGTGCAGCACCGTGCCCTGCGGCAGCGCCGAGGCCAGCTGCTCGGCCAGCTTGTCGACATGCCCTAGCTGGTAACGCCAGGCATCGGAGGTGCAGCCGCAGCTATGGCCGGTCGAGTCAAGCTTGCCGTAGTAGGCCATCACCAGCGCCCGGTCTGATTCTTTCAGCGCGGTCGCCGACTGGGCGACGAGAGCGCCGAGGCTGTCCGCGACCCGGTAATCCGCGCCGCGCATGACAGCGACGGACAGCCCAGTCCCGCGGAAGGCACCCGGCGCCACCCGGAAGGCGGCGACGCCGGCCTCGGTGGCCCGTTCAAAGATCGTGGAGCCCGGCTGCCAGCCCATCGGATCTACCCTGCGATCCCATCGCAGCGCGTTGAGCAGCCTGTCGTGCCCGGGCACCGCCACCTGGTAGCCGAACATCCCGTGCTGGCCGGGCGGCCTGCCCGTGCCCAGCGAACTCAGGCTGGTGACCGTCGTGGCGGGGAAGCCGGCTGTCAGCGGGCGCCCGGCCGTGGCGAGCTCGGAGAGGAACGGCGCCGCCGCCGGATGATCCCGCAGCAGCTCCCAGCCGAGGCCGTCCACGATCAGCAGGCAGGCCCGGCTTGCCGGGGGCAGGCCGAGCGGGTTCGGGCCGCCGACGCCGAGCGACGCGAGCAGCGACGAAGCCAGATCGGCCAGGGAAGCCTCGCCATAGCGCGGCAGGGTCGGTGCAGTCGCCGGCTGATCTGTCATCGGCGCTTAGATGCGGCTGGTGGCTTCGGACAGGGCCTGGCCGAACGCCAGGACCTCGCGCACCGCGTCCTCCCCGTCGGCCGCCTCGCTCACCCGCATCGCCAGGTCGTCCGCGGTGATCGTGCCGGTGTAGCCGTGATCTGCCTCGCAGTTCTCGTCGCCGCAGTGCGCCGGCTCTAGCTCCACGTGCGAGAGCACGTTCCAGCCGATGGTCAGCACGACCTCGGTAGGCATCGTGACGCCGGGCACGTAGGAAGCGGGATCGGGCACCACGCGGGTGACCGCCACCGACGAGATCTGGGAGAACCGGACAGCCTCGGTGCTGGTCTCGGCCTGCGGGCGGGAGTCTGCATCGTCGGGCGGGTGCTCGTCGGTGTGCGAGAAGACGAGCCGGGTGGGCGTGAGCACCAGCACCGTCATATGGCGCCGCACTTCCATCCCGGGATCGAATAGCGCGTCGTGGTGCACGACGTACGACACGACGGGCTCATGCCCGAGGGCCGCCGAGACCGCGTCGGAGACCACTCCCGGGTAGTACCCGCTTCGCTCGATCGCTGACCGCATGCCGCCAGCCGAGGCTCTGGTATCCCTCATGCCCCCATCCTGCACCGTCCCGGGGCGGAGTGCTTACACAGTGGGGGCTAGATAGCCGTCGGGGTCTGGCATCAGGGCAGATGTCACGTGCAGATACTCGGTCTCGGGCGCCGGCAGCGCGACGGCATCCGCGCTCGGGACCGGCCGCGGGCGCCGCGGGGACGATGCGCCGGATGCGCCGCCGCGGCCCCGGTAGACCAGCAGGCCGTTGACCGGGTCGGGTACCGCGTCCAGCGCGGCCCGGACGGCAGGGAGCGCGCGGAATGCTTCCCACTGCGCGTCGTCGCTGAAATTGACCTCGAAGACGACGCCCCACCGGCTCTGAATCCAGTCCCATCCGATGGCGCCGTGCGAGATCGCGGCCTCGACCAGGGCGGCACCGTAAGACTGCCGCCACTGAGAGGCCGGAAGCTTGTCGTCGAATACCTCGATCGACCAGTACTCGGCCATAAGAACCACGATAAGCCGGCCCGGGNNCTGCCGGCCAGGCCTTGCCGGGGTTCAGCGCAGGCGGCCTGGAACTGCCGGCCAGGCACTGCCGGCCTGGTTCAGCGCAGGCGGTAAAGGTCCTCGCCGGCGTCGGGCACGACGAGCGTCTCCGGGTCGGCTGCCCACGCCGCCGGGTCGATCTCCGCCGGGTCGAGGTAGCCGAGATTGACCGCGCGGGTGACATCCTCGGGGATACCGGTGGCCAGGGTGACCGTCACCCGGTCGCATTCGCCGCGGATCTCGTCGTAGGTTCCCGCGCCTCGCAGGTGCGTGGAGTGCGCGAGGTCGCCCCAGTGCAGGTCCTTGAAGCGGTCCCACTGCTGGACGAAGTAATCCCGGCAGTGATAGCCGATCTGCGCGATCGCCGGGTGCGTGGCGGCGATCTCGCGGATGTGCGGGGCGTACAGCACAACCTGGCCGCCGTCGGCCACGATGGGCTCCACCTTGTAGAAACCCTTGGCACCGGTCCACATGTCGCCGTATCTGGCCGGGATCAGCGACAGGACCCGGCGCACCGGGGCGTCGAGGTAGCGGATGTGCGTCTCGGCGGATACGTCCGCCGCCGCCGCCCAGGCCGCTGACGGATCACCGAATGTCATGGCGTGCAGGTCCTGCGTGCGGGATTTCGTCACGACGCAGAGCGCGAGCCGTTCGCCGGGGACCATCGACGCGGCCTCGTCGATGAGCGCGCGGACCGGGGTGATCCCGCGGGTACCGATGGTCTTCGCGCTCGTGATCAGCGCGCCCAGCCAGTGCGACACGTCGATGAGCTCCCCGGCCGAGACCCCGGGGAAGAGGTACTTGTTGCCGCCGGAGAAGCCCGCGACCTCGTGCGGGAACACCGGCCCGGCGATGATCGTGACGTCGTGCTCGATCACGGCGCGGTTGATGCGCACGTGCACGGTGTGGCGCAGCATGCCGCCGGACAGCTCGGCGATCCGGCCGGCGCCGATGGCTCCGACATTCGCGAAGGTCGAGCGATCCCACCAGGCGTGGTTGAGCACGGTCGTCGATGGATAGCGGCCGGCCACGGCACCGGCGGCGTAGCCCAGGTGCGCGGCGAGCGCCTGCTCGCTCATCGCGGCGTGGGTGCCGAGTGCGACGAGTACCGTCAGGCGGCTGACGCGGCCGTGCAGGACGCCGTGGATCGCCGATACCAGCAGCGGCAGCGGGCAGCTGCGGGTGCCATCGGGCACGAGCACGCAAACGCTGCGCCCGTCCAGGTGCGCGGCCCGGAGCTGGTCGTGCACGAACGCCCGGATCTCATCCTCAGTCAGGACGCCGTGCGGCCCGCCGGCCTGCGCTACTCCGGTGGCCGCCGTTTCGGCCATGTCACCCCACGTCCGCTGGCCGGCGTTCCCGGCCGCGAGGGCTGCCCGGGCCAGCTAAAAAGGCTCACCTTTACTATCGCAGTATGGATGCGCCCCGGTCGGCGCCGATGGCGCACCCGGATCAGCTGCTGCCCGCGGCGCCCGGCGAGCGCGCGATCGCGCGGAGGCTGTACGCGGCGGTGCGCGACCTGCCGGTGATCTCCCCGCACGGCCACGTCGACCCGCGGCTGCTGCTCGACGACGAGCCGTTCCCGGATCCGGCGGCGCTGCTCGTGACGCCCGACCACTACGTGACCCGGCTGCTGCACGCCGACGGGGTCGGGCTCGACGCCCTCGGCGTCGGGCAGGGCCCGCTCTCCGAAGGCGCGTCGCGGGCCGCCTGGCGGCTGCTGTGCGAACGCTGGCACCTGTACCGGGGCACGCCGGTGCGCTTCTGGCTGGAGGCAGCGCTGGCCGGCATCTTCGGCGTCACCACGCGGCCGTCGAAGGAGACGGCCGACGCGCTCTACGACCAGGTGGCCGAGTGCCTCGGGCAGGATGCCTACCGCCCGCGGGCGCTGTTCGGCCGGTTCCGCATCACGGTCCTCGCCACCACTGACGACCCCTGCTCCGACCTCGCGGCGCACGCCGCGCTAAACGCCGACCCGGCCTGGCCGGGTCGCGTGATCCCGACGTTCCGCCCGGACCGCTATCTGGAGCCGGCGCAGCCAGGGTGGCCTGCCGCGGTCGCCCGGCTGGGCGAGGCGGCGAAGGCCGACACGGGCGATTACGCGGGTTACGTGCGCGCGCTGGAGGAGCGGCGGCGGCATTTCATCGCCCACGGCGCGACCTCGGCCGACCACAGCCACGCCGACGTGCGGACCGACCCGCTCGAGCCCGCCGCGGCGGCGCGCATCTACCGCGCGGCGCTGGCCGGTGCGGCCACGGGCGAGGAGGCAGCGGCGTTCCGACGGCACATGCTGCTGGAGATGGCCCGGATGTCCTGCGATGACGGGCTGGTGATGACGCTGCATCCCGGCGTGCGCCGCGGCCATCACCGGCCCACCTGCGAGCGGTTCGGGCCGGACACCGGCCATGACATCCCGATCCGCGTCGAGTTTACCGACGCGCTGCGCCCGCTGCTGGAGCGCTTCGGCACGCATCCGGGCTTCCACCTGGTCGCCTTCACCGCCGACGAGACCGTGTGGTCGCGCGAGCTCGCGCCGCTGGCCGGGTTCTATCCCTGCGTGTACGTCGGCGTGCCGTGGTGGTTCCTCGACGCCCCCGACGCCATCCGGCGCTTCCGTGCCGCGGTGACCGAGACAGCCGGTTTCTCGCGTACGTCCGGCTTCGTCGACGACACCCGGGCGTTCTGCTCGATACCCGCCCGGCATGACATGTCGCGCCGTATCGACGCGGGCGTCCTCGCGCGGCTGGTGGCCGAGCACCGGCTCGACGAGGACGAGGCCGTCGAGACCGCGGTCGACCTCGTCACCGGCCGCCCGGCCGCGGCGTTCAAGCTGTGAGCTCCCCGCGGCTGTCGCGAACCGCCGGGCAGGGCCGCGCCACCGCGCCAGTGCGCCTGGTCCACCTGGGGCTCGGCAACTTCTTCCGCGCCCACCAGTGCTGGTACACCGAGCACGCCCCGGACGCCGCGGACTGGGGGATCGCGGCCTTCACCGGGACCAGCAGCCCTCCCCTTGTCGATGAGCTGAACGAGCAGGAAGGGCTCTACACGCTGGTGTCACGGGCCGGCGACGAAGACCGGTTCGAGGTGCTGAGCAGCTTGTCCCGGGCCCACGCCGTAGCCGACCACGATGCGTGGCTGCGCTACTTCGAGGCCCCGGAGCTGGCCGCGGTCACGATCACGGTGACCGAGGCCGGGTATCTCCGCGGCGCCGGCGGCGGTCTGGACGTCGGCCGCCCCGACGTCCAGGCCGACATCGAGGCGCTGCGCAGCGACCCCACCGGGCTCGTGCGGACCGCTCCCGGGCGCCTGGTCGCCGGGATCGCGGCCCGGCGGCGGGCCGGCGCGGGCGCGCTCGCACTCGTCCCCTGCGACAACGCGCCCGGTAACGGCGCGCTGGCGGAGCAGGTCGTCCGCGACCTGGCCGGGCTCGTCCATGCCGATCTGGCCGCGTGGTTCAGGGACTCGGTGACCGTCGTGACCACGATGGTCGACCGGATCACGCCCCGACCGACGCCGCAGGACGCCCGCACCGTGCTCGAGCGCACGGGGTTCGACGACCGCTGTCCCGTCGTCAGCGAGCCGTTTCACGAGTGGGTGCTCAGCGGCGCGTTCCCGGCCGGGCGGCCGCGCTGGGAGGACGCCGGCGCGACGTTCACCGACGACGTGACGCCGTACGAGCACCGCAAACTATGGCTGCTCAACGGCGCGCACTCGCTGCTGGCCTATGCCGGGTCCATCCGGGGCCACGCGACCGTGGCCGGGGCGGTGGCTGACGAGACGTGCCGGTCCTGGCTGGAGGAATGGTGGGCAGTGGCGTCGCCGCACCTGGACCAGCCCGCCGCCGGTGCCGCCGCAGGTGCCGCCGGGGGCGCCGCCGCGGACGTGGCCGCGTACCGCGCCGCGCTGCTGGCGCGCTTCGCCAACGCGCGGATGCACGACCGGCTGGACCGGATCGCCGCCGACGGCTCGCAGAAGCTCCCGATCCGCATCTTGCCGGTCCTGCGCGCCGAGCGCGCGGCGGGCCTGGTGCCCGCCGGCGCGACGCGCGTGCTGGCCGCCTGGGTCTGTCACCTGCGCGGCCTCGGCGCGCCCATCCGCGACACGCGGGCCGCCGAGGTGGTCCCGCTGGCTGCGGGTCCGCTCGGCGCGGCCGTGCCGCGTGTCCTCGGCGCGCTGGACCCGGCGCTCGGCGCCGATGCCGATGTGGCGGCCATGGTCGTCGATCAGAGTGAGCAGTTCGTCCAGCAGGGGCGGTGAGATGAGCGCGAGCAGCCAGCACCCAAGGCGAATCGGCACTGCGGCGAGCTGGCCGCACCTACCCTAGGTCGTTATGCTCTGGCCCGGATTCCGCCTCGCCGTCACACTGCTCACCGCGATCCCGCTGCCGCGCGGCAAAGCCGACGAGCCGCCTTCCCGGCCCGCCGCGGGCGCCGCCATGGTCTGGGCGCCGGTGATCGGCCTGCTGCTCGGCTGCGCCGCGGCCCTGGTGCTGTACATCTTCCAGCGGTACTGGCATGCCGGACCGCTGCTCGGCGCGATGCTCGCCATCATCGTGCTCGCGGCCCTGAGCAGGTGCCTGCATCTGGACGGCCTGGCTGACTTCGCGGACGGGCTCGGCAGCCGCAAGCCAGCTGACGAGGCGCTGGCCATCATGCGGCGGTCCGACATCGGCCCGTTCGGCGTCGCCGCCCTAGTGCTGACCGTGCTGCTCCAGCTCGCGGCGCTGACCCAGGCCGATGCGCTGGGCCGGGGCGTGACCTCGGTGATCGCCGCCGCCATCACCGGGCGGCTGGCGCTGACCTGGGCCTGCCGGCATGGCGTGCCCGCCGCTCGCAGCGAGGGCCTGGGCGCGCTGGTGGCCGGCACGGTGCATCCCGCCATCCCGGCCGTGCTCACGGTGGCGGCACTGGTGGGGGGCGCCGCGTTCGGCTGGATCTTTACGGTAGCTGTCGCGGCGGGACTCGCTGCCTCGCTGGCGGTGACCTGGCTCGCGGTCCGCCGTCTCGGCGGCATCACCGGCGATGTGCTCGGCGCGCTGACCGAGGTCGCCGCCGCTGTCTGCCTCGTGGTCCTCGCCCTGAGCTGACCGGTCGCCGCCCGCGGCGGCGTGATCAGATGAGCGGTTACGATTGCGCCGGTTTCCGCCGGCCGGATCGTAACCGTTATCCCAAAGCACGATGCTGCTGCGGTGAAAGTGACTACTGGGGCACTTGATGCCCGTGCAGGCCGCTCGCGCTGGACACCCGGGCAGGCGGCTCAGGCGGATTCCAGGGCGTCGCGGAGGCGCCGGGCATAGCCGGCCGCCTCGTCGTCGCTCGCGTACTTCACCCGCGGCCAGAAGAAGCCGCGCAGCCCGTCGCCGCGAGTGCGGGGCACCACATGCACGTGCAGGTGCGGGACGCTCTGGCTGACGGTGTTGTTCAGCGCGACGAAACTGCCCTGCGCGCCGAACGCGGGCAGGACTGCCGCGCTCAGCCGCTGTACCCGGCTGAACAGCGGGCCGACCAGATCGGCCGGCAGGTCCGGCAGCGTCTCGTAATGCTGCCTCGGCACCACCAGCACATGGCCCTTGAACACCGGCCGGGCGTCGAGGAACGCCACTGCCGCCTCGTCGTCCAGCACGATCTGCGCGGGCACCGTGCCGGCCACGATGCGGCAGAACAGGCAATCAGTCACCCCGGCCACGGTAACGTGCGGCGGCATGGCAGCGGACGGACGGCGGCATGTGCTCGCCATCGGAGGGCTCGGGGGCACCGGCGCGGACCCGGCGGCGCTGCCCAGGCTGGTCGGGCACGCGCTGGAGCTGTCGGGGCGGCGCAGTCCGCGTGCCTGCGTGCTGAACACGGCGATGGGCGACGATCCCGGCACGTTCGTGCGGATGTACTCGTGGCTGTCCGCTATCGCGGCGCACCCCAGCCACCTGCAGCTATTCCCGATGCCTAACGTCGCCGATCCCGAGGACCTGCTGCTGTCCCAGGACGTGATCTTCGTGGGCGGCGGCAGCGTCGCCAATATGGTGGCGGTGTGGCGCGTGCACGGGCTTGACCGGGTGATGCGGCAGGCTTGGGAGCGGGGCATCGTCCTGGCAGGCGTCAGCGCGGGCGCGCTGTGCTGGTTCGAGGGCGGCACGACGGACTCATTCGGCCCTGCGCTGCGGCCGTTCACGGCCGGGCTCGCGCTGCTGGCAGGCAGCTACTGCCCGCACTACAGCTCGGAGCCCGGCAGGCGCCCGCTGTACGAGTCGCTGGTGGCGGCCGGCAGCCTGCCCGGCGGGATCGCTTGCGACGACGGGACGGCCGCGCATTTCGCCGACGACACGCTGGCCGAGATCGTGGCCGACCGGCCGGGCGCGTTCGGCTACCGGGTGGAGCACGACGGCGCAGGCGGTGCCACGGAGACCAGGCTGCCCGCGCGACTGCTGCGATAAGGACCCGCCGCGGCCGGGCCGGATGCCGGGCCATGGCCCGGCCGGACGGCGGCACCGGTCTTGACTGACAGAACATTACCGACGAGAAACCTTTACGGACGAGAACGGATTCGTCCGGGCGCGCGCTCAGGCATAACGCTGATGCACCCGATCCCAGCCCGTGACGTTCACCAGGTCGGCGGACGTCCCGTCAAGGAACCCGGCCAGCGCGTCCAGGTGCCAGTGCCAGCCCGCCAGCGTCCTGGTGCGGAATTCCGCCGGCAGCTCCAGGGTGCTGGAGAAGGCCAGCAGTGTGCCGGATCCGTCCGGCCGCAGCTCCCAGCGGAGCACGCCGTGCAGGTCCCCCGTCATCTCCAGCAGGCGCGGCGGGTCCAGCCGGGTGATCGTCGCATGCATCTCGGCACGGTTGCCGCAGTCGTCGGCGTTCAGCCAGCGGAGCACGAACTTGCCGCCCTCGACCAGGTCGACCTCGGCCTGCCCCCACCAGCCGATCAGCTCTGCAGGGTCGGTCAGCGCCTTCCATACCCGCTCCACCGGGTACGCGATCCGGCGGCGGAACCGCAGCACGGCATGCTCGCCGTCGGCCGCCTCCAGTACTCCGTCAGCCTCCGGATGCTTGTCCTGCGTCATGATCGGGGCCTCCCTTTCGCCTGCGCTTTCGGCCGGTGGATGAGCCCTTGCGCTCGCCGGCGCTTCCCGCCGGAGTCTCCGCTGGTTTTCTGGCCGGCCTGTCGAGATGGCGTTCGAGCTCGTCCAGCCGGCCGGCCCAGAGCCGCCGGTACGGCTGCAGCCACGCGTCGATCTCGGCAAGGGCCGCGGGCTGCAGCTCATACCATCGCCGCTGCGCATCGCGGCTGACCCGGACAAGCCCGGCCTCGCGCAGCACCCGCAGGTGCCTGGAGGTGCCGGGCTGGGTCAGCCCGAGCAGGCCGGTTAGCTCGCCGACCGGCCGCGGCTGCTCCAGCAGCAGGTCCAGGATGCGGCGGCGGTGCGGCTCGGAAATGACTTCGAACGCCGTAGGCATCCAGCTAATATATGATCTTGCTTATATATGCGTCAAGTAATGTACACACAGCGAGCGGCGGGGTGCGAATCACGTTCAGCACAGTTGCGCAACGCCTGCCGCTCAATTGCCCAATCACCTGAGGCTCAGGAGTACTGTTGGCGGGGTTTTCGCACCTTCGATAACGAAGAGTGACTCGCCAGGGCGGACTCACTAGTGCGCTGCTGGATCCCCTGACACGCCAGGAAGTCCTGCGATGTTGCACCCCAATGACTTCTCGTATGGCCTGCTGACCCCTGCGCTCGGCTACCTGATGTCGTGCCTCGGAGCGTTCCTCGGGCTTCGCTGCACCACCAGGGCACGCGCGTACTTCGGCCGGGCACGGGCCCGCTGGCTGGCCCTCGCCGCCGTGTCCATCGGCGTCACGGGGGTCTGGGTGATGCACTTCATCGCGATGCTGGGGTACACGATCCCTGGCGAGACCATCCGCTACAACGTCCCGATCACCGTGCTGAGCATGCTGCTCGCGGTGGCCGTTGTCGGCATCGGGCTGTTCATCGTCGGCTTCGGCGGCAACGGCTACCGGCCCTTGCTGATCGGCGGCGTGATCACCGGGCTCGGCGTGACGAGCATGCACTACATGGGCATGGCGGCGATGCGGATGGCCGCCACGATGGCCTATGACCTGCCTGTGGTGGCCCTCTCGGTGGTTATCGGCGTCGTGGCCGCGACGGCAGCGCTCTGGGCAGCACTGCGGCTGCACGGCGTCTGGTCCACCCTGGGCGCCGCGATGATCATGGGCGTGGGCGTCAGCGGGATGCACTACACCGGGATGGCGGCGATGACCGTCCATGCCGTCGCCCACGCCGGGACTGGCATGCTGATGGGCGGCGCGACGGCAGAGGGGTTCCTGCTCCCGCTGATCATCGGGATCAGCGTCCTATCTTTCGCCCTCACCGCCACGATCGTGCTCTCGCCGAGCGCGGAGGAGATCCGCAGCGATGCCCAGCTGATGGAGCGCATCGACAAGGCCAGGGCGGCCCGCCAGTAGGAGACCCGCACCGCCAGTAAGGGCCCGGCAACGATCAGTGCTTTCTGGCTGTGGCGTGACGCAGCGACCAGCCGAGCGCCGCAAGGACGCTGGCGGGCAGCAGCCACCACGCGTTGACCCCCTGGCTGTGCACCAGCACTGCCGTCAGAGCCAGCGCTACCGCCACGACAGCCCCGCCGCGCCAGTCATCGCCGATCACGAAGTCGTACCAGAACGCGCCGAACGACTGCAGCCGGGCTCTCAACGGACTGCCTCGCCGGGCGGTACGGCGGTGGGTGCAGCAGCGGGGGGCGGCGCTGCGGGCGGGACGGCGGCGGCCGCGCTGAGCGGGTCCGCGGCCGGCGTGGACTGGCGCAGCGCCAGCGCGTAGCCCAGCGACACCAGGCCGATCACCGGCACAAGCACCAGCAGCGCAATGTCATTGCCTGGCCAGCGCACGCCAGCGCCCTCGGCGCCCCAGAACGTCCCGAACGCCGTGAGCATGATGCCGACCGCGAACTTCATCGTGTTCTCCGGAACGCGCGCCAGCGGTGCGCGCACCGCGATGCCGATCACGGTCACGACGAGCACCGCCGCCACGGCGGCCAGCGTGGCGGCCCCGAGATCACCCTGGCTGTCACCGAACGTGATCACTATGAAGATGACCTCAAGGCCCTCGAGCAGCACGCCCTTAAAGGAGAGCGTGAAGGCGTACCAGTCGCTGACCACGCCCCGGCTGCCGGTGGCCACGGCCCGGGCGGCCGCGACCTCCCGCGCATAGGCCCTCGCCTCATCGTGCAGGTCCTTGTAGCCCGAGAAGCGCAGGATCGCCTTGCGCAGCCATTGCAGCCCGAATGCGGCCAGCAGCGCCCCGACGACCAGGCGCAGCGTGCCGAGCGGGATCTGGGTGAGCGCGGGCCCGATCGCCGCCGTCATGCCGCCGAGCACGACCAGCGCGACGGCCATGCCCTGGAACGTCGACCGCCACTGCCTGGTCAGGCCGGCGGCAAGCACGATAGTCAGCGCTTCGGTCGCCTCGACCAGGCATGCCACGAAGACTGTCAGGAACAGCGGAAGCGCGCTCACCTGGCCTCCTGGGACCCGGGCGGGACGGCATTGACGATCGTTCCACGATACGCGGCAGGGAAGGCGGCGCCGGCCCGGCGCGGTCCCGGCTGCGTGGCGGGCGCCTGGTTCTCCGGCCGGCGACCAGGGCGGCCACCTGGTTCTCCGGCCGGTGACCCGGGCGAGCAACTGGTCCTGCGACCAGCAACCGTGCGCGAGGGGTGATCGGCCCGGCCGGCCAGGCACTAACATCGGACCCGTGACAACGACGTTGCTGACCAGCCAGACATCGCCGCGCGACGTACAAGCCGACGCCATCATCATCGGAGTGGTCCAGGGACCCGGCGGCCCATTG
The DNA here is from genome assembly GCA_003168215.1 of Actinomycetota bacterium. Lineage (GTDB taxonomy): Bacteria > Actinomycetota > Actinomycetes > Streptosporangiales > Streptosporangiaceae > Palsa-506. Next base: position 17,785 of record PMSW01000104.1, read on the forward strand.
CCCGCTCCCGGGGCCGAAGACGTCGACCTGGCCATGGACGGCGGCCTCGCGGCCACGCTGTCCGTGCTCGGCGCCGCCGGCAAGGCCGAGGAAGTAACCAAGATCGCTACTGCCGGCCGGCTGGCCGCCCCGCTGATCGTCGCGGTCGGGATCGGGCCCGTCCACGGCGACGCGCCCATCGAGGGAGAGGCGCTGCGGCGTGCTGCCGGTGCCGCCGTGCGCGCGCTGGCCGCCGCGAGACCGCGGCGGGTAGCGCTGGCGCTGCCGGCCAGGAACGAAGCGGAGGCCGAGGCGGTCGGGCTCGGCGCCCTGCTCGGCGGTTACGTCTTCGGCCGGTACCGCGCTAACGGGCAGCAGCCCGGGACCGAGCTCACGCTGCTGGGGGCCGGGGCTGCCGCCGCCCTGCCGCGCGCCCGGACGCTTGCTGACGCGGTCATGCTCGTTCGCGATCTGGTGAACACCGGCCCATCGCACCTGTTTCCCTCGAGCTTCGCAGCCGAGGCGGAGCAAGTCGCCAGCGCCAGCGGGATCGACGTCGAGGTGCTGGACGAGAAGGCACTGGCCGAGGGCGGGTACGGCGGCATACTCGGTGTCGGGCAGGGCTCGGTGCGCCCGCCGCGGCTCGTCCGGCTGGCGTACTCCCACCCCGGCGCCACCAGGACCGTTGTCTTCGTCGGCAAGGGCATCACGTTCGACTCGGGCGGCCTGTCCCTGAAGCCCCCTAAGGCCATGGAAACGATGAAGTCCGACATGAGCGGCGCCGCGGCCGTGCTCGCCGCCGTGCAGGCGCTGGCGGCGCTCGGGCCGGAAGTGAACGTCGTCGGGTACCTGCCGCTCGCGGAGAACATGCCCAGCGGCACGGCGCAGCGCCCGTCCGACGTCATCACGATCTACGGCGGCACCACCGTGGAGGTGCTGAATACCGACGCCGAGGGGCGTCTCGTGCTGGCCGACGCGCTGGCCAGGTCTGCCGCCGACTCCCCGGACCTGCTGATCGACGTCGCCACCCTGACCGGGGCGCAGGTCGTCGCGCTCGGCCCGCGGATCAGCGCCGTCATGGCCAACGACGACGACGTGCGCGACGGCGTGGTCGATGCCTTCCGGCGGGCAGGCGAGGGTGCCTGGCCGATGCCGCTGCCCGAGGAGCTGCGGAAGGGCCTGGACTCCCCTATCGCTGATCTGGCCAACGTGACGGGCGACCGGGCCGGCGGCATGCTGGTAGCCGGCCTTTTCCTGCAGGAATTCGTGCCGCCCGGCGTTCGTTGGGCACATCTGGACATAGCAGGGCCTTCGTTCCATGAAGGCGAGCCATATGGGTATACCGCGAAAGGCGGGACCGGCGCGGCTGCCCGGGCACTGGTGCAGATCGCGCTGGATGTCGCTGACGGACGGCTGTAGCAGGAACAGGCGGGGACGGGCAGGCCGCTGTGCGGCAGGCCCGGGCAGGCGGAACGGACGCAGACGAGACGGACAAGGAGTTCATGGTGGCGGAAGGCAGCGGCTACGACATCGTCATCCTGGGCGGCGGCAGCGGTGGCTATGCCTGCGCGCTGCGGGCGGCCGAGCTTGGCAAGCGCGTCGCGCTGATCGAGAAGGACAAGGTCGGCGGCACCTGCCTGCACCGGGGCTGCATTCCGACGAAAGCGCTGCTGCACGCCGCCGAGCTGGCCGACGACGCCAGGGAGAGCAAGGCGTTCGGCGTGCTTGCCACGCTCGACGGCATTGATATGGCCGGGGTCAACGCCTATAAGAACAAGGTAGTGACGCGGCTGTGGAAGGGCCTGCAGGGGCTGATCTCCTCGCGGCACATCGAGGTCATCCAGGGCGACGGCCGGCTCGTATCGCCGACCCAGGTCAAGGTCGGTGATTCCGTCATCGAGGGCGCGCACATCGTCCTTGCCACCGGGTCGGAGCCCCGCAGCCTGCCCGGTCTCGCCATCGATGGTCAGCGCGTGATCACCAGCGATCAGGCACTCATGCTGGACCGGGTGCCCTCGTCGGTGGTGATCCTCGGCGGCGGCGTGATCGGGGTGGAGTTCGCCAGCGTCTGGCGGTCGTTCGGCGCCGAGGTCACGATCGTGGAGATGCTGCCGCACCTGCTGCCGCCCGAGGAGGAGTCGAGTTCCAAGCTGCTGGAGCGTGCCTTCCGCCGGCGCGGCATCGGCCAGCAGCTCGGCGTCAGGTTCGAGGGGGTCAAGCAGACCGACTCCGGCGTCACCGTCACGCTGGAGGGCGGCACCACGATCGACGCCGAACTGCTGCTGGTGGCTGTCGGCCGCGGCCCGCTGTCGGCCGGGCTCGGCTACGAGGAGGCCGGCGTCGCCGTCGAGCGCGGGTTCGTCATCGTGGACCAGTACTGCCAGACCAATGTCCCGACGATCTCGGCCGTCGGCGATCTGACTCCCGGGCCGCAGCTGGCGCATGTCGGCTTCGGGGAGGGGATCATGGTCGCCGAGCGGCTGGCCGGGCTGCCGGTCACCCCGATCGACTACGACGGCGTCCCCCGGGTCACCTACAGCGACCCGGAAGTGGCCTCGGTGGGCATCACCTCCGCGATCGCGGCGCAGCGCGGCATCGAGACCGTGGAGGTCACCTATGACCTGGCGGCCAACGGCAAGAGCCAGATCCTGCAGACCCAGGGGGCCGCGAAGGTCATCTCCACCGCCGGCGGCGGGCCGGTGCTCGGCATCCACCTGGTGGGCGCGCGGGTCGGCGAACTCATTGCCGAGGCCCAGCTGATTTACAACTGGGAGGCGTTGCCGTCCGAGGTCGCCCAGCTCATCCATCCGCACCCGACCCAGTCGGAGGCGATCGGCGAGGCGCACCTGGCTCTCGCAGGCAAGCCACTGCATTTCCACGCATGACCGGGGCAGTGTCCCGCTACTGTCGGGAGCCGCGGTCCGGCCACGCGCAGCAGCTAGAGTCGACTTAACGAAGGGTCACGGAAAAGCCATGTCGGTCTCTGTATCCATGCCACAGCTCGGCGAGAGCGTCACCGAGGGAACCGTCACGCGCTGGCTGAAGAAGGAAGGCGAGCGCGTCGAGGCCGACGAGCCGCTGCTCGAGGTCTCCACCGACAAGGTCGACACCGAGATCCCGTCCCCGGTGTCAGGAATCCTGCGCGGCATCACCGTTGCTGAGGACGAGACCGTGGCGGTCGGCGCGGAGCTGGCCGTGATCGACGAGGAAGGTGCCACCGGTGCCGCGGACGCCGGCGCTGCCGGCGGCTCCGCCCGCGCAGAAGCACCCGCCGCGCCGGAAAGTCCGGCCGCTCAGGATGGCGCACAGCCAGCCGCCTCCGCGGCTGCGGTGGGCCAGACCCAGGACGCGCCCGCTTCGCAACCGCCTCCCTACCAGCAGCCTGGTGCCCCAGAGGCCCCGTCTCAGCCGTCTCCGTACCAGCAGCCCTCGTACCAGCAGCCGCCTTCGTACCCTCCGGCGGGCGCCCCGGAGCCCGCTGCAGAGCCGATCTCGTACCAGCGGCCCGGTGCCGGGGACGTGCCGCAGCAGGCTCCGCCGCAGCAGCCGTCAGCTCCCCCGTACCCAACGGTTCCGCCACAGGCCCCGGCTCCCCAGTCCGTGCCGCAGCAGGCTGGACCCCCGCAGGCTGGACCCCCGCAGGCTGGACCGGCGGCCCCGCCGCAGCAGGCGCCCGAGTCCCCGGCCGGCGCCGACGGGTCCGCCGAGCGGGCGGATAGCGGCTCGGCGCTAACCTCAGGAGCCGACGGGCCCTACGTCACGCCGCTCGTGCGCAAGCTCGCCACGGAGCATGGCGTAGACCTCGCCTCAGTCGCGGGCACCGGGGTCGGCGGGCGCATCCGCAAGCAGGACGTCCTGGACGCCTCCCGCATGCTCCGCGAGCCCGGCGCCGCTGCAGCGGCCGCCCAGCCAGGGCAGGCGCCGGCGCCCGACACGGCAGCCCCGGCTGCCGCACCGTCTGCGGCCGCGCAGGCGCCCGCCGCGGCTTCCGCCACCGCGCCAGGCCAGGACCAGGAAGCCGGCCAGGCGCCCGCCGCCCAGGCCAGGCCCGCGATCGTGCCCTCCAGCTTGCGCGGCAAGACAGAGCAGATGTCCCGGGCTCGCCAGGTGATCGCCAAGCGGATGGTCGAGTCACTGCAGACCTCCGCCCAGCTCACCACCGTGGTGGAGGCCGATGTCACGGCGATCGCCCGGCTCAGGGATCTTGCCAAGGCGGACTTCGAGGCTAGGGAAGGCGTCAAGCTGTCCTTCCTGCCGTTCTTCGCGCTTGCGGCGGTCGAGGCGCTCAAGGTGCATCCCCGGCTCAACGCGGTCATCGACACGGCCAGTGCCCAGGTGACCTATCACGACGCGGAGCACCTTGGCATCGCGGTGGACACCGATCGCGGCCTGATGGTGCCGGTCATCAGGAAGGCCGGCGATCTCAACATCGGCGGGCTCGCCCGCAAGATTGCCGACCTAGCGCAGCGTACTCGCGCGGGCCGGGTGAACCCGGATGACCTTTCCGGCGGAACGTTCACGCTGACGAACACCGGCAGCCGCGGGGCACTCTTCGACACGCCGATCATCAACCAGCCGCAGGTCGCGATCCTCGGTACCGGCACCGTGGTCAAGCGCCCTGTAGTGGTGGAGGATCCCGCGCTCGGCGAGGTGATCGCGGTTCGGTCCATGGTCTACCTGGCGCTCACCTATGACCACCGGCTCGTTGACGGCGCGGACGCGGCCCGGTTCCTGGTCACGATGAGGTCCCGGCTCGAAGAAGGGGCATTCGAGACCGAGCTCGGGCTCTAGCGGCTGGCGGGGCATACTCCCGCGGCAGACGTCCACGGGGGACATGATGAGAGTCGTTGTCAGCGGATCAACCGGGCTTATCGGCACGGCACTCGGCGCCAGCCTGGCCAGCACCGGGGACGAGATGATCCGGCTGGTGCGCCGGCCGCCGGCTTCACCCGCCGAGATCCAGTGGGATCCTGGTGCCGCGGACGGCGGGATAGGCCGCGCGGCCCTGGCCGGTGCCGATGCCGTCGTGCACCTGGCAGGCGCCCCGATAGCGGCTGGCCGCTGGACCGCGGCACGCAAGCAGGAGATCCGGGATAGCAGGGTCGCGGGCACCCGGGGGCTTGTCTCGGCCCTGACTGCGATGGACCACCCGCCATCCGTTCTGCTTTCCGGATCGGCTATCGGGTACTACGGGGATACCGGGGGCCGCGAGGTTGACGAGTCGGCTCCGGCAGGCACCGGCTTTCTCGCCGACGTGGTCAGCGACTGGGAGGCGACCGCCGCACCCGCCGAGGACGCCGGGATCCGCGTGGTTAACCTGCGCACTGGCATCGTGCTGTCCCGCCAGGGCGGGATGCTTGGCCGGCTGCTGCCGTTGTTCAGGCTCGGGCTCGGCGCGCGGATCGGATCGGGCACTCAGGTCATGAGCTGGATCATGCTGACCGACTGGGTGCGGATCGTCCGGTTCCTGCTGGATCGCCGCGACGTCGAGGGACCGGTCAACCTCACCGCGCCGCATCCGGCCACCAATGCGGAGTTCACCGCAGCGCTGGCCTCGGCCGCCGGCCACCGGGCCCGGCTCGGGCTCCCGGCCGGCGCGCTGCGGTTCGGGCTCGGCGAGGTTGCCAGCGAGCTCCTGTCCAGCGCCCGGGTGATGCCCCGCCGACTGCTCGACGCCGGCGGGAAGGAACTCTGGCTCTCCGGCGGCCCCATCGACACTGCGCTCGCCGCCGAGTTCGGCACGGCTAGGCGGGAGGCCGGCTAGGCGGGAGGCCGGCTAAGTCATCCCTGTTGTTTCGCAGGCACCCGGGATCGGCTGATTTTCCTGGCGCGGCGATTCGTGCGTGAAGTGCGGGACCAAGTCCTGGAGTTTGTCGGCCGGGCTGTCACCGAACAGGGGTATCCGCCAGAGTGGCGGCACCCGGGCGTCCTGCCCGCGACGCTCGGTCACCATGCCGATGGTCAGCCGGAGCAGCCGTCTGGCCCCGGCGATCGCGAGCCCCGCGAGCGGCAGCTCCACGGCCACCGCAGACAGCAGGCTCAGCTGGAACCCGGGGGTTCGCAGGTCAAGGACGACGTCGAACCAGGCGTCGCAGAGCAGCAGCGTCGCCAGCACGATAAGGCAGATGATCAGCACCTGCCTGCCGCGCCAGGCAGCCCACCCGGTAGCGGCGAGGGCAGCGAGCAGCGCTATGTCGAAGCCGACCCAGGCCCCGCGCCAGCCGCCGGCCCGGTAGTAAGGCGGCAGGGTCACGGCGAGGAAGCCGGTCCAGATCGCGAGGACTATGCAGCAGCCGATGATGGCGATCAGGATGATCTGCCGGCGGCGCGCGCTACGCGGCGGCACGCCGACCGCCCGGCGGACCGGGCCGATGCCGTCGATCTCGGCAAGTGTGCGCAGGAGCCGGATCCGGTCAGGCGGGCTCATCGCCCGCAGCTCTTCCTCCTCGAACAAGGACTTACCTCCCCTGCCACGCTAGCCCCGGCTGCCTACGGAGCACCGGCCGTAATGGGTCGTATATGCCCCACGACGGCTGGCCGCTACCGTCGATTAGCTGGGAATCCGGCAACGGCACATAGGCTGTCGGTGTGAGCGGCGAGCTGGTTTTCGCCCGGGCCGGCTTCGGCGCCCAGGCGATCGGTTACCTGGATGGCTGGGACCTGCAGCGGCGGCTGCATGAGCAGCGCTGCCGCGGCGAGATACCCGACACCTGCCTGCTTCTTGAGCATCAGCCCGTGTATACCGCCGGTAAGCGGACAACCGCAGCGGACCGCCCGGTGGGCGATCCGGGCGCACCGGTGATCGACGTCGACAGGGGCGGGAATATCACCTGGCATGGCCCGGGTCAGCTGGTCGGCTACCCGATCGTCGCGCTTGCCGAGCCGGTCGATGTCATCGCTTACGTCCGGTCCCTTGAGGACGCCCTGATCAGGACCTGCGCTGAGTTCGGGGTGGCCGCGACGCGAGTGGACGGGCGCCGCGGCGTCTGGGTGACCGGCGAGCGTGACGGGATGCACGGCCGGTACGGCCCGGCGGCCGGCGGCCAGGCCAGTCCCGACAGGAAGCTCGGCCAGATCGGCGTCCGGGTATCCCGCGGCGTGACGATGCACGGCTTCGCGCTGAACTGCGACTGCGACCTGGCCTGGTTCGACCGCATCGTGCCCTGCGGGATCAGCGACGCGGCGGTGTCGACGCTGTCCGCTGAGGCAGGCCGAAGCGTCCCGGTGCTGGCTGCGCTGGAGGCTGTCGAGCGCCATCTCGCCGAGGCGCTCGGCGCCAGCAGCTGGCGGCAGGCTGACGGAGCCGCCGGGCTTGTCCCGCCGGCCGCCGTCCTTAGCTGAGGCGCTGCGGCTGGTAGATCGTGGCGCCCGATGCGCGCGCCGCGAATGCGGCGGCTATCCGGCCGGTTACGTAACGCGGCGCGTAGCTGTCCAGCAGGCCGGGATCGGCGAACTGATAGTCGTCGAGTTCCTCCTCCTGCACGACGATGCGGGTGCTCTCGCTGACGGTGCCGCCGTCGAACACGAAATGCATGATCGGCCGGGCGCCCAGGCCGTACGGCTGTGACCAGTCCACCGCGAGCAACGCGCCCGGCGGCAGCACGAGCCCAACCTCCTCCTCGACCTCGCGGGCGCAGCCGGCGTGCGGCGGCTCGCCCTGCTCGCAGACGCCGCCAGGAAGCGTCCAGTGGTCGCGGTAGTTCGGCTTGACGATCAGCACCCGCCCGGCCGGATCCGTGATCAGCGCGCCGGCCGCGACCACGACGCCCGGCAGCTGCGCAAACCACGTGTCATGGTCGGTGAACTGCCTGCCCGTCATGGCTGCGCGGCCGGCCGCGCCGATGCGGGAGCGCGGGTACCTGGGGACGGGTCATGCTTCGTTGGCATCCACCCATGCTCCCCGACGCGAGCGCCTCGCGTCACATTGACCCTCGCCGGCGGCCCTCCCCGGTGCAGGTAGCCGGCGCCGGCCGGGCACCGTGTTAGCGTAAATCCTGTGCTTACGGACTAGCGGCCTTGCCGTCGTGACCGGATCCAGCCCTGGCCCGAGGAGCACCTGTCTTGTCTCGTCCCGAGATCACCGGCACCTCCCCCGCTGCTCCGGCCGGTGGCCGCAAGCCGCCGCCGGATAGCCGCAGACGACTGCCCGCTGGCGGCGGCCGCCCGCCGGGCGGCGGCAAGCGAGAGAACCCCAGGGCGCAGAGCCGGCGCGCGACGCTCAGCCTGGCGATCACCCTGCAGGTGGTGATCTCGGCTGGTGACGGACTGGCCATGATCGCCCTGGCGAACCGGGTCTTCCAGAGTTCGCACGCATCATGGGCGGTGGCCGCGGTCTTCCTCGCCGTCTGCGTGCCCATTACCGCGCTCGCCCCTCTTGCCGGAGTCCTGCTGGACCGGTTCCCCGCCCGGCCCGTGCTGGTGACCACGGCCCTCGCCGAGGCGCTCGTCGCCCTGATGCTCAGCCGGGTCAGCAGCGTCGGCGCCACCCTCGGCCTCTCCGTCGGCTTCGGCATCTGCGCCGCCGTGCTCCAGCCGGGGCTCGGCGCCATCGTCCCGCGCATCGCCGGGCACCAGGGCGTGACCAGGGCCAACGGGTACTTGCAGGCAGCAACATGGGGAGGCTTCACCGCCGGGCCGCTGCTGGCGGGCGTGCTAACCACGGCCGGCGGGTCGGGCCTGGCGCTGGCCGCCGACGCCATCCTCTATGCCCTCGGCGCGGCCGGGCTGCGGGCGCTGCGGCTCGCGCCTCTGGCATCCCCGGACAGCATCACCGGCGACCGGGGGCGCGTTTCGCTGGCCACCCAGATGCGGGCGGGCTTCAGCTTCCTGCGCGCGGACCGGGACGCGGGAATGCTGGTGGTGATCGTCGGGGTAATGGTGGCGTTCTCGAACCTGGCGGTCGTGGCCGAGGTGGTGTTTTCTGAGCAGGTGCTGCGGTCCGGGCCAGGCGGCTACTCGATCCTGGTGGCAGGCTTCACCAGCGGCATGGTCATCGGCACGCTCTGCGGAGGCCGGCTCCCCCAGCGCTGGCTGATGGTGGCGGCCCTGGCCGGGACGCTGGCCACCGGCACCGGCATTGCGCTGGCCGGCGCCGCCGCGGTTCTCTGGCAGGCGACGGTCGCCTACGGCTTCGGCGGACTGGCGGGCGGCGTCGAGGTCGTCGCCACCCGCAGCTTCCTCAACCACCGTGCACCCGAGGAGGCGGCCGGGCGGGTGTTCGCCCTGTACTCAGGCGTGCTGTTCGGCGCCGCGTCGGTTGGCATGGCCGTGGCGGCGGGCCTGCTGCCCGCGCTTGGCGCGCGCGGAGTCCTTGCCGTGGCCGGCAGCGGCGGGATCGTCGCCGGGACAGCAGGATCTGCTGTCTATGCCCGGCGCGTGGTCACTGCCCGCCGCGCTCACGTGTGATCTTCGGCGCTGGGCGGCGCAGATGGCGGCTCACGTCGCCGACGAGATCGACGCGGACGCGCCGCTCCGCGAAGCGCCACTGCCCGTCGCGGCGCTCGAAGCGGTCATGGTAGCGGCCGCTGGCGATGGGCTGCAGAGCCAGGCCGGGCAGTGCCTGCAGCGCGGTGAAGTACGAACGCGACACCGCCGTGCCTGCCTCCTCGTCGACCTCGATGGCGATGTTGGTGGTGACATGCTTGGTGCGTGGCGTGCCGTCGTCGTAGACGATCACCGTGTCCCGGAACATCTTCTCGATGGCGGCCGGGCCGTTGACCGGCGCGCCGCCGCCCGTGAAGGTAGCGCCGGCGAGCAGGGTGCCGAGCCCCGCGAAATCGCCTTCGTCCACCAGCTCGGCGTAGGTTGTGATCAGGTTCCCGATGGCCCGGTGGCTCGACGATGGATCGGCCGGGACGCGAGTGGGTACGGACATGGTCACTGCCTCCAGGAACTGGGTCAGTCATGGATTGCCTCCGATGAACCATACGGAGCATTCCTCGCGGTTGAAGTCAGTCATGCGGTGTGCGCCGCGGGCAGTTGCCTGCCGATCCATTCGGTGACCGCGGCAGTGATGCGGGTGATGGCGGCCCGGTCGCGCGTGCGCTCCAGCCGCGCGCCCGGATCAGCGGGTCTTCTCGAGCATTTCGAGGACTTCGCTGGTCGTGGCGGTTTCGCCGAGCTTGGGAAAGATCCGCTCGACGCTGTTGGCGTGCGTGGCGGCATCGGAGTCGGTCATGGCGTCGGTGGCGAGGACTACGTGATATCCGTGGTCATGGGCAGAGCGGGCGGTGGATTCGACTCCGCTGCTGGTGGCGACGCCGGCCAGCACGATCTGGGTGACGCCGTGCTCTTGCAGGTAGGCGTCGAGTGAGGTCCCGTGGAACGCGCTCCGCCGCTGCTTCGTCACCCGGTAGTCGTCTGGCTGCGGCTGCAGGTCTTCGACAATGTCGGCCCAGTCCGGGGACGGGACGAAGCCGGACTGGCTGGCTTCGGTGCGCCCGGGTGCGCGGCCCGTGACGTTCACCAGCACGACGGGCAGGCCGTGCCGGCGAAATGCAGTCGCCAGGCTCGCCGCCCGCTGCACGATCTCGCCGACGGGCTGCGCCGACGGGAGGGCGACGACTCCTTTCTGCAGGTCGATCACCACGAGCGCGGGCCTGGTGTCCATCGTTGTCAGTGTCATCGCGTTCCTCTTTCCCTCAGGTGCTGTGCTGGTGCCGATAGGTGCTGTGCGGGGTGCCGATAGCTGCTGTGCGGGGTGGCGAAGGGGCATTCGGGATGCGGTGGAGTCAGCCGGTGTCCTCGCCGGGTCCGGGGTGCCCGGCGGGCAGCGGCTCGGTAACGGGCGGCGGCACCCCGTTCGCGGCCGCTGGCGGGATGTAGCGGCCTCCGCGCAGCAAGGATGCGAGAGCGGCAATCAACGACAGCGCTGCGGCCACGGCGAACACCACTACCAGGCCCTGGTGGAACGGCCCGGATATCAGGTCGGGGAAGAACTCCCTGCCAGTAAGGATCCGCTGATTTGCCGCCGGAAGCGAGGACAGCGCACCTTTCGACGCCAGCACGTGCTGCACCGGGTTCACGCCGAGAACTGCCGCGAACAGCGATGACACCGGCGGCAGGGAGGCGGCCTGATGCGCGATGGCGTGGGGCACGCCCTGGTGCTGCAGGCCGCTGGCCAGAGCTTTCGGGAGGCTGCTAGCCAGTCCGGCGATCATCAGCGAGAAGAACGCCCCGATCGACAGGGCGGTGCCGGAGTTCTGGAAGGTCGAGCGCATTCCCGAGGCCACGCCGCGCTGGCTCGCAGGGACGCTGGTCATGATCGAGGAGGAGTTGGGGGCGGCGAACATGCCGGTGCCGATCCCGTTCACGGCGATGAGCAGGGCGAAGACCCAGTACGGAAAGTCAACGGGCAGCAGCATCAGGCCGATGAAGCTGCTGCCGAACACGGCCATCCCGGCGGTGGCAATGCCCCGGGTGCCGAACCGGTCGGACAGAGTTCCCGACACGGGACCCGAGATGAGAAAGCCGGCGGTCAGGGGCAGCAGGAAGATGCCGCACCACAGGGGCGTGTCGCCGTAGTTGTAGCCGTGCAACGGCAGCCAGATTCCCTGCAGCCAAATGATGAGCATGAACTGCAGCCCGCCCCGGGCGACGGACACGGCGAAGCCCGCCACGTTGCCGGCGGCGAAGGCCCGGATGCGGAACAGGCTGAGCTGAAACAGCGGCTCGGCGACCCTGGTCTCGATGATGCCGAACGCCACCAGCAGCGCGGTGCCGCCGGCCAGCCCGGCGACCACCCAGGGACTCGTCCACCCCATCGTGTGCCCGCCGTAAGGCTGGATGCCGTAGGTGACGGCGATCAGGATCGCGCCCAGGCCGACGGCGAAGGTGACGTTGCCCCACCAGTCGATGCGGCGGCCGTGCCGCTCACCGGTGTCACGGAGCTTGCGGTAGGCCCACACGGTCCCGAAGACGCCGACGGGCACGTTGACCCAGAACACCGCCCGCCAGTCCAGGGCCGCCAGCAGCCCCCCGGCGACCAGGCCGATGAACATGCCGGCCAGGCCGGCGACCTGGTTGATGCCGAGCGCGAAACCGCGCTGTTCGGAAGGAAACGCATCGGTCAGGATCGCCGCCGAGTTGGCGGTCAGCATTGACCCGCCGATGGCCTGGAGCACCCGCCAGCCGATCAGCCACAGCGCTCCGTGGCCGCCCTCGAACGGGTCGAAGGACAGCAGGACGGAGGCCACGGTGAACACCGCGAAGCCGGCGTTGTAGATCCTGACCCGGCCGAACATGTCGCCGAGGCGGCCGACGGTGACGACGAGGACGGCCTGGATCAGCCGATACCCCATGATCATCCACAGCAGGTAGGCGACGTTGCCCGGCGCCAGCGGATCCAGGTGGATGCCCCGGAAGATCGCCGGCAGCGCGATGATGACAATCGAGCCGTCGAGCTGGGACATGAAGACGGCGGCGGTCGTGTTCGACAGGGCGACCCACTTGTAGCGGTCGTCCGTCCCCCCGGTCAGCCCGCCGGCCGCCTGGCCGCCCTTCCCGTCCCGGCCGCCCGCCGGCATCAGATGCTCTGCGCCAGTCGCTCGAGCAGCGGCGCGGCCGCCATCAGCTGCTCGAGTTCCGAGGGCGTGAACCCGGCCGAGAGGGCGCGGGACAGCTGCTCGACCCGCGCGTTGCGGCGGTTCCGCAGCGTCTGCAGTCCGGCTCCGGTCAGTGACATGACGGCCCGCCTGCCGTCCCCGGGGTCGGGACGCCGCCCGATAAGGCCACGCGCCTCCAGCGCGCCGAGCGTCGCCCCCATCGACTGCGGGCTGATCTGCTCAAGCCTGGCCAGCGCGCTCGGCGTGGCCGGGCCGCCGCGGTCCAGGCGCACGAGGGCCGAGGTCTCGGGCAGCGTTAGCTCGCCTTCTGCCTGCACCTGGCGCAGCCGCCGGGTGAGCAGGCCGATGCTCACCCGAAGCGCCACGGCTACATCGTTGGCATCCGGATCCTGGCTCATATCGTAAGGCTAGCCTGATAAGTCTGGCCATGCAAGTTGCCCCGGCGGGCGGTGCCGCTTGCCGCTGCTCCACGTGCCCAAGGACCCTTCACGCAGGTACATATGACATGCTATTGCGAGTTAGTCGCAGCTCATTTACGCTTGCGAGTGCTGAGGCCTACCGGGGAGGTGCCACCAGATGTCCGATTCACGTGCCCGGTTTGCGAGGATTCGTGACGGCCTGACGCCGCGGGAGTGGGCCAGGGCAGGAGCCATGGCCGGCGTGGTCATCGGCCTCAACGTAGCCGGGTGGGTCATGCTGGCCGCCGCTGTCAGCGGGCACTACCACATCAGCGGGACAGAGATCTTCGGCTTCGGGACCGGCATCCTCGCCTACACGCTCGGCATGCGGCACGCCTTCGACGCCGACCACATCGCGGCGATCGACAACACGACCCGCAAGCTTGTCAGTGACGGCAAGCGGCCGCTGTCGGTGGGCTTCTTCTTTTCCCTCGGGCACTCCAGCATCGTGTTCGTGCTGGCGCTCTTCCTGAACTTCGGCATCCGCGCCCTCGACAGCCAGGTAAAAAACAGCGGCTCAGGGCTGCACAACATGACCGGGATCATCGGCACGACGGTCTCCGGGACGTTCCTGTACATCATCGCCGGGCTGAACATCGTCGTCCTGGCCGGCATCGTCAAGGTCTTCAGGGAGATGCGCAGCGGCAGGTACAACGACGATCAGCTTGAGGAGCAGCTCAGCAAGCGCGGGCTGATGAACAGATTCTTCGGACCGCTCGCCCGCCGGGTGGATGCCCCGTGGAAGATGTACCCCATCGGCATGCTTTTCGGCCTCGGGTTCGACACCGCCACCGAGGTAGCCCTGCTCGTGCTGGCCGGAACCGCCGTGGTCAGCGGCCTGCCCTTCTACGCCATCTTGTCGCTGCCGATCCTCTTCGCCGGGGGAATGTGCCTGTTCGACACCATCGACGGATGCTTCATGAACTTCGCCTACGACTGGGCCTTCGCGCGCCCCGTCCGCAAGGTGTTCTACAACATCACCATCACCGGCCTGTCGGTATTCGTCGCCTTGTTCGTCGGCACTGTCGAGATCCTCGGCCTCATCGGCAGCGAGTACAACCTCGGCGGCGGGTTCTGGGCGTTCATGGCGGACTTCGACATCAACAAGGCCGGCTTCGTCATCGTCGGCATGTTCGTCGCCACCTGGGCCATCGCCCTGGCCATCTGGCATTTCGGCAAGATCGAGCAGAAATGGGACCTGGCCGCCGCCAAGGCGAGCGCCAGCGACTAGCCGGCGGCCGCGGGCACGGAACGACTAATACGACGGCAGTGCCGCGCTGATGTGCCTGCCGGCGACGGCAATGACATCGTGACCACTGGCCCGGCAGCGTCCGCGGGGCCGGCTGCAGGGACCGGGCAGGCGGCAGGATGCGGCCCTGATCACGGGTACCGGTATCCATACTGGTGGTGGCTGCCGACGCCAGGCCAGCCCTGGCCGCTGCTGCCGCTGTAGCCGCTGCTGCCGCTGTGAACGCTATGGCCGCTATGGCCGCTGCGATGACCCTGCCCGGACCACCAGTCGCGGCGCATCCGCCGGTAGAACCGGGCCGCCACGAAAATCCCGGCCAGGCAGGCCGCTAGCCAGAGCAACAGGACAGCCTGAAAGAACGCCAGGAAGAGCCACCCGGCCCCTGGAATCAGCAGCGCCGCAGCCAGCGCCAGCGCCGCCAGCGGCAGAAGCCGCGGCCCGCGGCGGCCGGATACCCAGGCAGACGCGACTCGCGGCGGGACCCGGCTGGCCTGCCGCCGTACCGCCGCTGGCTCGGGAAGATCTGCCAGGACGCGGCGCAAATCGCCGAAGATCCTGGCGCTCAGCGTGGCCGTGAGCCGCTCGTCCAGCTCTTCCGGTGTGAGGCGGCCTGCTGCGAAATGGTCGCGCAGCAGCTCAGCGACGCGGTCCCGGTCGGCGTCCGATGTCCGGAAGCGATCATCCATTGCCCTACTCGCCTTCTACTCTCTACTCTTCGCCTTGCTTGCCGCTCATGTCATCGGCCAGGATCTGGTAAAGCCCGCGCCGGGTCTGCTCCAGCAGCCGTTCCGCGGCGTGGATCTGCTCGGGGGTGCCTCCGTGGGCCACCTGGACAATGCTGCCGCCGAGCCTGGCGGCCACCGCGAACAGGCCGGGCAGTTGCCAGGCCTCCTGCTGGGCCATCGACTCCCACGCGCCGCGAGCCATCTCGGGGTTCTGCTCCACGTAGGCGCGGCCCGCGGCGGTGAGGCTGAATGTGCGCCGGCCACCGGACTCCTCACCTGCGATCAGGCCCTCGTCGGCGAGCTGGGACAGGGCCGGATAGACGGCGCCAGGGCTGGGCCGCCAGGCCCCGCCGCTGCGCTCTTCGATCTCGGACATGATCTGGTATCCGTTGCGCGGTCCTTCCGCCAGCACCGCAAGGATCGCGGCGCGCACGTCACCCCGGCTGGCCTTCGTGCCCCCCGACGAGCCAGGTGAGCCGGACGCCTCAGGCCACCAGCCGCCGGGTGCCCCGCCGAAGCCGCCGCCCCACTGCCTCGGCCCTCTCGCCCTGCCGGAGCCCCGGCCCCGCGGCCCGCCGCGAGTGCCCTGGCCATGAACGGCGGACATCCTGCCCAGGGCGCGGTGGACCTGGTCGGCCAAGTCGCCCAGGCAGTTGAACACATCGAACAGACGAGGATCAAAGTCCCCGGCCCACGAACCGGCTGTCGGCATCAAGTGTCCCCGCTAACTTTCGCGATCGATCACGATATATCGACAGCTTACGACACCATGGACTGGCAGACAAGATATAGCTCGATTCGGAATCCGGCGTTTGCGTACCAGCCTCGCGGTCCGGCCCCGTTAGCCATGAAGGCCGCGGCGCCGTCAAACCTCAGCAGGTAGATATCTATGACATTGACGGCCTGTCCATCCCCGCGGAGGCCGTGTTCTGCGATGATCTGACGATGCACCTCGTCCCCGCTGATCGCCGCAGCCGCCGGATGCTGGACGGCGAGCGGGTCTGCCAGGCTCTCGCCGGACTCGGTGATTGCGGCGACATCGCCGGACTGGCCGACCGGTTCAGGACCCTCGCCGATCCGAGCCGCCTCACCCTGCTGATCTGCATCCACCAGGCTGGCCCCATCAGCGTCACCGACCTGGCCGTCGCCGCCGATATGAACGAGACCACGGTCTCTCAGGCCCTCCGCCTGCTCCGTGCCACCGGGACGGTTACCGCGCACCGCAGCGGGCGCATCGTGCGCTACGAGCTCACCAGCGACGAAATCGCCAAGCTGATCGACCAGATCGCCGGCCCGAGGAGCAGTTCAGGGCACATGCACGCGGCCACCTGACCCGCGGCGCGAGCCGGTGACGCGGCGCGAGCCCGCAGCCGGGACGCGGAACCGGCGCAGCCGCAGGCTGTTCCATACGACGAACGCCGAGGACAGGTTCATCGCGGCCGCGGCGATCAGCGGGTTCAGGAATCCGGCGGCGGCCAGCGGGAGGGCCGCGATGTTGTAGCCGAATGCCCAGGCAAGGTTGCGCCGGATGGTCCTGAACGTGCCCCTGGCAAGCTTGATCGCGTCGGGGACGATCTGCAGGTCGTCCCGGAGCAGAATCATGTCCGCGGCGCAGATGGCGACATCGGTGCCCGACCCGAGGGCCAGCCCCAGGTCCGCTGCGGCCAGGGCAGGGCCGTCGTTGACCCCGTCCCCGACCATGGCAACCGACCGGCCCTCGGCCTGGAGCCTTGCTATCACCAGCGCCTTGCCGGCCGGCAGCGCCCCGGCGATCACCTCCTCGATCCCGGCTGCCGCCGCTACGGCCCGGGCCGTAGCCTCGCTGTCGCCGGTCAGCAGCACGGATCGCAGGCCCAGCCTGTGCAGCTCGGCGACGGCCGCGAAAGCCGACGGCTTGACGGTGTCGGCGACCGCCACCGCCCCCCGGACCTGGCCGTCCCACCCGGTCAGCACCGCCGTCCAGCCAGCCTGCTCCCACGCCGCGCACTGATCGGCGAGGACCCGCGGAACGCCGATCCCGCGTTCTCCGAACAGCTTCTCGCGGCCGATGACGACCTCATGGCCATCCACGATGCCGCGTGCTCCCAGGCCGGCCAGGGCCACGAAGCGGTCGGCCGCCGGCAGCGGCCCGGCCTCCGCGCGGGCAGCCGCGCTGATGGCCGCGGCCACCGGATGCTCAGAGGCCTGCTCCACGGCTCCCGCATAACGCAGCAAAACGTCGCGGCCAATCCCGGCCACCGGCTCAACAGCCGTGACCGACATCAGGCCGGCCGTGACCGTGCCGGTCTTATCCAGCACCACGGTGTCGACCGACCGGGAGGACTCAAGCGCCTGGTAGCCCTTGATGAAGATGCCCAGCTGGGCTCCGCGCCCGCAGGCCACCACCAGCGCGGCCGGAGTAGCCAGCCCGAGCGCACACGGACAGGCAATGATCAAGACCGCAAGACCAGCGCTGAACGCATGCTCCGGCGTGCTCCCGGCCAGCAGCCATGCGGTAAGCGTGAGCACTGCCAGGACCAGCACGACCGGCACGAACACGGCCGAGATCCGGTCTGCCAGCCGCTGGACGGCAGCCTTCTGCGCCTGCGCCTCCTCCACCAGCCGGATCAGGTGCGCGAGCTGTGTGTCCTTGCCCACCTTGACGGCCCGGACGATCAGGCGGCCGGTCAGCGCGATGGTCCCGCCGACGACACTGCCGCCCTCGGCCACCTCCGCTGGCACGGACTCGCCGGTCATCATGCTGCGGTCCACCGCCGACTGCCCGAACTCGACGTCCCCGTCTGCCGCGACCGTCTCCCCCGGCCGGACCACGAACAGGTCACCGGGCCGCAGCAAGGCGATGGGGATGCGGCGCTCGCCTCCGTCATCAGCGAGGACGCATACATCCTTCGCGCCGGTGTCAGCCAGCGCGCGCATCGCCTCGCCCGCCGAACGGCGAGCCCGGGCCTCGAAGAACCGGCCGGCCAGCAGGAACGTGGTCACCGACGCGGCGACCTCCAGGTAGATACCGCCGCCGGATGAGTGGACCAGCTGATGCATCGCGCTCTCGCGCGGCTCGCCCCGGTCGAGGAAGAACATCGCGTACACCGACCAGCCGCATGCGGCGGTGATGCCCAGCGAGACCAGCGTGTCCATCGAGCAAGCGCCGTGCCGGGCGTTCATCAGCGCCGCGCGGTGGAACGGCCAGGCTGCCCACAGCGCCACCGGCGCGGCGAGGCCGATGAGGAGCCACTGCCAGCCAGGAAACCGGTACGCCGGAAACAGCGACAGCGCGATCGATACGTCCGACAACGGGACGAAGAAGATCAGCGCGAGAATCAGCCGGCGCTTGAGATAGCCGGCTCGCGCGTCGTCCGGCCCGGGCTGCCGCGCTGCCTCCGCGGCGAGCCGGACGACGTCGGCGCCGTACCCGGCCTGCTCAACCTCGTTGATCAGCAGCTGCGCCGTGACAGCGTCCGGTGCGGTGATGCTGGCACGCTCAGTCGCATAGTTGACTGTCGCGCGGACCTCGCCAATCTTGTTGAGCCTCTTCTCCACTCGTGCGGCGCACGAGGCGCACGTCATGCCCTGGATGGAGAGCTCGATCTCGGTCATGCCAGCCGGCCGTCCGGGCAGCGTTGCCGATGACCTGGCCTGCCCGCCTTCCGCATGCCTGCCGGGCAGGGGAAGCCGATCTCACGCATCCGGCAAACGTACTCTCCCGGCGCAGCGGCTACGGGCCGGCCTGCCAGAACCCATCACCATGCCTGATTATCTGATCAGGCTTGACGCTGAACTGCGGGCTCGGTAACTTGCTGGCTGTCCGGGCCGCGCCCGGGTGGCAGCCAGTCCAGCGAAGTCCGGTGTGAGCCCGGCACTGTCCCGCAACGGTCAAGCCCCGCCAGGGGACGAGTCCGGTCGCCTGGCCTGGGGGCCGGACGAACATCAGTCCTCGGAGGAAGGGCGGTTCGCGTGACAGCGTCACGTTTCCGCACTGCCCGCGATTCGCTGTCGGCCCGCGAGTGGGGCCGGCTCGTCGCGATGTTCCTGTTCATCCTGGCCGTGAATGCGGCGGGCTGGGGCATTTACGTGCTGGCCGTGATGCCCCACCACTTCGACTACCAGGGCGAGGGCGGGAGCAGAGGGCTTGGCGTCGGCCTGGGGGTGGCCATCACGGCGTGGTTCCTGGGGTTCCGGCACGCCTTCGACGCCGACCACATCTCGTGTATCGACAACACCACCCGCAAGCTGATGGCTGACGGCAAGCGCCCCCTGGGCAGCGGTTTCTTCTTCTCCTTCGGCCACTCCACGATCGTGGTGGCGGTCGGCGTCGGCATCACCCTCGCGGCCAGGGCGGTCTTCGGCGCGGTAGTCAACCCGGACTCGACCTACGAAACGGCCGGCGGGGCAGCCGGGACGCTGATCTCGGCCGGCTTCCTGTACCTGATCGCCGCGCTGAACCTGATCGTGCTGGCCGGCATCTTCAAGGTCTTCCGTGACATGCGGCGCGGCAGCTACGACGAGGCGGAGCTGGAGGCGCAGCTGCAGGCCCGCGGGCTGATGTACCGGTTCTTCGGCCGGTTCATGCGCTCGATCAACCACACCTGGCAGCTGTACTTCGTCGGCCTCGTCTTCGGCATCGGCTTCGACACCGCCACCGAGGTCGTGCTCCTCGCCGCGACCGCCTACGCCGCGATCCAGGGCCTGCCGTATTACGCCGTGCTCGCGCTGCCGTTCCTGTTCTCCGGCGGCATGATGCTGTTCGACACCCTCGACGGCGCCTTCATGAACTTCGCCTACGGCTGGGCGTTCGCCCGGCCGGTCCGCAAGGTCTACTACAACCTGGTCATCACCGGACTGTCGATCGGCGCCGCGTTCATCATCGGCACCATCGAGATCCTCGGCATCCTGACCACCGAGGCGCACCTGCACGGCGGGTTCTGGTCAGTCATGGCCAACTTCAACATCAACGTGGCCGGGTTCTGCATCGCCGGGCTGTTCGTCACCGTCTGGGCACTGGCGCTCGCCTACTGGCGCTGGGGCAACGTCGAAGCCCGGTGGACATCCAGCGTCCCCGCAGCGCCAGCCCAGTGCCCCGAGCCAGTACCTGAGCGGTGACCCTCGAGGCCGGCCAGGCCCCCAGCAGCTACCGGCCACGGACAGGGCCGAGGCGCTGGCGGGCCAGGCTGCCGCCACCAGGCAGCGGTACTGGACGCCGGGGCCGGCCTAGCCCGGCTGGCCGAGGCGAGCGGTGATCGCCGGGGCCGCCTCGCGCAGCCACGCCTCGGCGCGCGGCAGCTCGTCCTTGGCGCCGTCCTCCCATAGCTTGCGGAACACCGGGTCCAGCTCGGCCGAGGCGCGGGAATCCTCGTGATAGCGGCGCGCCATGTCGACGGCGAACGGCGCCAGCTCCGCGCGATGCCGCGCCGTCATGCCGTAGGCGTCAGCGAACACCGCGACCCGGTGGGGGATGTCGGCGCCGGTGAACGCAGGCGCCCGGTCCCGCGGATCGCGCAGCGGCGCCCAGTACCACAGCGCGTTCGCGATGTCGTAGAGCCGGGTAGTCGGATGGGCCATGTCGAAGTCGATCAGCGCGACGGGCAGCCCGTCGCGGAAAACCACGTTGCCCGGGTAGTAGTCGCAGTGGCTGACCAGCTCGGTCCGTTCGCTGACCAGGCGTCCCACGCTGGCCGGCGTCCCGCCCCACACCGCGTCGGGCGGCGGCGCCCACCCGGCCGACGCCTCGTGCAGCGCAGCGATCAGCGTGGCCAGGGCGACGAGCACGTCGTCCCCCACCGTCTCCGGCGGCAGCGGGTTGCGCGGCACGTCGCCGGGGACGAACGACAGCATCTCGCGCCCCTGCCCGTCGACGCCGAACGGCAGCGGCGCGCCGGTGAACCCGGCATCGCGCAGGTGGGCCAGGTACGCCTGCACGGTCAGGCTGAACGGCCGCAGCGGCCGCCGCACCGTGTCCCCGATCCGCACGATCCCCTGGGTGACGCCATCCCCGATCAGCAGCTCGCCTTCGCTCACACCGCAGCAGCTTAGCCCGCGCCCCGCACCGGCTTACGGCGTTGGCGGGCCACCCGGCTTGCCGGGGCTAGTTCAGACTTCGGAGAGAACCCTGGGACGTGCAAAATCCGAAACTGACCATGGTTATCCGCAGGAACTCTGCCTGGAAGGGGGGCGACCGTCGTGGCCGCCGGCGAGGCGGACGTACCCTGGTGGCGTGGTACTCGCACCTGAAGGACGCCGGATGCTGCGGCTAGAGGCGCGCAACAGCCAGACCCCGATCGAGCGCAAGCCGCCATGGATCAAGACGCGCCTGCGCACCGGGCCTCAGTACACCGAGCTCAAGCAGCTCGTGCGCAGCGAGGGACTGCACACGGTCTGCGAGGAGGCCGGCTGCCCCAACATCTTCGAGTGCTGGGAGGACCGCGAGGCCACGTTCCTGATCGGCGGCGATCAGTGCACCAGGCGCTGCGACTTCTGCCAGATCGCGACCGGCAGGCCCGGGCCGCTGGACACCGACGAGCCGCGCCGGGTGGCTGAATCTGTCGCCACGATGGGCCTGCGCTACGCGACCGTCACCGGGGTGGCCCGCGACGACCTGCCGGACGGCGGCGCCTGGCTCTACGCGCAGACCTGCGTCCAGATCCACGCGGCCGTGCCAGGCTGCGGCGTCGAGCTGCTGATCCCTGACTTCGACGCGGAGCCAGCGCAGCTGGCGGAGGTCTTTGCCGCCCGCCCCGAGGTGCTCGCCCACAACATCGAGACCGTGCCGCGGATCTTCCGGCGGATCCGGCCGGGATTCCGCTATGACCGCTCCCTCGACGTGCTCACCCGCGCGCGGCAGGCAGGCCTGATCACGAAGTCGAATCTGATCCTCGGCATGGGCGAGGAGCGGCAGGAGGTCAGCGAGGCAATGGCGGACCTGCGCGCGGCCGGGTGCGACCTGCTCACGATCACGCAGTACCTGCGGCCGTCGGTGCGCCACCACCCGATCGAGCGGTGGGTACCGCCGGAGGAATTCGACGAGCTCGGCACCGAGGCACTCAGCCTTGGCTTCGTCGGCGTTATGTCGGGGCCGCTCGTCCGCTCGTCCTACCGGGCCGGCCGGCTGTACCGCCAGGCCACGGACCGGCAGGCTGCCGCCGGCCGCCAGGCCAGCTAGGGCCGGCCGCGGGCTCGGCGACGTGCCCGGGCCTGCTCACGAAGGCCGCAGGCACCGCGGTTTCGCGCTGCGGGCCGCCTGATCGTATTCTCACCTGCATGGTAAAGAAGCCCGGCGCCGCGGCGTCAAAGAAGGATGCCGACGACCCGGCGGCGGCCGGCCGCATCAAGCAGATCCGCATGGTCGCGGGAATTGTCCGCAAGGCCAACCCCAAGGCGATGCCGATCGTGTTCGGCATAGCCATCGCGATCATCGCGATCACCGTGGTTGCTGGCCTGGTCACCGGGACGGCGCCCTTCGTGATCCCGCTGGGCGTCGCGCTCGGGCTGATGGGCGCCATGATCGCGTTCGGGCGCTTCGCGCAGGCCGCGCAGTACTCGACGATCCATGGCCAGCCGGGTGCCGCCGCCGCAGTCCTGCAGAGCATGCGCGGGAACTGGACGGTGACGCCCGCGATCGCCGCGAACAAGAGCATGGACATCGTGCACCGCACGGTCGGCAGGCCCGGTGTCGTCCTGGTCGGCGAGGGATCGCCCAGGGGGCTGCCGAGCCTGCTGGCGGCGGAGAAGAAGCGGGTCTCCAGGGTGGCCCTCGACGTGCCGATCTACGACCTTCAGGTCGGCGACGAGGAAGGCCAGATCCCGCTCAGGAAGATCCAGCGGCACATCATGAAGCTGCCCCGCAACCTCAAGGGCCCGGCCGTCCTGGACCTGAACTACCGGCTCAAGGCGCTGCCGCAGTCACTGCAGATGCCCAAGGGCCCGATGCCGAGGCAAGGCAGGATGCCCAAGGCGCCACGGCCCAAATTCCGCTGAGTGCCGGCTTAGCGCCAATACCAGTGCGCAGCCATGCCGCGATGGCCGGCCGCGCGGTCCAGGGTGAGCCCGTGCCAGCGAAGATCCAGCACGGCTTCCGTCAGATCCGGATCACGAGCGTCTCGGCCGCCTTGTCGTGCAGCCCGCGCAGATCGCTGTCGAAGACCAGCGGCGGCACCAGCGCGAGCAGCAGCAGGGTACGGAGCAGCGCCCACCAGAACCCGACCGGCTTGCCGTCCAGCCGTACCACCCGCACGCCTACTATCCGCTTGCCGACGGTGAATCCGGTCAGCGCGGTCAGCACGTAAACCTCGACGGCGAAGACGGCGATGGTCCAGTACTGGGAGTGGAATACGGCCACGGCAATGATCATGCACAGCAGCCAGTCGATGAACAGCGCGCCAATCCGGCGACCGACGCCCGCGACCGAACGCGGGCCCTCCTCCGGCAGCCCGAAGTGCTGCCCCGGGTAGCCATTCTCTTCCCCGGCGGCCCGGGTACCGGACAGCCATGAGCCCGCCCAGCGTCGCTCGCTCACGAATACACCGTATCCGCGCAAGCCGGTGCTTGGGCACTCCGACCTGCCATCCTTATGCTTTCGCGGCGCAGGCGTAACACGTGCGAAACATCGGGGACACCGACAGGAAACGGCCAGCGCCTAACCTGAGACGCGCACCCGGCGAACGGGCGGACGCGGCAGGCGGCAGAGGGAGAGTTAATGTTCACTAACGGCGATGAGGTCCTGCGATTTGTGGCTGACGAGCATGTTCAGTTCATCGACGTCAGGTTCTGTGACCTGCCGGGCACGATGCAGCATTTCACGGTACCCGCCGAGGCCTTCGACGAGAAAGTCTTCACCGACGGGCTGATGTTCGACGGCTCCTCGATCCGCGGCTTCCAGGAGATCCACGAGTCGGACATGCTGCTGATGCCGGACGCCACTACTGCCGTCGTCGACCCGTTCCGCGCGCGCAAGACGCTCAACCTCACGTTCTTCGTGCACGACCCGCTGACCGGCGAGCCCTACACTCGTGACCCGCGCAACATAGCCCGTAAGGCAGAGGACTACCTGCGCGGCACCGGCATCGCGGACACAGCCTTCTTCGGGCCAGAGGCAGA
Source organism: Actinomycetota bacterium (assembly GCA_003168215.1). Taxonomy (GTDB): domain Bacteria; phylum Actinomycetota; class Actinomycetes; order Streptosporangiales; family Streptosporangiaceae; genus Palsa-506. The sequence goes on from PMSW01000104.1 coordinate 41,846, forward strand.
GTTCTACATCTTCGACTCCGCGCGGTTCGAGACGTCCTCGAACGCCGGGTATTACTACCTCGACTCGATCGAGGGCGCGTGGAACACCGGCCGCGAGGAGCCGGGCGGCAACCTCGCCGCCAAGCCCGGCTACAAGGGCGGCTACTTCCCCGTCCCGCCGGCCGACCACTACACCGACCTGCGCTCGGAGATGGTCCACGCGCTGATCGAGTGCGGCATCACCGTCGAGATGCAGCACCATGAGGTCGGCACCGCAGGCCAGGCCGAGATCGACATCAGATTCGACACCATGCAGACGATGGCCGACAAGCTGATGCTGTACAAGTACGTCGTGAAGAGCGTCGCCAGGGCCGCGGGCAAGACCGTCACTTTCATGCCGAAGCCACTGTTCGGCGACAACGGCTCCGGGATGCACTGCCACCAGAGCCTGTGGAAGGACGGCAGCCCGCTGTTCTATGACGAGGTCGGCTACGCCGGGCTGTCGGACCTCGGCCGGTACTACGTCGGCGGCCTGCTCAAGCACGCGCCATCGCTGCTGGCGTTCACTAACCCGACGGTGAACTCCTACCACCGGCTGGTGCCCGGCTACGAGGCTCCGGTCAACCTCGTGTACTCGCAGCGCAACCGCTCTGCCTGCGTGCGTATCCCGATCACCGGCGCCAACCCGAAGGCGAAGCGGCTGGAGTTCCGGGTGCCCGACCCGTCCTGCAACCCCTACCTGGCCTTCTCCGCGATGCTCATGGCCGGCCTGGACGGGATCAAGAACAAGATCGAGCCGCCCGAGCCGGTCGACAAGGACCTGTACGAACTGCCCCCCGACGAGGCCAGGGCCATCCCGCAGGTACCAGGATCACTGGATAAGGTGCTCGACACGCTCGAGTCCGATCACGATTACCTGCTCGACGGCGGCGTGTTCACCCCTGACCTGATCGAGACCTGGATCGCCTACAAGCGCTCCAGCGAGATTGACCCGATCCGGCTCCGCCCGCACCCACACGAGTTCGAGCTCTACTTCGACGTGTAGCCAATTGAGGTGTAGCCAGTTATTTTCAGGGCCCTGGCTGGGTCTGGCATCGTGACGGTACCGTAGCGGCAAGTCGCACGAACACAGGGAGGCTGTCGCTCTTACCCGGGGGGGTAACGGTGCGCAAGATTACCGCGGGACTTGCCATCACGCTGGATGGCGTGGTGGAGTCACCGTCGAGCTGGATGCTGTTCGACGACGAAATGAATGCGGTGATCAGCGAGGGAATAGGACGATCCGACGCCATCCTCTTAGGTCGGCGCACCTACCTGCAGTTCGCCAGGCTATGGCCGAGCCTGGGCAGCGACGTGCCCCTGGCCGACTTCATGAACAGCACGCCCAAGTACATCGTGTCCAGCACCCTGGGCACCCTCGATTGGGCCAACTCGAGCCTGGTCACCGGCGACCTCGCGGCGGAACTCGCGAGGCTCAGGGATCAGCCCGGCAAGAACATCCAGGTTCCCGGCAGCCCCACCCTGGTGCGGTCGCTGCTCCGTGACGGGCTGCTCGACGAGCTCAGTCTCATGATCCAGCCGATCGTGCTCGGCTCCGGCATGCGGCTGTTCGACGAGATGACCGAGCAGGTGAGTCTCAAGCTCGTGGAGTCAAGGACCCTCAGCACCGGCGTGCTGTCCGTGACGTACGTCCTGCCGGCCAGCGGTTAGCATCCTGCTGGCCGGCAGTGCAGGCAGGCGTGGCTGCCGCCTGCTACCAAACTGCAATCGGTTGCGAACCACATTGCTACGGCGACGCCGGAATCTGAATCTATGAGCAGAAACGACAGCGCAGCACGGCACGGACAGACTCTGGTTCTTGCAGCCGGCCCCGGCATGGCCAGCTTCACGGTCCATGACGTAGCCGCGGCTGTCCGCAAGTACATGGCGCCGGCTGCCATCGTGGCCATGGTCCGCTACTGGTCCAGGCTCGGCGTGGGCAGCCACGCGGCCCTCGAGGCCGCCCGCGATCGCACCGCTGCCGCCCCTGAGCCATCCCGGCCCGCCCGCCACCACGGCGGCCGCCACGGAGATCACTCGCGCACCAGGCGAGCGTGACTGGCGAGATCATCCCCCCGCCATCACCCGGTCCGGTGGCGTGCACGCCGGCAGTCCGCCCTGCCCTAGGTTCGGGATATGCGCTTCGCCTTCAAGACCTCGCCGCAGGACCCCACCTGGGGCGTCATGCTCGAGGTATGGCGCGAGGCCGACGACATCGAGCTATTCGAGTCCGGCTGGACGTCTGACCACTTCTGCGCGATCCGCCACGCGGACCCGGCCGGTCCCTGCCTGGAGCGCACACTGCGCACCGCGCCGGCCGTGCTCGAACCGCTGGCAGCGGCACTGGCCGGCTGAGCCCGCCGGAAGCGCAACCGCTAGTTCTGCTACCTGCCTGCACCCGTTCGCGCACCGGCCGGCGACCCGCAGCCGCGACTCTTGGGTCATCGGGGTGCGCGTCGCCGAGCGAACGCGCGCAGAGCAACACCACGCGGGATAAGAGAGCTGGGGGTGTGCCATGCGGCACAGGAGTTTCAAGTTTTGGGGCAGAGCAGGAGCGGTGGCTGCCACGGCAGTCGTTGCCATGGTCGGCGTCACGGCGCCGTCGTTCGCCACTTCGGCCCCGACGGGCCCGGTGTCCTCNNCACGATGTACGCGGTCGGCACCTTCACGACGATCCAGAAGGGCACCACAACGTACACGCGTGACAATGCCTTCAGCTTCAGCGCGACAGCGCCGTACACGGTGAGCGCGTGGAACCCGAACGTCAACGGGGTCGTGACCTCGATCGCCTTCAATGGCACTAACTGCGCCGACGCCTACATCGGCGGCCTTTTCAGCTCTGTCGACGGCACCACGGTGAAGAATATCGCCGAGGTGGACACGGTCGCGGGCGCCGTCGTGACCGCGTTCGGGCACAGCGCCAACGGCCAGGTCTCGACGCTGCTCGGGGCGGCCGGGCACATCCTGGTCGGCGGCTACTACACCTCCATCAACAACAGCACCGCTGACCCGTACATGACCAGCCTGAACCCGGTCACGGGCAAGGACGACAGGTTCCTCCAGCTGAACATCTCCGGCAACTACAACTTCTCCGGCGCGAGCACCAACCCCACCCGGGTGTACAACCAGGCGCTGAGCCACGGCGGCACGCTCGATCTGGTGATGGGCGACTTCACCACGGCCGGCGGGCTGCCGCGGCAGCAGATCTTCATGCTCAACCTGGCGACAACGCCGGCCACCGTCACCGGCTGGACCTCACCGGAGTGGGACGGCAGCCAGGGTGAGCTCAGCAGCTCCGATCCGACCGGATATCCCTACCAGTGCGCAACCGTCGAGCCCTTCTACATCCAGGCGGCTGCATGGTCGCCGGACGACTCGACGATCTACCTCGGTGACACCGGCTACCACCCGAACGGCTTCCCGGTCGGCGAGACCGCGCGGACCGGGCTATGCGACGCCATGGCCTCGTTCCCGGCCACGGTCAACCCGCCGGCCCAGAACGGCCAGCCGGGCTACGTGCTGCATAACTGGGTGAACTACACCGGCTGCGACTCGCTCTACTCGGCGGCAGCGGATGCTAGTACCGCTTACTTCGGCGGGCACGAGCGCTGGGCGTCGAACCCGGACGACTGCGACGAGGCGGGACCTGGCGCGATCTCCGCTCCCGGCATGGTCGGCCTCTCGCCCGCCGACGGGAGCGTCACGTTCAACCCCACCAGGGCGCGCGGGCTCGGCGCGGACGACATGCTGGTGACCAGTGCAGGCCTGTGGATCGCCAGCGACAACCAGAACGGCGGCTCTGAGTGCGGCGGCGTCAGCAGCCTTGCCGGGCTCTGCCTCCTGCCCTATCCCGCTCAGTAGCGGGCACCACGACCGAACCGGCGCGGGCGCTGCAGATGCGCCCGCGCCGTCCGGGCAGGCACCCGGTTACCCTGCCGGGTCCTGTCTAGCCGCGCCCGCCTGGCGCCAGGTGACCGACCGGACGGCCGGCACGGCAAGGACGACGGCGGGGCTGAGTAGCCCCCAGGCCGCGGCCGCGCCGAGGACCGTGCCAGCCCCGATTACGCCCGCGACCGGGCCGATGATCGCGAATGCGGCCGAGCCGAGGGCAAAGGAACCCGTCAGCGAGAACGCCATCACCCGCGCCAGCATCTCCGGCGGCACCTGCTGCTGCAGTGCCGTGGCCGAGAACGTGCTGGACACGGCCGAGCCGACGCCGGCGGCCAGCGCAGCGGCAGCCACGCCGTAGGCAGGCGCGTGCAGCGCGAGCAGCAGGCACGGCATCGGATACCCGAACGCCCCGATCACCGACGCCACGACCGGCCGCCGGGGCCGCCGGCCCACCAGCAGCGTGCCTGCCACGATGGCCCCGGCGGCCTGGGCAGTCAGGATGAGCCCCCATGCTCGCGCGCCGCCGAGGTAGTCCCTCGACAGGACAGGCCCGAGCAGCAGGTAGGGCGCCCACGTGATCAGATTGAAAAGAGCGAACTGCACGGTGGTCACCCACAGCCAGTTAACGGACCTGAACTGCGACCACCCGTCGGCAAGGTCCCGCAGCGGCGAGCGGGGCGGCGCCTTCCGGGCCGGCAGGTGCAGCAAACTCAGGGCAAGTACGCTCGCGCCGTAGCTTGCGGCGTCGAGTGCGATGACCACGCCGGGCATGGTGGCAGCGACCAGGACCCCGGCGATCGCGGGCCCGGCGACGCTGGTCACCGACTGGGCGAGGCCGAGTAGCGCGTTCGCGTCACTCAGATGCCCAGCCGGTGCAATGTCCGGCGTCAGGGCGCCGAGCGCGGGGGTGAAGAACGCTCCGCCGGCACCCAGCAAACCGTTCAGCGCGGCAATCAGCCAGATGGGCGGCGGCCCGGCGAAGAGCGCGGCGGCAAGTGCGGCCTGCGCGGCAAACCGGATCACATCTGCTGACAGCATGACCGGGCGGCGGCCGAGGCGGTCGGCACTCACTCCCCCGCCGAGCATGAAGAGCACCTCGGGGACCACGCCGGCCGCGAAGACATAGCCGAGGTCGGCAGTAGTTCCGCCGCCGTCAAGGACAGCGAACGCGAGCGCGACCGAGGACATCGACGTACCGAGCAGGGATGTCACGTAGCCGGCGTAAAACCGGCGGAAGTTGCGCTCTCGCAACACAGCGGACGAATTCCCGGCGATACCGCTCCGCCATTTGCGAATCCGGGCGCCCGGCTCTGCTGACTTTGGCGCAGCCCCGGCAGGCCGATCGCGGCGAGCTTTACTGCGGCTAATTACTGAGTACCAATGCATATCACGCACAACGACTACCATGTCAGCGCAGTCCCGGAAAGCGCAATGAACCTCCGCTTATTGCTGGAGCATTTGATTAACCGCCTATCCAGCGCCCGGCTTTACCGCAGTAAAAGCGCCTGGCTTTACCGCAGTAAATGCGCGCGCCGCCTGCGTTATGATGGGTCCGCGAATAAGGTATCCGCGTCCCGGTGATTTACTGCGGATAGCGCCGGGACAGCGCACGACGGAGGCGGGCAATGCGGCTGCACTCACCAGCGGTGCGGGCGCTCCCGCCCGGGCCCGCGCCAGTGGAGTATGCGGTCGCGGTCGAGCGCTATCTCGCCGGGACATCGCTCGGCCCGGCGTCGCGCCGTATCTACCGGATTTCCCTGACCAGCTGGACCTGGCCGCTGGTGGGACGCCGGCCGCCGCAGGGAGCAAGGCGGCGGGGTGCCATGCCGCCAGTCGTGCCGCTGGCGCTACTCGACCGCGCGGGTACCGGCGCCAGGATCGCCGCCGCCATCGCGGACCGTGCCGCAACCGCGGACGTCCGCACCGTCAACCGCGAACTCTCCGCGCTGCGCAGTGCGGTCGGCTGGTGGCAGGACCAGGAGTGGATCAGCAGCGATCCGACGGCGGGCATCCGGCACGTCGCAGGCGCGGCCGCGCCGCTGCCGACGCTCACCGGCGATCAGGTCACGCAGCTCTTCGGGCTCACCGCGAGCCTGCGCGAGCAGGCATTCTGGCGGGTACTCTACGACACGGCTGGATCGGCCGACGACATACTCCGCCTGGATGCCTGCCATCTCGACCCGCCCGGCCGCCGGGCGCGCATCGGCTCGCCCGGGGCACCGAGCACGTGGATTCGGTGGGGCGCCGACACCAGCCAGCTACTCGGCTGGCTGCTGGCCTGCCGCAGGTCCGGGCCAGTGTTCCTCACCGAGCGCCGCGCACCGGCCGGCGCGGCGGCGGCGGACATTTGCCCGCTTACCGGCAGGGCACGGATGTCCTACCGCCGGGCCGCGGAGATATTCACCGCCGTGACTCGCCCGCTCGATCCCGCGGGCCAGGGCTGGACCCTGCATCAGCTCCGCCGTGCCCGGCTGGAGCCTGGGCCGTCCTGACTCCTCCGGCCGGGCCCGCTGCCGGATCCG
>PMSW01000063.1:0-10910 GCA_003168215.1 Actinomycetota bacterium
CTCATCGCGGTCGGCTTCGGCGAGGCCGCGACCGCTGTGAACAACGCAGCCGTGCATATCGACCCGGGCGCCCAGCTCTTCCCCGGCCACTCGACAGATGCTCCGCACCAGGTGACTGCCCCGGCCTGAACGACGCGATAGGAGCCCATGCAATGCCTTACGTTATTGCCAGCCCGTGCATCGACACCATGGACAAATCGTGTATCGAGGAGTGCCCGGTCGACTGCATCTACGAGGGCGATCGCAAGCTGTACATCAACCCCAAGGAATGCATCGACTGCGGGGCCTGCGAGCCGGTCTGCCCGGTCGAGGCCATCAGCCAGGATCGCCGGGTCGCCGAGGAGGACTCGGAGTTCGTGGAGGACAACCGCCGGTTCTTCACCGAGGTGCTCGACGGCCGCGACGAGCCTCTGGGAGCCCCCGGCGGGTCGCGGAAAACCGGCGTCATCGGGGTCGACACGACGATGGTCGCGGCACTTTAGGCGGTGCATCCGCGGTTGATCGAGCACGCGCCCCCAGACCGAGGAGAACTGACCGATGAAGCCACCGGAACGCATGGGCAGGCCGGCCCGCGAGCTCAGCGACGAGGAACTTGAGCAGCAGGGCAGGAACGCTCACGAGACCAGAAACTGGGTGTTCCTGCACGGCACCGCCGAGCAGTTCGCCACGCACACCTCCCGGATGCTGGAACTGGAACAGGAGTACCTCCGCAGGTATCCCAAGCGCACCTGGCAGGGCTCCGGCGGAGCATCTTCCCGGCCAGCCGAGGCCGACGTACTCCGCGAGGCCCTGCACGGCATCATCCGGCAGCTCGAGGCGCTGCTCGACCGGCCGGCAGCCGACGCCGCCGGCAGCCCGGCGCCTGCCGACCCGGCCGTCGCGCTGCTGCACCGGATCGCGGTGGCGCCACGGGGCCGGATGCACAAGCTTGAGGTCCACCAGGCTGCCCGCGAGGCCGGCCTCGAAAGGGCCGGCGTTGCCCGGCTTTATACCGCAGATCCGCCGCTGCTCGCCACCGACCACCAGGATCGCGTCATCACCGAGGCCGGCCGTGCCTGGCTCACCGAGCACGCCCAGTCCAGCTGAGAGCTTCGAGGACAGCCCGGCGCAGGCCCAGGCCGGCGAAGTCAGGCCTCCTCGGCCAGCTGGCGTCTCATCAGCTCGACCAGCTTCTGCAGCCCGCGGATCGGCCGCACCATGACCGTGAAGCCGACCAGCTTGTTCTCGGCGTTCCAGCGGAGCAGGTCGACCCCGTGAACGTAGACACCATCGAGGTCGGCCTCGAACTCCAGCACGGCACTGCTCTCGTCATGCCACTGGCTGATGTATCGCAAGGACGGCCCCAGCACGACCAGCGCGCTGCTCAGGTAGCGCGCCGTCAGCGCTTTGCCCTCTTGCGGCGCGAATACCGCTGGTGAACGGAATACCACATCATCGGCCAGCAGGGCGTCCAGGAGCGCCTCGTCCCGCGACTCAGCAACGGCATGCCATGAGCGCACGGCCGGAGGCTGATCGGACATATCTGCACTCAACCCGAGCGGGCAGAGAATTTCAAGGTGCTGCCTCCGCCGGGCCGAGGCGAAGTAAGCACAGGCCATCGAGCACCCGCACGCGCGGTGCAGCTGGCAGGGCGCTCTGGGCGGGGCCCGATGATTCTTGCGCGGCAGCCCGGTCTTCATGGCGGAGAATGGAGACTCTCCTGGACGGGAGTAACTCGTGGACGAAGCAGTGCACGGCTACATCGACGCTATCCCTTCGGAGCATCGCCCTTTGTTCGACCGGCTCCACCAGCTGATCCTGGCCGCTCACCCCGGCGCAGCCGTGGCGCTGTCGTACCAGATGCCCGCCTACAAGGTCGGCAGCTGCCGTCTCTACATCGGCGTGTGGAAGCACGGTGTCTCGATTTACGGGTGGAAGCAGGGCCGCGATGCCGGGTTCACCACCCGCCACCCCGAGCTCAGGACGAGCACGGGGACCATCCGGCTGCGGCCCGAGGATGCGGCCGGCATCTCCGATGAGGAGTTCCGCGACCTGGTGCGCTCAGCCCTGACGCCCGGTTAAGCACCGAGGCGGCGGGCCGGCGACGTATCACTGCCGTGCAAGGAGTCACCCAACGCTCACATGAGGCCTGGGCACCGGCCTAGATTGGGCGAAAGCCGGGAGATTCCCGTGCGGGGGCGGGGCACATTCATATGTACCGTAACATGCTGATCATGCTCACCGCCGCCGCGCTAGCCGCTGGCGCCGGTGCATGCGGCAGCACATCATCGCGGCAGAACGCGCAGCCTCCGGCCCCGGTCCCGGCCCCGGCACTGTCTGCTACCGCGGTCGCGCCCGCCGGCGTGCACCACTCCGCACGTCGCGCCGCGACCCTCCGGGTGCTGACCGAGCCGCAAGCCGGGCTCGGGCCGATCTACCGGCTCATCGCCGGGGCGCGCACCTCGGTCGACCTGACCATGTACGAGCTGGCCGACCCGACGGCGGAAGCGGACCTCGCCGGGGACGCCGCCCGCGGCGTCGACGTGCGGGTGATCCTCGACCGGCACCTGGAGCAGACCCGCAACACCAGCGCTTATGACTACCTGGCCGCCCGCGGCGTGCACGTGAGGTGGGGACCCGCCGGCACGACATACCACCAGAAGACCCTCACCGTGGACGACAGGACCTCGGTCATCATGACCCTCAACCTGGTAGCTGAGGATTACCCCGGCACCCGGGACTTCGCCGTGATCGACAAGAAACACGCCGACGTGAGCGCGATCGTCACCACCTTCAACGCGGACTTCGCGGGCCATGCCGTCACCCCGCCGGACGGCACCGACCTGGTGTGGTCGCCTGCCAACGCCGAGGCATCCGTCCTCTCGGTCATCAACGGGGCCACCCGCACCCTCGCCGTGGAGAACGAGGAGATGGGCGACTCCGTCGTTACCAGCGCGCTGGAGGCCGCCGCGCGGCGCGGCGTGCGGGTCCAGATCATCATGACCGCCGACAGCGAATGGGACGAGGCGCTCGGTGAACTGGCCCGCGCCGGCGTGCATGTCCGCCTGTACCCCGACGACAGCAGCGCCTTGTACATCCACGCCAAGGCGATCGTCGCTGACGCTGGCCGGCCCGGCCAGCGGGTGCTGGTCGGCTCACAGAACTTCTCCGTCGCCAGCCTCGACTACAACCGGGAACTCGGGATCCTCACCGCCAGCCCCGCGGTGGTGGCCGCCATCAGCGCCGCCCTGGCCGGCGACTACGACGGCGCCGCGCCCTACTCCCCCGCCGCCGCGCCGAAGCTCTCGCCCAAGCCAGCACGGGCAACGGCGTCAGGCGCATGGTGCACAGCCACCGCGAGCGTCTACAACGCCGATGACGACGAGAACAACGTCTACGTCCACTCCAGCCAGCCCTACCAGAACGCGGCCGCGAACGCCGACGGCTACACCCACAGCTACCAGACGAACGGCTCCGGATACGCGCTCATCTACCTCAACGGCCCCCCGCCCGGCGCGCAGATCACCGTGACCGTCGGCGCCGCGACCTGCACCACAAGCGACTGACGCACGGACCAGGCCGTCCGGTCATCGCGGCCAGGCACCCTTCGAACTACCCCGACCTGACCGCGCTCGGGCGCCAGGAGGAGTGGGAGGACTCGCCCGAGGGCTATCCCCAGACCCCGCCGTACGCGTGGTGGAACTGGCACGACGAATACGGCGGGTTTCCCCGTCATTCATCATGCCGTGTTGGACCGGGTACCGGGTGCTGCTGCGGGTGATGAGGGGATCCGGAGCGTCGCGAGCGCGTCGGGGGTGAGGTCGCGTTCGGCGGCGTCGACCACCCCCAGATCGGCGCGGACGTGCAGTTCGGCTGCCTTGACGAGCAGCGCCACCACTGGTGACCCTGAGGCCGCAACGCTGGCATCAGCCAGGCTGCGCAGTTCGGTGAGTAGATGCACCCGCTGGCGCCGCAGCACCCCGGCCAGCGTCGCCGGATCTCCTGCTTGGGCGGCGGCCATGACCTTAAGGAAGAAATCGTCACGGTAGCCGCGGGTGCGCACGGTGGGCTCGTTCAGCCAGCGGCCGAGTTCCTCGCGGCCGGCCGGGGTGATCTGGTGGACCAGCCGGTCTGGCTTGACTGGCTGCGGCTGGCGTTCGGAATCGATGAGGCCGTCGCGGGCGAGGCGTTCGAGGACCTGGTAGAGGTGGCCGATGTTCAGCCCGCCCCACTGGTCGCCCACTGCCTGCTCGAAGCTGCCCTTCAGCTCGTAGCCGTGCGCGGGCTTGGCCGCGAGGAGAGCCAGCACGGCGTGGTGAAGAGGCATGGCACCTTTCTCCTGCACGGGAAGCGTAACGATGTGGTGTCGGCTTGCATTGCCGCTAGGTAGCACATTGCATTGCTGCTAGGTAAGGTCCAGGGTAGTCACGTGTCCCGGCCGGCGCCAGGCGGCCGGGGAAACGGCAGTCGGAGGGTGCCAGCGGTGGGCAGGCTCGCTTGGTTGCAGCTTCGGTTCCGCCCCGGCCGCGGGCTGGCGCTGCTGGCCGGGATCCTCGTCGCGGCCACGGCGTTCACCGTGCTGACGGCCGCCTCCCGCACCGCGCAGGTCCGCACCATCGGCACGGTGACCGCGCACTTCCAGCCGGCCTACGACATCCTGGTCCGCCCGGCAGGGGCGCGGAGCAGCCGGGAGTCGGCCACGGGCACCGTCCAGCCGGACTTCCTGTCTGGTATCTACGGCGGGATCACGATGGCCCAGTGGCGCCAGATCCAGAAGATCGCCGGCGTGCAGGTGGCGGCGCCGATCGCCATGGTGGGATACACCTTCATGCAGGCCCAGTTCCCAGTACGGCTGCCTGCCGCCGACGTCGCCCAGCCCGGCCGTCAGCTTTACCGGGTCAGCACGACCTGGATGAGCGCGAACGGCGCCGCCCGGGTCCCTCAGCCCCCCTCGTACGTCTACGTCACACCGGACCGGTTGCACTTCAGCTTCAGCAACGGCGCAACCAGCGAGACCTTGCCGGGCGGCTCGACGGCGACCCCGTGCCCGGTCACGCGGGCGTCGGCTGACCCGTTCAGCTTCGCCTCGCAGGCGGGCGCATGGTGCTGGTCGAAGGTCGACGGTGACGGGACCCCGCCGGGGACCATCAGCTTCCCGAACCTGCACGGGCGTGCGGGCTTCAGCGTCGACTGGCAGTTCCCGATGCTGATCGCCGCGATCGACCCGCAGGCCGAGGCCAGGCTGGACGGCCTCAACCACGCGGTGACATCGGGCCAGTACCTGCCGGAGAACTACGCCAGCGAGCCCCCCACCAACGGCTTCCAGAAGGGCAGCGCGTTCCCGGTGCTGGCCGCGGCGGACAGCGACATCGGCGAGTACGCGTCGACCCGGGTTCAGGAGCTACCCGCCCCCTCGGCACCGCCGGTGCTGGGTACGGCCACGATGGCTAAGGACGCCATGGTGAGCGGCCGCACGGTACTCAGCGCGACGACGACTGCCCGGCAGGCGTACCAGTATCTGCTGGGCACGCTGAAAGGCCTCAGCCGGGAGCACATTAATAACATTCTTTCGACGTACTGGTCCGCCAGCCCGGTGAGCTACCGGCGCGGCAGCAACGGTGATCTGGTCCCGGCCGCGGTGCGCAACCCGGTCTCGGTGTGGGAGTCTGACCGCAACTTCGTCGTCCCCCCGATGGACAACGCCGGCAGCCAGTACCGGACTCTGCGGGAACACACGCGGGTCACCGACGTGGTGAACGCGGTGTTGCCGGTGCTCACGGGAACCTTTAGTGAAAGCAGGATCAAGGCCTTCGATCCGCTGTCCCGGGTGCCGCTCGGGCCGTACCAGCCGATGGTGGCCGCGCCGGCCAGCGCGGCGAGCTCGAAGTCGCTGGGCGGCACTGACCTGCTGCCCAGCCTCAACCTCGGTGGCCTGGTGAGCCAGCCAGTGCAGCTCATCACCACGCTGGCAGCCTTGCCTACGCTGGAGAGCAGCAAGTATGCCGGCGGCGCGCAGCTCGCCCGCGCCCCGCTCAGCGTCATCCGGGTCCGCGTCGCCGGGGTCACCGGTCCAGACCAGGCGTCCCTGAACCGGATCAAGACGGTCGCCGAGCAGATCGAGCTCCGTACCCACCTGACGGTGGACATCGTCGCCGGCTCCTCCCCCGCGCCCACCACCGTCGCGCTGCCGGCCGGCAAGTTCGGCACGCCCGCGCTCCTGCTCACCGAGGACTGGGTCAAGAAGGGCGTCGCGATCTCGATCCTGGAGGCAGTGGACCGCAGCAGCGTGACCCTCTTCGCGGCGATCCTCGTGGTCTGCGCGCTGTTCGTGGCCAACTCGGCGACCGCCGCGGTCCGGGGCCGCCGGCAGGAACTCGGGGTGCTGGCCTGCCTGGGCTGGACCCGGCCCCGGCTGTTCGCCACCGTGCTCGCCGAGGTGGCGCTGACCGGCCTCACCGCGGGCATCCTCGGCGCGCTGCTGTCCCCGCCGTTGGCCGCGGCACTGGGGCTGCATGCCTCCCCGGCCCGCGCGGCCCTGGCCATACCGGTCGCGATGGCGCTGGCGGTCGCGGCCGGTGCGGTGCCGGCCTGGCTAGCCGCCCGGGCCGAGCCGGCTGCCGCGGTCCGGCCGCCGGTGCTGGCCGTGCGCCGTGCCCGCCAGCCATCCGGGATCACCGGCCTGGCGCTGGTGAACGTGCTCCGCACGCCCGGCCGCACGCTCGCCGGGGCGCTCAGCCTCGCCATCGGCGTCGCTGCGCTCACCCTGCTCATCGCTGTCACGCTGGCGTTCCGCGGCGCCGTCGTCGGCACCCTGCTCGGCGATGTGGTGACGGTCCAGGTCCGCGGCGTGGACTACGTCGCGGTCACGGCGACCGTGATCCTGGGCGTGCTGGCCGTCGCCGACGCGCTGCTGATCAGCATCACCGAACGGGCGCCGGAACTCGCGACGATCCGCGCGTTCGGCTGGCCCGAGCCGGCGCTGCGCCGCCTGGTGATCACCGAGGGCGCCTTGACCGGGATCGCCGGCTCTGTCGCCGGCGCCGCGGCCGGCCTGGCGGGCGCCGCCGTGTTCGCCCGGCAGCTCCCGCCGCTGCTGTTCGCCGCCGCGGGCGCGGCGGCCGCGGCCGGCGTGCTGGTGACCTGCGCGGCCGCGCTGCTCCCCGCGCACCTGCTCCGCCGGCTCCCCACCGCCCAGCTACTCGCCCAGGAGTGAGCCATGACCGACCCGGATCCTGCCCGCGCCACCATCGAGTTTCGTGGCGTCAGCAAGCAGTACGGGACTGGCAGCGGCCAGCCGGTGACGGCCGCCGGCAACGTCAGCCTCACCATCGAGCCGGGCGGGTTCATCGCGCTGACCGGTGCCTCGGGATCCGGTAAGTCGACGCTGCTGCACCTGATCGGCGCGATCGAGCGCCCGGACTCCGGCACGATCACCAACGGCGGCACCGAGGTGACCGCGCTGCGCGGCGCGGCGCTCGCAGCCTACCGCCGCACGGTGGGGTTCGTGTTCCAGCGCTACAACCTGCTTCCGGCCCTCACTGCCCTGGACAACGTGATCGCGCCGGTACTCCCGTACCGGACCGGCTGGGACAAGCCCGACCGCGGCCGCCAGCTCCTCGAGGCGGTCGGCCTCGGCGGGCGGGAGCGGTCGCTGCCATCGCGGATGTCAGGCGGCGAACAGCAACGGGTCGCCATCGCGCGGGCGCTGATCAACACGCCGCGCCTGCTTCTCGCTGACGAGCCGACCGGCAACCTGGACTCCCGCACCGCCACCGATGTCCTCGGCTTGCTGGCCAGGCTGCGCCGCGAGAACCAGGTGACAGTCATCATCGCTACCCATGACCCGCAGATCGCCGCCCGCTGCGACCGGCTGATCAGGCTCAGGGACGGCGCCGTCACCGACGACATCGAAATCGCCGACGGCCATCCCGTCGATGTGACCATCCGACGGGTCAGCCAGCTCGACTGAACAGCCTGGCTTGCCGCTGGCGATGACCGTGCGCCGCCGGCTGTCAGCGTTCCATCAAAGGCCGTGGCCACGGCTTGCCCGTTCAGGCGGTGGCAGGCGGAGAATGCCCGTGGCGTCGGCACGACCACGACGATGCGGATTTCGATCATGCCGGAGGCTCCGGGCCTGGGCCGGCGGCGGACGGCGAGGGGGAACCTGGAGTTCTTCGCGTGGGCTTCAGCGAGATTCGGGGAACGCAGAGCTGCACCGGTTCCTCGAACAGGACCATGACCCGGCGACGACGGCCGCGGCAGCCGACCTCACGGTCGGCGACGCCGACGCACCTGAGCGCCGGTGGAGCGCCACGGGTGCTCAGCGGTCTTGCCAGCCCGGGCGCCTGGCGCATTACGCTGACGCGGATGCAAGTTCACGAAGGAGAGGTGCCATGCGGGTCAGCAAGCTGGACCACCTGGTGCTCACCGTCGCCAGCATCGATGCCACCGTCAGCTTCTACACCCGGATCCTCGGCATGACAGCCGTGACCTTCGGCGCAAGGCGCACCGCCCTGACATTCGGGACGAGCAAGATCAACCTTCACGAGGCCGGCCGGGAACACGAGCCGAAAGCCCTGCACCCAACTCCGGGGAGCGCCGATGTCTGCTTCATCGTCGATGACGACATCCGCGAGCTGATCACGGAGCTGACCGATGCTGGCATCGCGATCGAGGAAGGCCCTGTTGAGCGGACCGGCGCGACCGGCCCGATCATCAGCTGCTACCTGCGCGACCCAGACCAGAACCTGATCGAGCTCAGCAACTACACGCCCTGAGCGCCCAGACGGCGCCATCCAGCCGGACCAATCGCCCGGCGGGACCGATCCCGTCCTGCAGGGCCGCCTGATCACCGCCGCGCTGCACGGGATGAGGTGCCCGGTCAGCCCAGGAGGGCGGATCTGAGGCGGTCGAAGGCTTGCGGGGGCGGGATCGGGATCGAGATCGGGAAGCCGGCCCGGGGACTGCATGATCGACGCGTCATAACGGCGCGTCATAACATTGCCGGGTGGGAACAGGGGCAGAGCGGCTGGAAGCAGGGGCAGCGTCGGCCGACAGGCTACGGCGTGCCTCCTCATTCGGCGCGGCTGCCGCGCAATACGCGCAGTACCGCCCTGGCTACGCCGAAGCGGCAATCCGCTGGTGCCTGGCACCGGTCAGCGACGCACGGCCGGCGCGGGTGGTGGATCTGGGCGCGGGGACCGGCATCCTGGCCGGCGCGCTCGCCCGCCTCGGTGCCGATGTCGTCGCGGTAGAGCCGGACCACGCAATGCTCGCCGAGCTGCGCCGCCAGCTGCCCGCAGTGCGAGCCGTGGAAGGAAGCGCCGAGGCACTCCCGCTGCCGGACCAGAGCGTGGACGCGGTGCTGTGCGGGCAGGCGATGCACTGGTTCGACATGGACCGGGCGCTGCCGGAGATCGCCAGGGTGCTGACCGCTGGCGGCGTGCTCGCCGGGCTGTGGAACGTGGATGACGACCGCGTCGGCTGGGTCGCCGGGCTCGCCGCGATCAGCAAGACCGAGGCAACGTTGTCACGCTGGCGGGCAACCCCGGAAGCAGGTACCGAGCAGGGCGCGCTGCGCGCAGGCAGCAGCTGGTTTGCCCCGGTGGAGGAGCGCGAGTTCGGAAATGGGCAGCTGCGGAGCGCCGGCTCGCTGGTCGCCGCCGTTGCCACCCACTCGCGGATGCTGGTGACGGACGAGGCGGAGCGCGCCAGGACGCTCGCCACGATCCGCGATTTCCTGCACCGCCAGCCAGAGACCTCGGCCGGCGAGTTCACCCTGCCGCTGGTGACCGTCGCGCTGCGCGCCGCGCGCCGGCCCTAGCCCTCGGCAAGCCCGCCGCAGCGTGGCGCGAGTACCTGGCACACGGCCTGGCCTTCCACGACTTCGCCCACGCGGTCGAAAGCCTCGCAGAGGCGTGCACGGTCATCCGCCGCCCGTGCACGGAGCCCGGGCCGTTCGACTTCCACAGCAGAGGAGAATCCTCCATGGACTACCGGCCCCTGGGACGCACCGGTGTCTCGGTCAGCCAGATGTGCCTGGGCGCGATGATGTTTGGCGCCTTCGGCAACTCCGATCACGACGACGCGGTCCGGATCATCCAGAAGGCGCTGGACGCCGGGATCAACTTCATCGACACCGCCGATGGCTACTCCGCCGGCGAGTCGGAGCAGATCGTCGGCAAGGCGCTGGCCGGCGGACGGCGCGAGAACGTGGTGCTCGCCGTTAAGTTCGGCCCTCCTTTCGACGAGGATCCCAACCACCGCGGAGCGTCGCGGCGGTGGATCACCGAAGGGGTCGAGGGCTCGCTGCGCCGGCTTCAAACCGACTGGATCGACCTCTACCAAGTGGGCGTTCCCGATCCGAACACCGATATCGACGAGACCCTCAGCGCCCTGTCTGACCTCGTGCAGGCCGGCAAGATCCGGTCCTTCGGCGCGTCAAAGGTCCCCGCCTCTGAGATCGTCGAGGCTCAATGGGTCGCCGATCGCCGCGGCCACGGACGTTTTCGCACCGAACAGCCCCCCTACTCCATGCTGACCCGGGCGATTGAATACGACGTGCTGCCGGCCTGCCAGCGCCACGGGATGGGCGTCATGACCTATAGCCCGCTGGCCGGCGGCTGCTGTCGGGCAAATACCGCAAGGGCCAGGAGGTCAGTGGGCCGGGCTCCGCCGCGCGGTTGCGGCGCCTCCCAGCGCGCTACGACGCGAGCGACCCGTCAAACGCCGCGAAGCTCGACGCCGCCGACGCGCTCGGCGCGCTCGCCGACGAGGCCGGGCTGACGCTCATCCAGATGGCAGTCGCGTTCGCTACCCGCCACCCCGCGGTCACCTCCGCGATCATCGGTCCGCGCACCATGGAGCACCTGGACACCTACCTCGCCGCCGACGGGATCGACCTGTCAGGCGATGTGCTCGACCGCATCGAC
>PMSW01000063.1:10916-53109 GCA_003168215.1 Actinomycetota bacterium
CCTCATCAAGATCAACGACATTTCCAGCCTCGGGCAGGGGCAGGTGGAAACCGGGCTGGCGCCAAGGGGATCTGGCCCATATTTCGGGTTCTGTCGAGGCCAATGCCGAGCGGATCTTCAACGTAATGACCCAGCAGTCGCTTGGCTGGTTCCCGCATGTCTACGGCGGCCTGGGGAGTCTGGCCCTAAGCGGTTATCCTGGAATCGGCGGGCAGGTCCTCAGAGGATGAGGAAGAGCCGGCGGGCCTTGAGCGTCCAGATCCGGTAGTCATACCAGCCGGCCGGGACGGCGATGACGAAGCACAGAATGGCCCCGGCGATGTTGCCGATGCTCAGCTCGGCCACGCCGCCGGCTCCCATGCCGAGGGCGATGACCGCCCAGATTGCGCCGCACAGGATCCGGTAACCGCTCATCCGGGGCGCTGGCCCGGGCGGCAGTGAGTTCCTGGTGATAACACGGCCGCCGAGCGCGTGCACGACCACCCTGGCGTACCTCTTGCTAGGCGGCGGGACTTCCAGCCGCCAGGTGCCCCCGCTAGCGAAAATGATCGCGAGCGGCGCGACGTAACCGCAGCCGAGCTCAGCGGTCTGCAGCTGGCTGCGTGGGACCCGCGCGATCACCTCGGCCGCTTTCAGCATGACCACTTTCCTGGGCCTGAGCTTGACCAGCGCGAGTTCCTGATCGGTGACCGCGAGGAAAGCGAGCCGGCCGAAATGCGGTGTCTCGGCCCGCCCGGGATGAGGCTGACCGCCGAGCACGATGCCTGCGGCCAGAGTGCCACTCTGGTTCCTCGCCATACGCCACGCGTATCCCTGGGGATTGACCTTTACCCCGGCGAGCTGCCGGGAGCCAAGCACCCCCGATGCGTCAATCGCCATGGCATCCCCCCGTCCCAGGACGCACGGCGCCCGCGCCCAGCAGACCGCGCCCCGCCACGCCGGCAGGCGGATCCCCGGGCGGGCAATTATCGCAGAGCGACCCACCTGGGCTCAACCATCAATCCCCGGCCTGATGTCCTCTTCGAGGCGCGGACCGGCGAAGGGCACCATCTGCCTAGTCGCCTCCCGCACCGCGGCGCCCAGGCCGAGTGGAGAGCGACGGTTGTGCAACGGCCCGGTGCCGTCGCTCAGGAGGGAGCTGGCCATTGCGGCGCCGCGGGCGGTGATCGGGAGCGGGCCCGCAAGGATGGTGAGCATTTCCCGCACGTCGCGTTCAGCGGCGGCGATGCGATCGCGGCGCAGCGGCGCGCGGGGCGTGCGCGGTACCGGTGGCCGGCCGGCCAGGTCCAGGACGTGGTCCCACCGCTGGGCGAGTTCTCGGCGTCCTGCTGGCGAGGCGATCTGCCGGGCGCGGATGGCCAGGGCCCGGCTGATTCCGGCCGGGCATCCCGCCGCGAGCCGGCGGTCCAGGGACGGTGCCCGCACGCGGGCCAGCAGGCGGTCCCATGGCCCATCCCATGGCCGGTTGCAGGGAGAGTCGGATCGAAGCAGCTGATCTGTGGTCATTTACCCATCGTGTGCCTCGACACGTACCTGGCTGGGTAAGTGGCAGGATTGACAACATGCATAACTATCCTGCCAATCTGGGCCATGCCCGGCGGGCAGCCGGAAGCGCATCAGGCCATGCCGCCGGGCCGCGGTGCGACGCTCATGGCGTCGCCATCGTCATCTACGACGGGGTCACTGCGTTCGAGCTCGGGGTCGCCTGCGACATCTTCGGCAGCGAGTGGGCAGCGATGTTCGGCGTTCCCTGGTACCGCTCTTTCGTGTGCGGCATCACCCCCGGGCCGGTGACAACCGACAGCGGATTCCAGATCCTGCCCGCTCACGGACTGGAGCGAATCCGCAGTGCGAGGACGGTGATCGTGCTGCCGACCGTGTCCTTCAAGCAGGTCCCGGCGGAAATGCTCGACGTCCTGCTGCAGGCCCACGATCGAGGGAGCCGCATCGTCTCGCTGTGCACCGGTGCATTCGCCCTGGCAGACGCAGGACTGCTCGATGGCCGCCGTGCCACCACGCACTGGACAGAATGCGGCGATCTCGCCCGCCGCCATCCGAAGGTGACGGTCGACCCCGGGGTCCTGTTCGTCGACGAGGGCGACATCCTGACCTCAGCCGGGAGCGCCGCCAGCATCGATCTGTGCCTGCACCTGGTCCGCCAGGACTACGGCACCGAGATCGCTACCCGGCTCGCCCGCCAGCTCGTGGTCCCGCCCCAGCGCGACGGCGGGCAGGCCCAGTACATCGACGTGCCGATGCCCGAGCTCGACAGCTCCAGCCTGTTCGCCGGCACCGTCCGCTGGCTCCAGGAGCACCTAGACGAGCCGATAACAGTCGAAGACCTGGCAGCCCGCGCCGCCATGAGCCCCCGGACATTTGCCCGCCGGTTCCTGGCCAGCACCGGCACCACCCCCTACCAGTGGCTGGTGCACCAGCGCGTCCAGCTCGCCCAGCGACTCCTCGAAACAAGCGACCTGCCAATAGATACAGTCGCGGAGAAAAGCGGCTTCTCCACCGCAGCCAACCTGCGCAAGCACTTCAGCCGGGCCGTGCACACCAGCCCCCATGCCTACCGGCGCACCTTCCAGGACCGGCGCGCCAGCTGAGACGCGGACGATCCCGGCCACCAGCTTCACGGAAGTCCCATTCCCCGACTTGCGACGCAGCCCGTGGCCGGACACACCGATGACTGGCGAACACGAAAGCGGCACCGGGCTGGTTGCCATCTTTGCCATTGGCGCCGTGACCCCGATGCTTCGGTGAGGCGCTCGGCCGACTTTCCAGCCGCGGCACGCGTGGTCGCCCGGCCTACTGACCGACGAATCCGGGGAAGACCGGCACCTGCCCCTGGCTGATCTTCTCATCCCAGGCCTCGGGCTGCGCCTGGCGTGCCTCGTTGATCTGCCGGAAAGGCACCTCGAGCGAAGGGTTCTCCCTCAGGATGGGAAGTTCTTGAAGCGATTTAGCCGGATCCTTGGCGGCCACCAGGTTGGCGGCCGCCTCTGCTGTCCGCTGCTGGGCGGCCTGGAGCTGGAGCTGGACATCGCCGACCTTGATGCTCGCGGGCAGTGCGCCGTTGATGGCGCCGACCGCCGCCAGCAGGCCCGCGGCGAAGACGGCAGCCGTCCCGATGCCGGCCCCCGTCCCGCTAGCGCGATGACCGGTGTGGATCTCCTGCCAGACCGCCAGGAAGCATCCCAGCGCGAGCAGCAGGATGGCGATGACCCCCAGCAGCCACCGGACCATGCCCGGGAGGACAAGAACAGGCAGCTTCGCTGGCAACGGACTCGGAGCCAGAGCCTGCGGCTGACCATCGACTGGTGTCAAAGGCAAAGGTACCGAAGACTGCCCGTTATCCATGCCGGTCTCTCTTTCCCTGGTGGCAGCTTCTCCTCCCGCCGTCCGATGGCTGGCCAGGCCGCCAGTGGTGAGACGCGCCAGCGCGGCCGGCGGTGTACAGTCAGGGATTCAGCGTTCGTGACACCATTTCGCATACCTCCCGGCCTTCGGATATCCATCACCTGGCCCCCTTCGCCCTGTAAGCGGCTCTCCCGCTCTCACTGGCAGGCCGTTAGCCCTGCGACTACTACGAGGTCTCCGTCGCCGTTGAATTCCGTGCGCCTACCGCCATTGGTGCCTGTGGCTGTGAATGGCAGGGGTATGACTGGGCCGGGCTCGTTTCCACGGCGTTCTTCGGCGTCACCATCTGAGCACGCTGAGCGCGCTGGCGGCCATGGCGTGCTGTACGCCAGGGCCGGCTTGATCGCCGGTACAGACTATGGCTCGTCGCCCTTGCGGCGGTCGTGCTCATCTTCAGCAAGAAGTCCGGCCCGCACTACCGGCACGAGCCCGGCCAGCGGCGGCTTTCAGGACCGGACAACGACGACCGGCCGACTTCGGCGACGTAGGAGAGAGGACGTGGGAGATGAGTCAGATGAAGTGGTTCGTTAAGCAGGCCACCGTCGTCGGCGTGACCCTGCTCGTCACCCGCAGTGTCCGGCACGCCGCCTTGTCCGACCGGGCGGTGTTCCTTGACGACGGCCGGGTCGCCGGCGCGACGGGGCCGCCCGCCGGCCTGGCCGCCCTCGTGTTGCTGGACCTGGTCTGGTGATTTTTATGCGGAAGCACCTGAGCGTACCGATCGCGGGCGGAACGGCCGCGGCGATCGCCGCGGGCCTGGCATTGACCGGCTGCTCGAGCGGCAGCGGTCCAGCCGCGGCGATCTGCAAGCCGCCGCCGGGGACGGCCGCGAGGAGCATCGTGGGCAGCCCGGCGAGCCCGGGCAGCGGAGGCGGCCCGCCCAATCCGGCGGTCGCGGCGGGCTGGACGACGACCGATGGCAACCTGCAGAGCACCCGGGATGCCGCAAGTCCCATCACGAGTTCGAACGTGTCGCGCCTCGGCGTTGCGTGGACGGTCCCGGTAGGTACGTCCGGCGGGCTCGGCGGTTACGCCGCGACGCCGGTGGTGGTCGGTGGCGTGGTCTACACCCAGGACCTGGAGTCGGACGTGCTGGCGATCCAGCTCGCCACCGGCAAGGTCCTGTGGCGGCACGACTACCACTCGGGCACCGGCGGGCCCAACGGCGTCGCCGTGGCGGGCGGCACGGTGTACGCGGCGACGGCGACCGGCGCCGTCGCGCTGCAGGCGGCCACCGGCAGGCAGCTGTGGAGCCGGACGCTGATCCGCAACAGCCACGAGGACTTCGACATGGCTCCTGGCTATCACAACGGGACCGTATACCTGTCGACCTCGCCGGTAACCAACCACAACGAGTACGTCCACGGTGGCAAGGGCACCCTGTACGCGCTCAACGCTGCCACCGGATCAATCGAGTGGAGCTGGGACGAGGTGCAAAATCTCTGGGGAAACGCGGCCGTCAACTCCGGCGGTGGTCTCTGGTACCCGCCGTCATTCGACGCGCAGGGAAACCTGTACCTCGGCATCGCGAACCCCGCGCCGTTCGGGGGTGCGAAGGGCTACCCGTGGGGGACCAGCCGCCCAGGCCCGGACCTGTACACCGACTCGGTGGTGAAGCTGAGCCCGCGCGGCAAGCTGCTCTGGTATTACCAGCTCACCCCGCACGACCTGTACGACTGGGACCTGGAGGACCCGCCGGTGCTCACTACCGCAAACGGGCAGCCGGTGGTGATCGGCGGCGGCAAGGCGGGCATCCTCGTCGAGCTCAGCGCCCAGACCGGCAGGCTGCTGTGGCAGCTCCCGGTCGGCATTCACAACCGCCATGACGACGACGGCCTGCTCGCCGAGCACGCCAGGACGTCCTCGAAGCTCCGGCTGCCGGCCAGTGTCTGCATCTATCCCGGCAACTTCGGCGGGATAGAGTCGCAGCTGGCGAGCAACGGTTCCGCCACGTTCGCCGCGGTCAACAACCTGGCGATGGTGCAGCACAGCGAGTCCGGGCCGACGCTGCCCGGCTCCGCCTCCGAGCAGAAGATGGCGCTCCTGGACGCCACTGGCGAGGTGGTCGCGGTCGATCAGGAAACCGGGAAGCTCGAGTGGGCCCGCGAGCTTCCGTCCTCCCCGTACGGCGCGGTGGCCGTGACCAACGACGTGGTTTTCACCACGACGTTCACCGGAGACCTGTACGCGCTGAACGCGGCCACGGGCGCGATCCTGCTGAAGCTGCCGCTGTCGGCCGGGACGAACGCCCCGGTGATAGTCGACGGCGACTACGTGATCACCGGCGCGGGCGTGCCGCTGGCGAAGAACCAGCACGCGCTCATCATTGCCTACAAGCTCGGTGCTACCGGCGAACTTCCCGACACCACAGGCCCCTGACCGGCGCTCGGCGAGCTGCTCACGCCGCGCCAGCAGCAGCTTCCGGTCAAGGTCGTGGTGTTCAACAACGCCGGCGAGCTCGAGGCAGCGCTGCAGGCGGGCTTTACCTTCTATGCGACCAGGACCATCCTGTCCGGGGAAGCCGACGAGCTCATCGAGCTCGCTCAGGCCAGCCTCCGGGACCTGGAGATCGAGTGACCCCGCCCATGCCCGCTCACCCGGCCGCCTGGCTGACCTGCCAGGCTATGTAAGCGAGCCGCGGCGAGCACCGAGCTGATGCCCGCCATTGTCTACGACACCGGCGCACTACTCGCCGCCGAACGCCGCAACCCCGACTTCCCCCCTGCACGACGAGCTGACCGCCGCGCGCATCCGGCCACTCGCCCCGGTCGTCGTCCTGGCCCAGGCCTGGCGCGGCGGACCCCAGCATCAGATTTCCCGGGTTCTCAAAGGCTGCGACCCCGGCGGCCTTTCCCGCATCGCCCATGCCATCGGCGTCAAGATCCGGCTCTTCCCAGTCTGACCAGCACCGTGCATGGATGTCATGGCGGCAAGCCGGTTATTTATCCGCGAAATGACTATCCATGTCGCGCTGACCAGCAGGGCGCCAGCGATGGTATCAAGGAAGAAATGGTTCCCGGTCGTCACGACAACAAGCGTCGTCAGAACCGGATAGGCGGCCGCGAGCAGGCGTAGCGTGCGATGACTGATCACCGGGTACAGCGCGAGAGCGCACCAGACGGCCCAGGCGACGTGGAGACTGGGCATCGATGCATACTTGTCCCCCGCCGTGCTGATGAGGGCGGTTTCGAGGTGTCCGGAGCTTCCGGGAGCCACGAGCGTGTCGACGATCCCGAAGCGGCGCGGCAGCAGGCGGGGCGGCGCCACGGGGAAGAGCCAGAAGCAGGCAAATGCCAGCCCGGTGGTCGCCGCCAGTGTCGTACGGGCGCGGGCATAACGTTCGGGATGACGCAGAGCGAGCCAGATCAAGACAGCGGCGGGGACCAGGAAGTGGGTGCCGCCGTAGTACAGATTGAAAACGTGCACTATGCCGGGCACCTTAAGAAGCGCCGCCTGCACGGCTTGCTCATGAAAGAGGCCGAGATCTCTCTCGAGATTGACGATGGACAGGGCATGGCTGGCGGCCACCGCACCCGCCTGCACCATGTGATCCCGAAGCTCCTCGTAGATCAGGCAGAAGACCCCCACAAGAAGAAGCTCTTTCACCACGCGGGGCCAGGCCCGTGCCGCAGGCCTGGCTGCCGGGCGTGCTGTTATGCCTGGGGATGCGCCGTTCAGGCCGGCAGCACCGGCCGTGACTCCCCTGACGAACTTGCCGGATGCCTTCATCAATCGCCAGCCCGCGGAGCGGCAACGCCCGCCGACGGCCGCCGGGTCCCCGGCCCGGCTCTGCTGGCCGTGCTGCTCTCCCCCTGCATGGATCACGCCTCTCCGTTCTGCCCTGGTTATGCCGCTGAACCCGGCATGCCAGGTAGCCCGGCCAAGTACTTTGCCTGCCGCAGGTAAATAAGCTGCCAGTTACTTGCCTGTTGCATGCAAGTTCTATGCTAACTCGCACGCCTGCGGTACACGCTCTCGCCCCTGGCACCACGGATCCGGCATGCGATCAGGCGATCGATGAGACCTGGAAAAGCAGCCTGAAGACGACCTACCTACCTGCGGTCACGGCCCGCCACCCGCATCCAGCAGGCCACCGTCACCGCGGCCGCGCCCCAGGGCCGCCCGGACGATGCGGCCATCGAGTGTTCCCTGGAGAACCCGAGACCTGCGAGGCCTGCCAGTGACCGGCACCGCGCGGATGGCCCGGCTAGCGTCGCAGCCAGGCCATCCGCGCTGCTCAGCCGGACTGCCCGAGGGCTTTCGGGTGCAGCCAGCGGGCGATGGCCGTGACTGCCTGCGCATTGCGGGGGCTCGGGGTGAGCTCGTCGTAGCTCAGGTGCAGGATGCAGTTGTTGCGGACGGCGGGCAGATTCTTCGTGGCGGAATCAGTTCGGAGGAATTTTTCCTTCTGCTGCCAGGTCGGGGTGCCGTAGTCGTTGATGATGATGCACTGCGGCTGGCGGGCCACCACCGTCTCCCAGGACACCGATGTCCAGCTCTGCTTCAGGCTGGCGAAGATGTTGCTGCCGCCGCCGAGCTGAATCAGCGCGTTCGGCATGGCCAGGCCGGGGGCGGTAAAAGGAGCCGCCTGCCCGCTGTCGTACAGGAAGACCGAGACCGGCTTGAGGTGCGCCACCTTGGCGTGGGCGGCCGCCACCTGCGCCTTCATCTGCGCGATCACCTTGTCGGCGCGGCTGCGCACGTTGAAGATCGCGCCGAGATTGGCCAGGTCCTGGTAGGTGTCGTTGATCGACACCGACTTCTCGCCCGGGTTGACATGGGCGCAGGACTCGTTGAGCGCCAGGGTCTTGATGCCGAAGTGGCCAGGCCGGCGGGTGTCAGCCTTGTGCCGACCTCCAGGCCGTAGTTCCAGCCGGCGAACAGGAAGTCGGGGTGCAGGCCGACCAGGGTCTCCAGGGTGAAGTAATCCGATGAGACGTCCCGCACCTGGTGGAAGGCGGTCAGGTACTGGGCGGGGACCGGATGCCCTACCGGGCCGTCGCCGGTGACGCCGAAGTCGCCGACCATCCGGGATTGCAGGCCCAGGGCCAGCATGTCCTCGGTGGTGTTGACGTCGTTGGACACGGCGCGCTTGGGCTCGCTGGTGAAGGTGACCGGCGACCCGCAGCTCTGCATGGTCACCGGGTAGGCGGCCTTGGCCGGCGCCGGCGAGGAGGCCGGCGGCTGTGACGCCGCCGCAGGGTCGGCGCTGCTGCCGCAGGCGGCGAGTGCCATGGCGGCGGCCAGCAGCACGGCAGGCAGCTTCCGTCCGCCAGCACGTGCACGGTGTCGCAGAACAGGGCGGCGAGATTGAGATCGTGCAGGGGCGGCAAGCACCGTGACTCCGAGCCCGGCGACCAGTTCGAGGACGCTCATCTGGTAGCGGATGTCGAGGTGGTTGGTCGGCTCGTCGAGGATGAGGTGGTCTGCGCCTTGCGCGAGCGCGCGGGCGATCAGCACCCGCTGCTTCTCGCCGCCGGACAGGCTCTGGAAGCCCGCTCGGTGAGATCAGCGCAGCCAGTCCGCTCCATCGCATCCTCGGCGATTGCCCGGTCGTCTTCGTTGTCGCGGTCGAAGGGGCCCTTGTGCGGGGTCCGGCCGACCATGACCATCTCGCGGACCGTGAAGCCGAAGTCCATCAGGTTTTCCTGCGCCACCACCGCGACCCGCCGGGCGGCCAGCCTGGGCCGCATCTGATGCAGGTCCGGGCCGTTGACAAGGACACGGCCGGCGGCCGGCTGATGGACCCGGTAGATGGCCTTCAGGATCGTGGACTTCCCGCTGCCGTTCGGCCCCAGCAGGCCCGCGAACTGGCCATCGGCGACGTGCAGCGTGATGCCGGACACGATCCGCCGGCCGGCGATATCGACGCGCAGGTCACGCAGGTCGAGGCTCACTCCGCCGCCCCGTACAGGTAAGGCCGCCGGCGGATCAGCACGAGCAGCGCCGGTGCGCCGATGAAGGCAGTGATCACGCCGATCGGCATTTCCTGGGGGGCCACGATGGTGCGGGCCAGCAGGTCGGCCAGCACCATGAACGATGCCCCGATGAGCACGCCTGCGGGCAGGACCCGGCGGTGGTCAGACCCGACCAGCAGCCGGACGATATGCGGGATGACCAGGCCGACGAAGCCGATCACGCCGCTGACCGCGACCGCCACGCCCGCGATGAGCGAGGTGACGATGAACAGGTTCCTGCGCAGCCTGCGCACGTCGACGCCCAGCGACGCCGCGGCTTCCGGTCCCATCGCCAGGCATTCAGCGAGCGGGCCCGCGCCAGCAGGTAGGCCATCGCGGCCAGCAGCACCACCGCCGGGATTGGCAGCTGCTGCCAGGAGGCCAGGCCGAACGAGCCGAGCAGCCAGAACAGGATCGACTGGGTTGCCTGCGGGTTGCCGCGGAAGATCAGGAAGCTGGTGATCGCCTCGTAAAACGCGGCCATCACCACGCCGCACAAGATCAGCTGGGTCGGGGCCAGCCGCCCGTGCTGGCGCGCCACGGCGAAGACACTGAGCATGGCCACCAGCGCGCCGATGATGCTGCCGACCGAGATTGCCCACAAGCCCAGCGACGCCAGCGCGCCGAACAGCAGCACCGCCGTCGCCCCCACGCTGGCGCCCGAGGAGATTCCCAGCAGGAACGGATCAGCCAGCGCATTGCGCACGAGGACCTGCACCACGGTTCCCGGTGGTGAGCGCCGCCCCGACCAGAGCCGCGAGCAGCACCCGCGGAGCCCGGATCTCCCAGACGATCTCCCCGGCCACGCTCTGGACCGGATGACCCTCAAGATGACTCAGAACCACATGCCAGACGGGCGACCGGGCTCAACGGCACCGGCCCGATGCCGATCGCCGCGGTCGTGACGGCCACGAGCAGCAGCGCGCACAAGGGCAGGACCACTGACAACGGCAGCCGCTGCCCGCCGGCTGCAGCAGCACGATTCCGGCCGCGCCCGGCGGCGCCGCCGCCCGGGTCACGGGCACTGCCAGCGGCTCGCCGCCGGAAGGCAGGCCGCATGATCGCGCGAGGATCACGCACGAATCGACCTTCCTCCGAGGACCGAATTCGCCGACGCGGAGCAGGCGCCCGGACTCATCCCCGGGGAGGGCATCACCGTTGCGGGACAGTGCCGGCATCTCACCGGCTTCGCTGCTGCCGAACCGTCCGGGCCAGGCGGCCCGGGTGGGCACACCCTAACGACGACAGATCACCGTCGTCAAACCTCAGCAGATAAATACCTATGGAAACCGGATTCTGCAATGATCGGGCCATGCATGTCGTCCCGGCCGACCGCCGCCGCCGACATGAACGAGACCACCGTCTCTCCGGCCCTCCGCCTCCTGCGCGCCGCCGGGAACGGTAACCGCCCACCGCAGCGGGCGCATCGTCCGCTACGAGCTCACCAGTGACGAGATCAGCAGCCTGATCGAGAAGATCGTCGGCCCCAGAATCGACACAGAGCACACAGACACCTGACGTGCCCCGTCGCCGATCTCACCGCGGCGAAGCGCGTCAAGCCGGCGACTGCCCGCGCAGAACCGGACCGGCCAGTTCCTGAATGGTATGGTAATTGGTATGGCGTCGAAGAAGGTGACCGTCACACTCGATGAGGCCCAACTCCGCCGGATCCGCGGCATGGTGGAGGCTGGGACCGCGACCAGCGTGTCCGGCTTCGTGCAGCACGCAGTCAGCGTGGCCCTCGATGACGTCGCCGGCTGGGGTGCCTTGCTCGCCGAAGCACTGCGGGAAACCGGTGGCCCGCTCACTGGCGAAGAGCGTGCCTGGGCCGATGAGATGCTCAATGCCGGCACACCCGGGAACCGGCCGGCTGCCTGATGGCGGGCGTCACTCTCGACGCGGGCGGGCTCATTGCCCTGGACCGCAGCGACCGCCGCATGATTGTGCTCCTGGCCCGCGCTCGCGAGACAGGCGCCTGCGTCACCATTCCGGCCACTGCGCTCGCCCAGGCAATCCGAAGGCCCGAACGGCAAGCCCGGCTCGCCCGGCTGATCCGCCAGCCCACCACGGACGTCATCGCCCTGGACCGGGTGGACGCGACCAGCGTCGGCAGGCTCCTGGCTGCGAGCGGAACCTCCGACATCACCGACGCTCACGTCGTGATCTGCGCGCGGCGCAGCAACCAGCAAGTCGTCACATCCGACCCCGGCGATCTCCGCAGGCTCGACCCCACTGTCCGGCTGATCACGCTCTGACGGTGACGGAGAAGCCCGTCTGAGGACACCGGGCAACCTCGGGTAGGGCAGTTCACAAGCGCGGAGTTGTATGAGACCGCGGGCTTTTCACGCTGCGGCCGCCATCGGCCTTATCGGATGAGCGGATGGCGCGGCAGGTCACGGCAGCTGCTGGCTGGAGCCGGGCCGGACCAGGCCCGATTCGTAGGCGATGACCACCGCCTGGGCGCGATCGCGCAGCGCGAGTTTGTGCAGCACCCGGCTGACGTGCGTCTTTACTGTCTCCTCGGTGATCACGAGGCGGCCCGCGATCTCCGGGTTCGACAGCCCCTCGGCCAGCAGCTGGAGCACCTCGGTCTCGCGTGCAGTCAGCTTGGCAACCGCTGCCGACAGGGCCGGCGCAGCCGGCCGGAGCCGGGCGAACTCGCTGATCAACCGCTGGGTGACGGTGGGGGCGAGCAGGGCCTCGCCGGCAGCGACGACCCGCACGGCGTCGAAGAGCCGCTCGGCCGTCACGTCCTTGAGCAGGAATCCGCTGGCGCCGGCGCAGAGCGCGTCGTAGACGTACTCGTCCAGGTCGAAGGTCGTGAGAATGATGACTCGCGGCCCGCCGGTGGCGGCGGTCAGCTGCCTGGTTGCCTCGATGCCGTCGGTGCCGGGCATCCTGACATCCATGAGGATGACGTCCGGGCGCAACTCGCGGCTGATCTGCACCGCCTCGGCTCCGTCCGACGCGGTGCCCAGCACCGTGAAGTCCGGCTGAGTCTCCAGCAGCGCGGCAAAGCCAGCGCGGACTATCTCGTGGTCATCGGCCACCACGATGCGCACGGACGGCACGGGCGCGGTCATCGCGCCGCCTCGGCCTTGGCCGGCAGCGCGGCCTGGACCAGGAAGCCCCCGCCCGGGGCCGGCCCGGCCCGGAACTCGCCGCCCACGGCTGCCGCCCGTTCCCGCATGCCGAGCAGGCCGTGCCCGAGTGCGGGCCGACTCGGCTCGGCGGCCGGGCCGGGCCCGTTGTCGCGGATCCGGACGCGTAGCGCATCGTCGGCGAAGTGCAGCTCAACGTCGACAGCCGCACCGGGCGCATGCCGCCGGGCGTTGGTCAGCGCCTCCTGCACGANNGCTCGACGCCGGGATCCAGGGTTGTCAGCCAGCCGCTGACGATGAGCCTGGCTCCTATGCCCGACACGTCCCTGGCCTCGTCGAGGAGCTCGTTGAGCTGGGCGAGGCCCGGCTGGGGCCGGCGGTCGGCGGTCTCGACGCCGCTGTCCTCGCGCAGCACGCCGAGCAGCCGTCGCATCTCGGTCAGCGCGGCCCTGGCGGTGTCGCCGATCGCTGACAGCTGCTGCGCTCCCGCCGCCGGCATCCCCGGGGTGGCGAGCCTGGCCGTTTCGGCCTGCACCGCGATCATGGAGACATGATGCGCGACCACGTCATGCAGTTCGCGGGAAATGCGGGCCCGTTCCCCGCGGGCTGTGTTCTCGAGCAGGGTACCGGCGAAGGCCTCCGAGGTGGCGGTCTGCTCAACCGCCATGCTGCGGGTCTGGAGCGCTGCCCCGGCGCAGGCGGCCAGCGGGCCAAGACTCGCCGCCAGGATGGCCAGCACGGTCCCTCCTGACGCCGGTCCCGTGATGTGACCTACCGGAGTGACCAGGGCGAGGGCGAGGAACGGGAGGGCGAGCCCGGCGGCTAGCAGCTGCGGCCCGCGGCGGCCGAGCCGGTACAAGACGATGACCTGGGCGACCAGGCCGGCGATCGTGAGCAGCCGGAAAACACCGAGTGATACCAGGTTGGCCGCGCAGATCACGGTTGCGGCGACCGCAGGCCGTTCCCAGAAAAAACCGAGCGGCAGGGTGGCCGCCAGGCTCGGGAGGAGAACCACAAAGGAGGCGAGCAGCCAGCCGGAGGTAGCCACTGCCGCCAGCGGGCCGCTCGAACTGCTCGGGCTCTGGCTCGCCGTGGCCGCGATGGCCTGGCCAAGGGCGAGGACAGCGAGTAGCACTGCGACGACCATGGGTGCACGGCGATCGGCGGCGACCCGCCGCACCATGTCCGCCCGGCGATTGGCTGCGACCCGCCGTGCCGTGGCGGCCAGGCAGTCACCCCAGCGTGCTACTCGGCTCACGCTTGCTATTGTCGCCGCACCCGGCCGGTCCGGGCGTCCCCCTGGATGCGCATCCTGGCATCCCCCGCGCGAGGGATGAACGCCCAGGTCTGTCCCCCATGCCAGCGGCGCCAAAGACGGCTCCGCGGCGGGACGCCTGCGACCAGCGAAAACCCTAGCCTTTGTGGCATGGAAGCAACTATCGAAGTTACCGGCCTGCGGAAGCGGTTCGGCTCCACGCTCGCCCTGGATGGCATGTCGTTCATCGTCCAGCCAGGTCAGGTCACCGGGTTTGTCGGACCGAACGGTGCCGGGAAGTCCACCACCATGCGGGTCATCCTCGGCCTGGATGCGCCCGACCAGGGCAGCGCGCTGATCAGCGGCCAGCCCTACCCCAGGCTGCGGCGCCCGCTCAGCCACATCGGCGCGATGCTGGACGCCGCCGCCCTTCAGCCGGGCCGCACCGCCCGCAACCACCTGCTGTGGCTGGCCCACTCCCAGGGCCTTTCCGGCAGGCGGGTCGATGAGGTGATTGAGCGGGCCGGGCTGACCTCGGCCGCACGGCGCAAGGCCGGCGGCTTCTCCCTCGGCATGCGGCAGCGGCTGGGCATTGCGGCGGCCATGCTGGGTGACCCGCCCGTGCTGATGTTCGACGAGCCGTTTAACGGCATGGATCCGGAAGGCATTGTCTGGATGCGCGGGTACCTGCGCTACCTGGCCGCCGAGGGCCGGGCCGTGCTGGTGTCCAGTCACCTGATGAGCGAGATGCAGGACTCCGCCGATCATCTGGTGGTCGCCGGCCGCGGCAAGGTCATCGCGGACACGAGCGTGGCCGAGCTGATCGCGGCCGCGTCCGGCGACCGGGTGACGCTGCGGACCGGCGCGCGGCCGGAGGCGATGACGGTGCTGGCGCACGCCGGCGCAACCGTCGCCGCGACCGGCCGCGACACGCTGGCGGTGACTGGACTGGCCGCCGAGCAGGTGGTGGCGCGGCTGAGCGAGTCCGGGGTCGGGTTCTCGGAGATCTCGGCGCACCGAGCCTCGCTGGAGGAGGCCTACATGGAACTGACGAGGGACGCGGTCGAGTTCCGCGCGCAGCCCGCAGAGGAGGAAGTCCGATGACCGCGACCATCGCTCCGTACCGCCCGCCCCAGCAGGATGGGGGGGACGGCTTCGCGCCGTTGCTGCACGCCGAGTGGACCAAGTTCCGCACCCTGCGCGGCTGGGTGATCGCCATCGTCATCGCGGCCGCGGCGATCGCTGTGGTCGGGGTGCTCCTGCCCGCCAGCGGCCAAAGTCATTGCGGCTCGCGGAGCGGCGCCGCGTGCCTGGCGCTCGTTCCAACCGGACCAGGCGGCGAGGCGGTCAACGACAGCTACTACCTCGCCGCCCAGCCGCTGGCCGGCGACGGGAGCATCACCGTCCGGGTGACGTCGCTGAACGGCCTGATCTCCGCCGGCAACGGCGGTTTCGTTGGGCCCAACAGCCCTCCCCCAGGCACCATGAGACCGGGCCTCGTGCCGTGGGCCAAGGCCGGGATCATCATCACCGGCAGCACCCGGCCCGGATCGGCCTACGCCGCGATGATGGTCACCGGCAGCCACGGCGTGCGCATGCAGTACGACTACACCAGTGACATCGCGGCCCTGCCCGGGCCGGTGTCCGCGGCGTCCCCGCGCTGGCTGCGGCTGACCCGCTCGGGCGACGTGATCACCGGATACGACTCAGCCGACGGCAGGCACTGGACCGAGGTCGCCGCGGTGCACCTGGCCGGGCTGGCCGGCACCGTGCGGGCGGGCATGTTCACCACCTCGCCGCTGGACTTCACGCCGAACTTCCCGACTTACGCCGAGCCGGGCGGAAGTCTGTCCGCCAGCGTGGCCACGGGTACCTTCGACGACGTCGACCTGCGCGGCGGCGCGCCGGGCGGCCGGTGGGCCGGCCAGAACGTGGGCGCCATCGGCGCGAACTACGCCGGACCGCGGATCGGCTTGCGCCAGGCCGGCGGCCGGTTCACGGTGACTGGCTCCGGCGACATCGGGCCGGTTGTCGCTGCCGGGGTCAACAACATATTCATCACCGGCACCCTCGCCGACCATCTGTTCGGAGTGTTCATCGGGCTGCTCATCATGATCGTCATCGCAGCCATGTTCATCACCGTGGAGTACCGGCGCGGTCTCATCCGCACCACGCTGGCCGCCAGCCCGCGGCGCGGCCGCCTGCTGGCCGCCAAGGCGGTGGTGATCGGCCTGGCGACGTTCGTGCTCGGGTCGGCCGCCGTGGCGGTAGCCGTCATCGCCGGCAGCCGGATCGCGCATGACAGCGGGATATACGTGCTGGCGTCCGGCTGGCCGATCGAGGTCCGGGTCATCCTGCGTACCGGTGCGATGCTCGCGGTGGCGTCGGTCCTGGCGCTGTCCATCGGCGCGATGCTGCGCCGCAGCGTCGCCGCCGTCGCCGCCGTCGTCGTGGTGATCGTGCTGCCGTACATCCTCGGCGTCTCCGGGGTGCTGCCGGCCAGCGCGTCCGAGTGGATCCTGCGGGTAACCCCGGCCGCCGGGTTCGCCGTCGAGCAGAGCGTCCCGCAGTACCAGCAGGTCGTCGGCCACTACGGGCCGCCCGACTACTACCCGCTGGCGCCATGGTCCGGCTTGGCCGTGCTCTGCGTCTACGCTGCGGTGGCCCTCGGCCTGGCGGCCTGGCTGCTGCGCCGCAGGGACGCGTGAGGTGCGGGATGAACCAGTCGATGACCCATGGCAGGAGCCAGACGATGACCATCGCACGGCACGGACTGCCGCTCCCGGCCGGGACCGCCCGGACCGAGCGCGCCTTGGCCGGACTGCCCGACGCGCTGCGGGCCGAGTGGACCAAGCTGCGGACCGCGCCAGGAACGGCCTGGATCCTGGCCGCCGTCTGCGTGCTGACCATCGCGGTCGGCGCCGCGACCGCGGCGGCCACCAGGTGCGGCGGCGGCACCGGGTGCTCGATCGACCCCACCAAGGTGAGCCTGACCGGGATCGAGGCCGGCCAGGCCGTGGTCGCGGTCCTGGCCGTGCTGGTGATCAGTGACGAGTACAGCACCGGCATGATCGCCGTGACCTTCACCGCGATGCCGCGGCGCTGGACCGTGCTGGCCGCCAAGGCCGTGACGTTGACCAGCCTGGTCCTCGCGGCTGCGGTGGTCGCGGTGGCCGGGAGCCTCGCGGCCGGGCGGCTGATCCTGGCCGGCAACGGCATCACGGCCGCGTACGGCTTCGCCGTCGTGTCGCTGGCCCACGGGCCGACGGCCCGGGCGGCGCTGGGCTCGGTGCTCTATCTCGCGCTCGTCGGCCTGCTCAGCCTGGGCATCGCGACGATCGTGCGGGACTCGGCCGCCGCTACCGGCGCGGTGCTGGGCGTACTGTACGTCCCGCCGGTCATCGCCCTGTTCCTCGGCGGCGAGCCAACCTGGCAGCGCTGGGCCGAGCGGTATACGCCAATGGACGCCGGCCTGGCCATCCTGAACACCACCGGGCTGCGCGACCTGGTCATCAGCCCGTGGGCCGGCCTCGGCGTGCTGGCCGGGTGGGCCGCAGCGGCGCTCCTGGCCGCGGGCCTACTCCTGCGCCTCCGGGACGCCTGAACCAGTTCCGCCGTTGCCGTAGTCCACGGACCGGCGCCGATAAGTGCTCGTACTGGGCCTTGGCCTTCTTACAGCGCTGGCCACCTACTTGCCGCTACCGGACAGCTCGGCGATCTGGGCGCGCGCAGCGGCGATGAGCTCGGCGTTGGTGCTGGCATGTCCGGCCAGCCCCCAGCCGCCGTCGGGTGCCTCGGTGAGCAGCACCCACGTCCGCTCCGCCAGGGCCGGGTCGCCTGCGGCCGCGGCGACGATGTCGGTGAACTGCCGCACGACCTGAAGCTGCTTGTCCCGGTCGAGCGCACCCGCGTTGGTCAGCACCTGTACCCGCACATAGGTACTGTCGCCGTCCACGTTGGACAGCGAATCGGCCGGCAGGTCGTGGACGAACGCCGCCGTATTCTTGCGGAACATCGGGATATCCGGCACCTGCTCGATACGCATCAGCGTGCTGGCCAGGTCTACCGCCAGCTTGTGCTTGTCGGCGAACGTGCCGGCGGCAGCGTAGGCGTCGATCATCGGCATGGCGGCCTCCCGCGGTCTGATGCGTGACTCGCATCACGTGCTGACATCCTTGGCCTGCGGGAGGCGCGAGGGTATCCGCATGCTGACTGCACTTCCACGCGCCAGCAGCAACTATCTTGGCCTTACTCCACCGTCAGCTGGCGGCAACCGTTGCGAACACGGGGAAACCAGGCACCTGATCGGAGCAGATCATGAAGTCGCACCTGGCTGGCACGTTCTCCCCGGACGAGAGCCGGTTCTGACGTGGAATGGACCGGCGCTCGCTACGCCGACATGCCGACGGTCGAGGTTACGACCTGGATCGATGCGCCGCCGGAACGCGTCTGGCGGCTGGTTTCCGACATCGGGCTGATGCCGGGGCTGAGCGAGGAACTCCAGTCAGTCGAATGGCTGGACGGCGTCTCGCAGCCCGCGGTGGGCGCGCGGTTCCTCGGGCGCAGTAAGCACCCCGCCCTGGGAGAGTGGTCGGCCGAGTCCTACGTCGTCGAGCATGACCCGTGCCGGGTGTTCACGTGGGCGGTGGGGGATCCCGGGCGGCCCGGCGCGACATGGCGGTTCACGCTGCGCGGCGAGCGGGCGGGAACGACGCTGAGCCAGTGGGTGCGGCTGGGGCCAGGCCGCTCCGGTCTGAGCATCGCGATCGACCAGATGCCGGACAAGGAACAGAAGATCGTCTTCGTCCGGCTGCGGGAGTTCGAGAAGTCGATGACGCGCACTCTCGCCCAGATCAAGACCCTCGCCGAGCAGGTCTGATGCGTACCGCGACCACGGTCGAGGCCGTGGCGCACGGCACCTGGAGCGAGACGCTCGACTTCGTCCTGGAGGCCGAGAAACTCGGCCTGGACATCTGCTGGGTCGCCGAGGCCTGGGGGTCGGACGCGCCCTCGCCGCTGGGATACCTCGCCGCGCGGACCAGCAGGCTGCTGCTCGGCTCGGGCATCATCCAGATCGGCACCCGAACCCCGCCGCTGATCGCGATGACGGCCATGACCCTGACGCAGTTGTCCGGAGGCCGGTTCCTGCTCGGCCTCGGCTCGTCCGGGCCGCAGGTGATCGAAGGGCTGCACGGGGTGCCGTTCGCCCGGCCGCTGGCCCGGATGCGGGAGGCCATCGAGGTGATCCGCCTGGCGTTCTCCGGGGAGAAAATTACCTACTCCGGGAGCCAGTTCCAGATCCCGCGACCCGGCGAGACACGGCCGATGCGGCTCTCGCTGCCCGCGAACCCTGGCATCCCCATCTACATCGCATCGATGTCGCCCAGGATGCTCGAGCTCACCGGCAACGTGGCCGACGGCTGGCTCGGAACCAGCTTTGTGCCGGAAGGCTCGGCCGCCTACTTCGAGCATCTCGACCGCGGTCTCGCCGCGGCGGGGCGCAGCCGCGGCGATCTGGACGTGTGCCAGGGCGCCGAGGTCGCGTTCCTGGACGACGAGGACAAAGTAGCGGCGCACGTGGCATCTCGTAAGAAAGAGCTAGCCTTCAGCCTCGGCGGGATGGGATCGGCCCGCACGAACTTCTACAACAATGCCTACAGCCGGCAGGGCTGGTCGCAGGTCGCGGCACAGATCCACGCGCGCTGGCAGGCCGGCGACCGCGATGGTGCGGCCGGACTGGTCACCGACGAGATGGTGCTGGGCACCACGCTGATCGGCACCGAGCAGATGGTGCGCGAGCGCCTGCGCGTGTGGCGCGACGCCGGAGTCAGCACCGTCCGGCTCTATCCGGCAGGCGACACCCTAGGCCACCGCCTCGACACCCTCGGCCGCGCCATCGACATGGTCAAGGCGATCGGCTGATCGCCGCCGACTTGCTCGCCCTGTTCCGCGGCAGCTCCTAGATCGTGATCGCATTCGAGTTCCGCAGGCCACAACGGGCCTCATGCCCCGACGATGCCAGTCGAGGCAATCACGTTCCTGCTAAAGACATAAGCACGATGGAACGTGGTAGTGCGGGGCTGATCGACTCAGCAGCGGATTCCGCCCGCCCGCCCCCATCGCGAACCCCACCAACTGCGTCCCGTCGATAAGTGCAGTCAGGTTGCGGATACCCCGCCGTCAGGTGGCGGGGACACAGTCAAACGGTGCGGGGTTGCCTGGGCACGAGCGCGCCACGCATCCGAGCCACAGACGGAGCGCAGGATGGCCAGCCTTTGTGCCAGGGCGACCTTCAGCATGCCAGGAAAGGGGATCACCATGCACATCGCCCGAATCGCGCGGCGCCGAAGGCTGCGCCTCATTGTCACGGCCTGCGCCGCAGCTATCGCAGCCGTGCTCATCCCGGCTAGCCAGATCGCATCAGCTAACGTCATCAGGCCGGCTGCCGCTGCTGTGCCCAGGCCCACCATCGTGCTGGAACACGGAGCCTGGGCCGACAGCGGCAGCTGGGACGCCGTCGTCAGGAACCTGCAACGCGACCGCTACACGGTCTACGCGCCGCCGAACCCGCTGCAAGGAATCACCTATGACTCCGCTTACCTGAAGGACTTCCTGCAGAGCATCACCGGACCCATCGTGCTGGTCGGCCACTCCTACGGCGGAGCGGTCATCACGAACGCCGCAACCGGCGACAAGCAGGTCAAGGCCCTCGTCTACATAGACGCCTTCGCGCCCGCTAAGGGCCAGTCCATCGCGCAGCTCCTCGCCGCCTATCCAGGCTCGTGCGCGGCGCCGGCGAACCTCAACTTCGTGCCATTCCCCGGTGCCCCCAAGGGCGTCGCCGACGCTTACATCAAGCAGAGCGCGTTCCCGTCCTGCATGGCTAATGGCCTGCCCGTCAGCGAGGCCAGGGTGCTCGCGGCTACCCAGCGCCCGCTCGCGTCGATCGCCCTTGGCCAGAAGTCCGGTGTCCCGGCCTGGAAGACCATCCCCTCGTGGTCCGTCGTCGGTACCGCCGACCACGCCATCCCGCCGGCGCTGCAGCTGGCCATGGATCAGCGCGCGCACGCCCGTATCACCACAGTGCACGCGCCTCACCTGTCCATGATCTCCGACCCAGGCATCGTGACCAGGGTCATCCTCGAGGCCGTCCGGGCAACCAGCTGACGATGGTTCCCTGCCAGGCCCTCGGCCTACGGTGCCCCGGACGCGGACGAGCGCCCGGGCACCGTAGGCGCGCGGCGCGGCAGCGCCTTCAGGCACGTTTTTCCTGACTTCATCGGCCGTTCACTCCCTCGAGGATCGCCCGGCTCTGCCCATGCACCGCACCGAGGCGCGGGCGCTCGGTAGTTCGTACCATTGGGTCTGTGCGACTAGTCGCGATCCAGCCGGACGGCCAGTAGTGGACCCAAGCCGGGTTCCAGGCGAGGCACGGGAGCCAAGCCAGCCTGTCCGCGGCCGCGACGCCGAATTGACGGCCCTGGCAGCGCACCTCGACCAGCTGCGTTCCGGCATCGGTACCGTCGCCCTGGTCGAGGGTGGTGCCGGGATGGGCAAGAGCCGCCTGCTGGAGGAGGTGGCCACGATGGCGCGCCGTCTGTCGATCAGGGTCGGCAGCGGCGTGGCCGAGCCGTGTGACACCGTGGTCCAGCTGTCCGCGCTGATGGACGCCTTGTTCGACGGTCCGTCACCCATTCTCGAGCGCGCCGCGCTGCGTGACGCCCACACGTCGCCCGAGCAGAGATACTGGCTCCTTCAGGATCTTGAGGCACTGCTCCAGCGGGCAGCGCTCGAGGCGCCATTGCTGGTGTGTCTCGACGACATGCAGTGGGCCGACAGCGGCACAGCCGCTGCGCGCTTCGACGACCAGCTGGCCGCGATGGTGGCGGCCCGCGACGAGGGCCTGATCGCCGGGATAGGCCTGAGCAACGTCAGCCTGGAGCAGCTGCGGCATGCCGCCCAGGGCACCGAGATCGTCTGCGTGCAGAACCTGTTCCACCTAGCCGACCGCACGGCGGCGCCGCTTCTCGATGCGTGCCTGCGCCAGGGCATCGCGTTCGTGCCGTTCTGCCCGCTCGGCTGGCCGCGCGGCCAGGACAACCCCGTGCTGACCAGCCCTGTGGTTGCCCAGACAGCCGCCCGGCTGGGCATCACCCCGGCGCAGGCCGCACTCCAGTGGCTGTTGCAGCTGGCCCCCAACGTGCTGCTCATCCCGGGCACCGGCTCGGTTGCCCACCTGCGGGAGAACCTGGCCGCCGAAGACACCACACTCGATGACCAGGCATTGCGCGACCTCGATCGCGTCAGCGCCTGACGCCCGGCAGGCCAAGG
Organism: Actinomycetota bacterium; assembly: GCA_003168215.1. Classification (GTDB taxonomy): domain Bacteria; phylum Actinomycetota; class Actinomycetes; order Streptosporangiales; family Streptosporangiaceae; genus Palsa-506. Next base: position 32,981 of record PMSW01000063.1, read on the forward strand.
TAGCTGGCCAGCCACGGCCCGGTCGCGCTGCCCGCGTCACGCGCGACCTCGCCGGGCGTCCCCGCCGCGAGAACGCGGCCGCCTTCCGGGCCGCCGCCCGGGCCCATATCGATGAGGTAGTCGGCTGCCGCCAGCAAGTCAAGGTCATGATCGATGACGATGATCGTCGCTCCGGCGTCAAGCAGCCGGTCGAGCACGCTCACCAGCGTTGCCACGTCGAGCGGGTGCAAGCCCGTGGTCGGCTCGTCGAGCACGTACAGCGTGCCCTGCTGGCTACTGCGCAGCCTGGAGGCGATCTTCAGCCGCTGCGACTCGCCGCCGGATAGCGACGGGGTGGGCTCGCCAAGCTTCAGATAGCCGAGGCCGACCTCACTGACGGGCCGCAGCGCCGCCGCGATTGATTGCCTGCCGGCAAACCGATCGACGGCGTCGTGCACGTTCAGGCCAAGCACATCGGCTATGGTCAAGCCTTCGACCTGCACCGCGAGGACCGCGTCGTTGAAGCGCGCGCCATGACAGGCCGGGCACTGGACGGTGATGTCAGGCAGGTACTGAATGTCGAGATCCAGGTGTCCCAGGCCGCGGCAGACCGGGCACTGGCCCTGGCGGGTGTTGAACGAGAAGTGGCCGGGCTTCCAGCCGCGGCGCCGGGCGTACGCAGACGCTGCGAAAAGGCGCCGGATGTGATCGAACGCCCCGCAGTAGGTTGCCGGGGTTGACCGCGCGTTCTGCCCGATCGGCGAGGCGTCAATCTGGACAACCTGCCGTATACCGCGGAGGTTCAGGCGGCGGACATGGCTCGGCTCGGGCAAGCCGCCCAGCCGCGCCCGCGCGGCCGGGATGAGGCTGTCCAGCACGAGGGCGGTCTTGCCCGCCCCGGACGGGCCGGCCACCGCGGTGAGGCGGTTCACCGGAAACTCAGCGGTGAGGTCGTGCAGGTTGTAGAGATCGGCGATCTCAATGGAGATCTGCCCGTCGTCACCTGCACGCTCGGATCGGTTACGGGAAACGCCGGGCGCGCCGGCCAGGAAGGGGCCGATGATCGAGCCCGGGTCGGCTTCCAGCTGCCCTGGGGTGCCCGCGGCGATCACGTGGCCGCCCTGCGCGCCGGCGCCGGGGCCGAGTTCGATGACCCAGTCGGCGGAGCGGATGAGCTCCCGCTCGTGCTCGACCACAATCACCGAATTACCGTTCGCGGCAAGAGCGGAGATCATCTTGCGCAAGCCGGTGACGTTGCTGGGGTGCAGCCCGACCGAAGGCTCGTCCAGCACGTAGAGCATGCCAGTGGTGCTGGCACGGACGGTTGAGGTGAGTTCGAGCCGCTGCCGCTCTCCGGTCGACAGCGAGGCGCCTGGACGGTCGAGGGTGAGGTAGCTCAGGCCGACGTCGAGCAGCGGCGTGAGCGCGCCGCTCAGCTCGGCGATCAGCCCGGCGGTCACCCGGCTGAGCTCGGCGGGCAGCCCGGCAGGAAGGCTGGCCGTGAACTCCCGCAGCCCTTCCAGGCTGAGCATGCTGATCTCGGCGATGTTCCGTCCGCCAAGCTGCGAAGCCAGTGCTTCCGGCCGTAGCCGGGTGCCGTGACATATCGAGCAGGTCGCGGTGATGACGAAACGCTGCGCCAGCCGGCGAGTGCGCTCGTTGTCACTGCCCAGTGACCGCTCTACCGCGGCGACGGCATTGTCATAGTTCACGGACAGCCGCACCGCCTGATCGTTCCGGCCCGGGTGCAGCGTCACCTGCCGCTGCACGGGCGCGCCGTGCAGCACGATGTCGCGCTCGCGGTCGGTGAGCGACTTGTACGGGACGTCGAGGCGAACCCCGAGCTCGCCCGCGGCATACATCGACAGCCGCCGCCCGCCGGAGTTCCACGGCAGCACCGCTCCCGCCTCGATCGTCTTGTCCGGATCGGGCACCAGGGTGGCTTCGTCGACCTCAGACCGCACGCCCAGGCCCTGGCAGGCCGGGCACGCGCCGTAGGAGTTGAAGGCAAAGGATTCGGCACTGGGATGTTCAAAGCGCGCACCGCAGACCGGGCAGACGATCTCCTCGGCAAACGCCGCGATCGACGGATCGATGCGGTGACCGTTCGGGCACAGATGCGAGCCCAGCCGCGACATCATCAGCCGCAGGACGTTCAGGACCTCCGACATGGTCCCGACGGTGCTGCGCGGTCCTGGAATCGGCGGCCGCTGCCGGAGGGCAAGCGCGGCCGGCAGGTGATCGATCCGGTCCACGTCCGGACGCTGTGCCTGGGTTAGCCGGCGGCGGCTGTAGGTGCTCAGGCCAGCGAGGTATCGCTGCATGCCCTCGGCGTACAAGGTGCCGATGGCGAGCGATGTCTTGCCCGACCCGGACACGCCGACGACGGCAACCGTGCGCCACAACGGCACGTCGACGTCGACGTCGCGCAGGTTGTTATGCCGGGCGCCGCGGACGCCGATGGCATCCGGCAGCGTTCCGGGCACCGATCGATCAGCCGCCGCCACGTCACCTACCTAAGCAGAATGGCGCGTCCGCGCCCAGACCGGCAGCCGCCGGTCCCGGTACGCGGGCGGTCATAGGAGTTTCTCAGGGGTGCACCGGACCGCTCGGGCCCTTGTCGAGGCGCAGCGACTGCATGATGGCGAACGTGGTCGTCATCGTGAACGCCTCGATGTCCGCGGCCGCCAGCACGCCGGTGTACTTAGCGATCACGGGCGCGGCTGCACGCTCGGTCACCGTATCTAGGTGACCCTTCACGCCGGCCCAGACGTTTTCCCCATATCGCATGTAATAAGGCACTGGGTTGACGCTTGCCAGCGCATCCCTGGAGCCGGCCTCAATGTCAGCGATGTACTGCTGGTGCAGGGCGACGTCTTCGCGGGTGGCGAGCCTGCCGAGGTGCCCGCAGATGAAGTGCGTCCACGGGTACGACAGGGCGATGTCCGGAGCCTGCATGTACCCCTGCACGTCCTCGCTGAGGTTGAGGTTGTAGATCGGCACCCAGCCGGCGTTGACGACGTCGATGAACATCAGGGTGTCGTGGCCGGGGAAATGGATGTAGATGTTGTCCGGCGAGTGGTTGGAGCCGTGCCAGGCCAGCTCGGCGCGCTCTCCGCCTACCTCCAGCGTGTAGCTGTCGGCGAAGGTCACGTCAGGCGCAGGCCGGGCCGGGTCGTTGTCCCGGAGCAGAAGCCGGCGGGTCTCCTCATGCCCGATCCGGACGACGTTCTCGAACAGCGAGGCGGCCGCGCCGTGGTCGGCGTGGTGATGGGAGTAGACCAGGTGCGTCACGGTGTTGCTGACGCCCTCGGCGGCGGCGATCTCGTCGACAGCCCGCCGGAGGTTGTGGCCGATGCTGGGCGGTGCGTCGAACAGCACCACGCCGTCGCGAGTGACCAGGAACGCTGACTGGTAGACCCCGTCGGTGACCCAGTACAGGTTCCGCTCGACTCGCCCGACGTAGTATCCCTGCTCATTCAGGGCGGGACCGAGCGCCGAACGCGGGACGGGCGCGTAGTCGGGCAGTTCGTCGGCGCTGCCCGTACCGGCGGCTGATGTTGTCATGGCATCTCCCTCGCGACTAGGGCACGTCCCCTGACGGCCGTGCGCTTCGCGTCATGCCCAAACTCCCCAGCTGCCAGGTGAGAAGTCATCGCCGGATCATGGTGATTTGGGTACGGCCCGCACCTCGCCAGGCAGCTAGGCACCGTATACCGGCAGGATCGCCCCGCTTGGTCGGTCGGCGGTTACTCCTTCCGCAGGCGGTCATCCAGGACGATCTCGACCACATCTGCAACGGTGGCCTGACGACCCCAGTCGCGCTGAAGCTCGCAAGCCAGCGATATCCAGCTGATCGGCTGCCCGCCCGCCTGGACCACGCGCTCAAGGCCGCCGCGGTGTGCCTCCAGCGAGGTTCCGCCAATCGCATCGATGACCGGGTACACCTCGTATCGCTCGCGCAGCGCGTCGAGAGCGGTAAAGGCCATGCAGACCTCGGTCCAGAGAGCGCAGAAGATCAGCTTCCTGCGGCCGGTCGCCCGGACGGCCGCAAGGAACTCGGTGTCTTCCCACGAGTTCACCGTCGTCCGGTCGAGCGGTTTGTCGTTCTCGAGCAGACCCGCTAGTTCGGGAATCGTCGGCTGTCCCTGGCCGGAGGCGACGTTCACGGTGGAGTGCACGACGGGTACCCCGAAGGTTTTGATCGTCCTGACCGTCGATACGGCGTTCTTGACCAGTAGTTCGTGATCCATCGAGCGGACGCTGGCCACTTGCGCGGGCTGATAGTCGATCAGCAGCAGCGCGGCGTTCTGCGGGGTGATGAGATGGTCCGCGAGCGGGTCGCGGATGGCTGCACTGGTCATGTGACCATCACTTTCTCGGTTAGGTGATCGGGCTCCGAGGTTAGGGAACTTCACGGTGTGCAGGCATCACGCTTTCCGGCGATCCCGCCTCGGGGGGGAGCTGGCGGACCTCGAGCAGGTCAAGGCCAAGTGCCTCGATCTCAGTCAGGACGCCATGGAGCGCCGGCCGGTCCAGCATGCCGGTCAAGACTGTCTCCGGGCACTGCCGCTGCCAGGCCATCGCCGGAAACGCGGAAAGCAACGTGGCACCGAGATGACCCTTGATCCTGATCATGTACCTGGCCGATGCAGGGTCCATGCGGTCATAGTCCGGCGCAGGCAGGTGAGTCCGCATCGCCAGGATCTGATGACGCCGACGCAGGAATCCCCTGACGCGGGCCAGCAAGGCGTTGCCCGAGCACCTGACTAGATGCTGAGAGGCGGACGGCGGCATGCCCGCGCGCCGGGGATCGGGTTCAGACGTGGCATTTAGGGCAGATCCGCTAAAGCCAGGTCCGGCAGCCCTGCAGCCGATTCAGCGCGGAGACCTTCTCGCGTCCCTGGATCGCGCGACGGCAGCGAAGGTAACGCTTATCTCGGCCCCCGCAGGCAGCGGCAAGACTTCGCTGCTCCGGGCTTGGGCAAATGGGCCGGGTCAGCCGTACCGGCTGGCAGTCATGCAGGTGCGACGCGATCAGCAGGACTCCCAGCAGTTCTGGCTTGCCGTCCTCAGCGCCATCCGGCACGCCTCGGGCACGCCCGGCGAAGGCGAACAGCTGGCAGCGACACCCGATTTCAATGAAGCGGCCATCGGCGAGAGAGTTCTGTCGGAGCTCGCCGAGCATCGCGACCGCACCTTCCTGGTCATCGATGACCTGCACGAGCTGACCTCGCCGGAAACGCTGATGCAGCTGACCCGGCTGCTGGAGAAGCTCCCCCCGCATGTGCACGCGATCCTCGCAACGCGGCGTGACCTGCCCCTCCGGTTGCACAAGCTTCGTCTGGCCGGCGAGCTGGCCGAGATCCGCGCGGCAGACTTGCGTTTTACTGAGCGCGAGACCCGCCAGTTCCTCGAGACTTCGGGCATCGCGATGTCGGACGCCGGGGCCGCGAAGCTGCATCAGCGCACCGAAGGCTGGGCGGCCGGCCTGCGGCTCGCGGCGATCTCACTGGCGAGCAGCCCAGACCCGGAAAGATTTGTCGCGGAGTTCTCCGGCAGCAGCCGGACCGTTGCCGAGTACTTGCTCGCCGAGATGCTGGAGTGCCAGCCGGCCGAGATCCAGCAGCTACTTCTGCGCACTTCCCTGCTCGACCGGGTCAACGGCGAGCTGGCGGATCTGCTGACTGGTCACCCTGGCTCCGAACGGATCCTGCTCGACCTCGAAGACGCCAACGCGTTTGTGCTATCGCTCGACCCGGCCCGAACCTGGTTCCGGTATCACCGCCTCTTCGCTGACCTGCTCCGGCTTGAGCTGCGCCGGAAGCTGCCCGAAGAACTGCGGGTCCTGCACCGGCTGGCCGCCAAATGGTTTAACGAGCACGGCGAGATCGTCGACACCATCCGGCATACTCAGGCGGCGGGTGACTGGTCTGACGCGGCGCGGCTGCTGGCCGACCACTCGTTCGGCCTGACGCTGGACGGACAGGCGCAGACCATCCAGACGCTGCTGCGGGCCTTCCCCCCGGGTGCCGTTACTGAGGGACCGGATCTCCCTCTCGCGCGCGCAGCCAGCGATCTTGCTCAGGGACGCCTGGACGAGGCGGCCGCCCACCTGACAGTGGCGGAAACCTCGATCAGTTCTACGCCGCCAGACCGCAAGCACCGGCTCGAAGTGGCGACCGCAGCGCTGAGACTGTCGCTTGCGCGGCGGCGCGGCCACCTCGCGGGCGTAGTCGATCAGGTCAGGTTTCTTGCCTCGCCCGTCAGCGGCCAGTCCGACGAGGACATCGCGCTCGACAGCGACCTGCGCGCTGTGGCGCTGATGAATCTCGGAATCGTCGAAGCGTGGTCGCTGGGGAACTCCGACAGTGAGCGGCATCTGCAGGACGGCGCCGATCTTGCGCGGAGGATCGGACGTCCTGATCTCGAAGTGGCCTGCCTGGCTGAGCTCGCCTTCGCATCGAAGATCGAGCCTTTCGCTACTACCCGGCGGCGGTGCCGAGAGGCGATAGCGCTCGCCGAGCAGCATGGCTGGGGCGCGGAGCCGGTCATCGCGCCAGCACTCGTGAACCTCGCCGGCACTCTCATCTGGGCGGGTGAGTTCGACGAGGGCGATCGCTGGCTGCGGCGCGCCGCCCGCGCTCTGGAGACGGACACCGGACCCCCCATGAGGCTGTTGCTGCACCTGGCCACGGGCATACTACTGTCCGGCCGCCGCAGGCAGCGCGAGGCGCTTGCGGAATACAGCGCGGCCGAGCACCTGCAGGACCAGCTGGAAGGCTCACACGCGCTGATGCGTCAGCTGACCAGCTGGAGGCTGGCCACCCAAGCTCGGCTCGGGCAGCTCAGCGAGGCCCGGGCCTCGCTGGCAGCACTCGATGCGGAACTGGCAGGCTCCGCCGAGATCGGTAATGCCCGCGCGGCCATCTGCCTCGCCGAGGGCAACCCGGCCGCCGCTCTCGCCGCGGTCCAGGATGTCCTGAACGGGATAGTTCCGGCCATCGGCTACGTGACAGTCGTTGAGGCAAACCTCCTGGCAGCGCTCGCACACCGCGAACTCGGCGACCAGCGCGCTGCCACCGCAGCCGCCGAGTGCGCACTGGCCCTGGCAGAGGCGGACCGGCTCGTCCTGCCGTTCGCGACGACGGGCTCACTCGAGCTGCTCGAGGCCATGCCGCGGCATGAGACGGCGCACGCGGCCCTGCTAACGGACATCCTCGACGTCATGCGCGGAACATCCATATCGCCAGGCAATGGGTCTTCGCTGGCAGAGATCGAGCAACTCAGTCCGAGCGAGCTGCGGGTACTGCGGTATCTGCCGACGAACCTCTCCCGGCCGGAGATCGCCAGCGAGCTATCGGTCTCGGTGAACACCGTCAACACCCACATCCGCAACATCTACGCGAAGCTCCAGGCTCAGGACCGTTCCTCAGCCGTGCAGCGCGCACGAGAGATCCGGCTGCTCTCTCGGCTGGCCTGAGCAGCTAGACCAGTCGGCCCCCTCAGCCAGCCAGTCCCGGACCGGCTGGCCGCGTTCCCGCTGACTGGCAGCTCCACATCACTAGTCCGCTCGTGGCTCCGGCCCACACGGCCTGGCGGGGAATCACCAGGATCCGGTGACGACCATTCACCTGTGAGGTGGCAACCCTAGGTACGGCGGCGGGCCTGAGCTCACTCCCGCGAGTAGCAGAGGCAAAGGAGAGCAACGATGACGAAGGACCTGGGTGTCTGGACCGCTGAGGACTGCGTCTGCGCGCGGATCCGAACGCATCGGCCGTCCGGGCTAGGACCATCGGCACGTCGGTGAACGTCGGCGCACTTGGAGTCGGCCCGTTGATTGCCGGCTGCCTTGCGCAGTGGGTGGCACAGCCGCTGACCGTGCCCTACCTTGTGTTCGTCGCGCTAGGGGCGGTTGCCCTGGCCGGCCTGTCGGCCACGCCCGAGACGGGTGCGCCGGCTTCCCGGGCGGCGGCAACGGAGAATCAGCCGGCCGGTTCGCGACGCCCGGTCAGGCTTCCAGTGCCAGCAGCAGCCGCGACCCTTGCCGGTTTCTCCGCAAATGGCCTGTTCGCAGGGCTGTCCGGACTCTTCCTCGCCACCACGCTGCACCATCCCTCGCTCGCGCTGTCCGGCGCCTCGCTCTTCCTGTTGTTTTCCTGCGGAGTGGCGTCCCAGCTGGCCACGGCCAGGCTGCAAGCGTCGCGCGTGCTCGCCTTCGGAACGATCTCCATGCTCGTAGGTCTCGTGCTGCTTGTTGTTTCCGTGCGCCTTTCCACACCGAGCCTCGCGCTGTTCCTGATCGGGGGTGCGCTGATCGGCGCGGGTTCTGGCGCTGTCTTCAAAGGGACCACCGGGATCGTGCTCGAAGCAAGCCCGCCCGAAAGCCGCGTCGCGATGACGTCGGCCCTGCTCATCGCGCTCTATGTAGGGCTCTCGGTTCCGGTGATCGGAGCCGGAGTCGCGCTCAGCCTAGGCGCGAGCGCACCCGACACCGTGCTCGGGTTCGCCATCCTCGTCGGGCTGGGCGTTGCCGTCTCGGGTTGGGCGCTGCTGGGACGCCGATCTAGAGGCTCGGATGATTACGGCGGCCCGGGCTGACCGGCGTCGCGGGGCGTCGCAGCACCGCAGCGCCCAGCCAGCGGCTGACCTGCAGTGCAAGCTCGATATCCTGGCGGCTCTCGGCCACCGGGCGGCCAAGGCTTTCCTCGGCCCTGCGGATCCGGTACTGGACCGAGTTCTTGTGCAGCACAAGGCGCTCTGCGGTGGTCTTGTAGCTTCCGCCGGTCTGCAGGAAAACCAGCAACGTTTCTCGCAGGCGGGCATGTTGCTCGTCGTCGGTGGCCAGGCCTGCCAGCGTGCTGCGTACCCAGCCGCGCAGCAGGTCCGCGGATCCGAGCATCATCGCCACCGGCGCGACCTCCGCGAAGGTCACCACCCGGGGTGTCGGAGATCCCGCGGCAAGCGCGACCGACTCGGCGGCCATGGCCTGCAGGTACGTGAGGCAGAACCCGCCAGGGCCGTTCGCGGGGTCGCCGAAGGCGAAATGGATGTCGGCGCTCGCATGGGCTGTGCTGGCTTCTGCGGAGTCGAATCTGTCGCGAATCCCCAGCGGCAGCCATGCCCAGGCGCTCGATTCGTCGCGGGGCAGGAATACGGGGTCGCCAGCGCAGGCCGCCTGCACTGCGACCTGGGCGATGGCCCGTTCCAGCCTCGTGAGCTCGTCTGCGGTGCCGGCCGCGTCACCCACCCAGCACACCAGGCCCACGTGGTACTGCCGCAGCCGGTAGCCCAGGGTGGCTTCGGCGGCGCGCACGTCGCTCCGCTCACCGGACAGAAGTTCGCGGACCCTCGAGGCCCGGGCGGCGTTCTGATTCCGGAGCCAGTGTTCCCTCTCCTGGGTGTAGGCCGCGACCATCTCCTCGGATGTCTGGTCGATGTAGGCAGCCACGATCCTGGACATGCTCAGCGTGGTCGCGCTGATCAGCTCGGCCTCACCGGTGTGCCGGGCCAGCTCCTTGAACAGCCAGTCGGAAAAACGCGCATGCCCGATCCGGTAGGTCCGCAGCAGCGTCGTCAGCGGCGTGCCGCGCTGAGCAAGCCGGCGTGCGTACTCCACAGCGGCGGCCGGGGCCGCCGCCGCGGACAGGTCGATCCGGTGCTGCATGATCTGCAGGCACATCTCCACGTTGCCGTCGACGCTGGAAGCGAGCAGCGCCAGCAGGGGCTTGTCCTCTTCCAGCTGCGGCATCTCGCGGACTATGACATCGAACACGTCCTCGGCCACCGGTTGCCTGGCCACCGCGGCGGCAACGCCGGCCATCAGCTCAGTGACCCCCGGATCCTGCATATCCATGTCCATCAGTGGATTTTTGCGTATAGCGGCGAGCATGCCTAGAGGCAGCTGATAGCGCGCGCCGGGAACGCGATGGCCGGCGGTCTTCACCGCAGTCACGTGATTCTGCGGACGCCTGTGCCCGCAGAACCATGCCTGACCCCGGGTTTGTAACGAGCGACCAATGGAAGAACGCGCCCTGCTGCTTAGGCTCCTCTAGAGGAGAGATCATGAATCCCGACAGCGAGACGATCAGATCAGCCGCGGCGGATGCCGTGGCGGCACCCCTGGACCTGTTGCTCACTGATGCGGCCATCGGCGCGCTGCGCCGGGTGAACCCGGGTGGTTCCGGCCTGCGCCTGGCTGCGGCGCTGGCTGGCCGGCCTTGGCTTGTCGCCGGGCGGGGGCGTCAGCTGGTGGGTGAGCTGGCCCGCATCGCGGTGGGCGCTTCGCAGGTGCAGCCGTCCCGGCGCGACCGCCGGTTCGCCGATCCGGGATGGGCGGGCAATCCGCTGCTGCGCCGGGCGATGCAGGTGTACCTGGCTGCTGCGGGGACCGCGGAAGGTATGGTGGCCGACGCCGGCCTGGACTGGGCGGACTCCGAACGCGTTGGTTTCGGGGTGACCAACCTGATCGACGCGCTGGCCCCGAGCAATAACCCGCTGCTGAACCCGGCGGCGCTGAAGGCCGCCATCGACACCGGCGGCGGCAGCATCCTGGCGGGCCTCCGGCATTTCGTCGCCGACATGGCGGCCGCGCCGCGGGTGCCGTCGATGGTCGAGCCGGACGCGTTCGAGGTCGGGGTGGACCTCGCCGTCACGCCTGGGTCGGTGATCTTGCGGACTCCGGTGTTCGAGCTGATTCAGTACCGCCCGGCCACGGCCGCAGTGCGGCAGGTCCCGTTGCTGATCGTGCCGCCAACGATCAACAAGTTCTACGTGATGGACCTGGCGCCCGGACGGAGCCTGGCGGAGTACCTGACCGGCAGCGGCCTGCAGGTGTTCATGATCTCCTGGCGCAACCCGGACGCCCGGCACGCGGCATGGGACTTCGACACCTACGGGCAGGCTGTCCTGGATGCCATGGACGCCGCGGCGCGGATCACCGGGAGCGAGCAGACCGCGCTCATGGGAGCCTGCTCCGGCGGCGTCATTGCCGCGATGGTGGCCGCGCACCTGGCGCACACCGGCCAGCAGGACCGGCTCGCCGCGTTCACCCTCATGGTCACCGTGCTGGACGAGGCGCGGGCGGGCCTGGCCGGCGCCGTGATGGACGAGCGGACTGCGCAGCTGGCCGCGGCTGCGTCCCGGGCCCGCGGCTACCTGGACGGCCGGTCGCTGGCCGAGGTGTTCGCCTGGCTGCGCCCGAACGACCTGATCTGGAACTACTGGGTCAACAACTACCTGCTCGGACGCAAGCCGCCACCGTTCGACATCTTGTTCTGGAATGCGGACACCACCCGGATGGCCGCGGGCCTGCACCGGGACTTCCTCCAGCTGGGCGTCACGAACGCGCTGGCCCGGCCCGGCGGGGTAACCATGCTCGGCTCACCGGTGGACCTGGCCCTGATCGACCGCGACAGTTACATGGTCGCCGGGATCACCGACCACATCTGCCCGTGGCAGAGCTGCTACCGGTCCACCCAGCTGCTCGCCGGCCGCAACCGGTTCGTTCTGTCCACTAGCGGGCATGTCGCCGCGATGGCGAACCCGCCCGGAAACGACAAGGCGAGATACCAGGTAGCCAAGGACTGCCCGGAGGATCCGCAGGAGTGGCTTCGGCGCGCGGAGACCTGTCACGGCTCCTGGTGGCCGGACTACGCGGGCTGGCTGGCCGAGCATTGCGGGGAGGAGAAGGCCGCCCCGGCCGAGCCCGGCGGTGGCGGGCTGGTGCCGATCTGCGACGCGCCGGGAACCTACGTCTATGACCATTGACGCGTCCCGGCCCGGGCCGGCCGGGGAAGACCGCCCAGGATCTGGCCCTGGCCGGNNGGCCGGCTGCGCCGGCCCGGGCCGGCCGAGCGGATGAGGATCCTGAGGATCGGCGGCCGTACCATCCGCGTCTCGGTGCGGGAAGGGGCCGCGGAATGGGCGCCGTTGCTGCTGTGCAACGGCATCGGCGCGAGCCTGGAGCTGCTCCAGCCGTTCGTCGACGCGCTCGATCCGCGGCGAGGGGTCATCCGGTTCGACATGCCGGGTATCGGCGGGTCGCCGGCCCCGGCCGTCCCGTACCACCTGGCCACGCTGCCGTCGCTGCTGGCCGGCCTGCTCGACCAGCTCGGCCATGAGCAGGCCGACGTCCTGGGCATCTCCTGGGGAGGCGGGCTCGCGCAGCAGTTCGCGCTGAGCCGCCCGGGCCGGGTACGCCGCCTGGTGCTGGTGGCAACCGGGCCAGGCGCGCTGATGGTCCCCGGGAATCCGCGCGTCCTGCTGCGCATGCTCACGCCGCGCCGCCACCGCGACCCCGGTTACGCGGCCCGTATCGCCGGCGAACTGTATGGCGGCAGCGCGCGGGAGAACCCCGCCGTGGCCCGTGACCTGCTGCACGCGACGACCCGCCTGGGCCCGGCGCGTGGCTACTACTACCAGCTGCTCTCCAGCGCCGGCTGGACCAGCCTGCCGTGCCTCCCGAGGCTGCGACAGCCCACCTTGATCCTGGCCGGTGACGACGACCCGATCATCCCGCTGGTCAACGCGCGGATCATGCACCGGCTGATAGCACAAAGTGAGCTGCACATTTATCACGGCGGCCACCTCGAGCTGGCCGCAGACGCCGAACACATCGCTCCGGTCGTGGAGGCGTTTCTCGATGCCGACCGCACCACACCGGAGAGCCAGGCCATGAAAGGAAGCCAGCGATGACGCAGGTGACGAGCGTGCATCTCGGGGAATCCCTCGGGACGGACTTCTTCTCCGTCCGCGAGCAGTTCACCGACGAGCAGTGGTCGCACTTCATCACCGTCCGGCGGTTCGTCGACGAGGAGGTCGTGCCGGTCGTCGGCCCGTACTGGGAACGGGCCGAGATCTGCTGGCCGCTGGTCAAGCGGCTGCCTGAGCTCGGCATCGTCGGCGAGGACATCAAAGGATTCGGCTGCGCCGGGATGAGCCCGATGGCGTGCGGGCTGGTCACGATGGAACTGCACCGCGGTGACGGCAGCCTCGGCGTGTTCCTCGGCGTGCACGCGGGCCTGGCCATGCTGTCGATCGCGATGTGCGGCTCGGCGGAGCAGAAGGCACGCTGGCTGCCTGACATGGCCCGGATGGACAAGCTGGGGGCATTCGCGCTGACCGAACCGGAGCACGGCTCGGACTCGGTCGCCCTGGAAACCTCGGCCCGCCCGGACGGCGACGGCTGGCTGCTGAACGGGCGCAAACGGTGGATCGGCCTGGGCACCGTTGCCGACCTTATCGTCGTCTGGGCCCGCAACACCGACGACGGCCAGGTCAACGCGTTCGTCGTGGAGAAAGGATCGCCGGGCTACCAGGCACAGGTCATCGAGGGAAAGGTGTCGCTGCGCTCGGTATGGCAGGCCGACATCACCCTGGACGAGGTGCGGGTGCCGGCCGACAACCGGCTGCCCGGCGCGCGCTCGTTCAAGGACACCACCAGGGTCCTGGCCACCACCCGCAGCACCTGCGCCTGGGGCGCTCTGGGCCACGCCACCTCCGCCTACGACACCGCCTTGCGGTACGCGCTGGAACGGCGGCAGTTCGGCGAGCCGCTGGCCAGTTTCCAGATCATCCAGCAGAGGCTGGTGTCGATGCTCGCGGACCTGACCGCGATGCAGCTGTACTGCCTGCAGATCGGCCGGCTGGCCGAGGCCGGCCGGCTGACCCCNNGCCCGCGACATGCTCGGCGGCAACGGCATCCTGCTCGACTACCAGGTCGCCCGGCACATGGCCGACCTCGAGGCGATCCACACCTTCGAGGGCACCGAGACCATGCAGACACTCATCGTCGGCCGCGCCATCACTGGCATCGGAGCTTTCACATAGCTGAGCACCGAGCGCCCAGAGCCGAAGCGAGAACCGCGAAAGGTACGCAGTTATGACAAACGAAACGCCTGCTCTAGGTATTTGCCTTGAGGAGTACGAGTATCCCTATCCAGTTCAGTTCCTTCCCCTCAGTAATGACCTGCAGCCACTGAAGATGGCGTATATGGATATCCCGCCGGCCACCGAGCCGAACGGGAGGACGGTCGTCCTGCTCCACGGCAAGGCATTCGGCTGTTACTACTTCCGCAACGTCATCGAGGCGCTGACCGGGGCCGGGTACCGGGTGGTCGCCCCCGACCAGATCGGCTGGGGCAAGTCACCCAAGCCCGAGATCCATTACAGCTTCCAGCTGCTGGCCGCCAACACCGCGGCCCTGCTCGATCACCTCGACGTCGGGAATGTCGCCGTGCTGGGCCACTCGACCGGCGGCATGACCGCGGTGCGCTTCACGCTGATGAACCCCGACCGCGTCACGCATCTCGTCCTCGAGGATCCCTTGGCCTGGCGGACTACCGGACCGGCATCCCGCCGCAATCCGAGGAAACGCTCTACCAGCACGAACTGCGCTGGACCGACCCGGCCACCATCCGCGGCTATGTCGCGGGGTATTTCGCGCACCCCGACCCGAAGGTATGGGAGCCGCTGGCCGACGTCCTGGTGCGCGTCACCCTGAGCCCGGACTACCCGCGGTGGGCCCGTGCCGCGGCGCTGACCTTCCAGATGATCTATCAGCAGCCGGTCCGCTACGAATATCACCAGATCACGCCGCCGGTGCTGCTGATCGTCGGGGCCGAGGATCACGTCGTCCCGCTCGGCCAATACGCGAAGCCGGAGGACGCCGCCAGACTCGGTGACTTCACCGAGCTTTCCGCCGCAGCCGCTCGTGATATCCCCCGCGCCACCCGGATGGTCATACCCGACTGCGGGCACATCCCGCACCTCGAGCACCCCAGCCAGTTCCTCGCCGAGTTCCTGCCATTCCTTGCCAGCTGACCTGATGAGACCAGCCGAGATCCGGAAAAGGCCAACGCTCTGAGCACCGTCCTCAACATGGACGCCGCCCACAATAAATGGAGGATATAAATGTCCAAGTCTGCTGAGAAGCCATCCAGCGAGCGTCCTGCGGAGATCGGTCCGCCTCCGTATTATCACCGGTCGGACTGCAACATCTGCCGGAAGCAAGACAGCCTGAAAACGGGGTCAGAGCTTCTGGACGCCCCCATGCCAGGGGGCTACGTCGTCGAAGGCGAGTACTTCCTCGTCGAGCACGCCCCGCTGCAGTCGTCCGGTGCAGGAACGGTCATCGTCGAGGCCAGGCGGCATCTCCTGGATTTCGGTGAGATGACGCCAACCGAGAGTGCCGAGCTCGGTTCGGTCCTCCATCGGCTCGTTCCGGCGGTCAAGGCTGCCACGGGGGTCCAGCGCGTCTATTTCCTGGCGTTGATGGAGCGCGCGCCCCACTTCCATCTCTGGCTCGTACCGAAGGAGAACGAGGGAGAACTTCGAGGAGTGGACTACCTGGCGCAGCAGCCCCCTCTTACGGCCTCGTACAGCGCGGCAGAAGCGATGTCGCGCAAGATCCGAAAGCAGTTCGAGCAGTCCTGACAGCGGCCTCCGGCAAATCCCCGAATCTCCGTCCGACTTCAAACTTCTCGCCTCGCCACGCTCGCGGCGTTCATGGCCGACTTCGTTTCCTGCTGGAGGAACTGACCCGCCCGGCCTAAGTGAATGCTCCGCCGATGGGCACGATGTCGACCCGGTAGACAGCTTCCGACTCACGCTTCATACCCGACTCGATGCCGCGGACCAGCGACTTGACCTCAGCACCGGTGAGCTCATCGTCAATGTCAATGCGCGCGGTAACCCACGCCCGGCCCGGACCGGTGAAGGTGACCACGACCTCGCGAATGGCGGTCACACCGGGGTAGTCGAGGAGGAAGGCGCGTATTCTGTCTTCGTCAGCGGGGCGGAGTGGCTGGGTGAAGTCATCGCCATCTTGCCTCGGCGACGTCGCGGGGGTCAGCAGCCAGGCGCCGACCAGGAAGTCGTGACTGCGCTTCCCGAGCCGGAGGCTGGTGCGGATAAGCACCAGACCAATGAGCACCGCGGCTATCCCCTGGGGTATCGACGACCCGGTGAGCTGATTGAGGGCCAGGGCGGCCAGCGTGATCACGTCTCCCGACACAGACACCGCGTCCTCGACGAAGACAGCCCGCAGCGTCGGGTCAGATGTCCCTCTGGCCTCGTCCAGGAGGTCTCGATGGTAACGGCGCGCACGGCCGATCAGCTGACCCGCTGACTGGCGGAATGACACCAGGTCAAAGACGGTGGAGATGGCCAGCACAACATAGGCCACGGTAAACGACGAGGTGACGCCGGGGTGGATGAGTTCGGTGATGCCCTCGCGCAGGGAGAACGCCGCGCCGGCGACGAACACGCCAAGGGCCGCGATCAGGGCCCAGAAGTAGGCTTCCCGCCCGTACCCCAGGGGATGGCGGCCGTCCGGGTGGCGGGTGCTGCGACGCTGGGCGACGAAGAGGAACAGGTCGTTGGCGGTATCAGCGAGCGAATGCGAAGCCTCGGCAGCCATGGCGGACGACCCGGTGAAAACCGCCGCGCCGACCTTAGCGAGCGCGACGGCCACGCCCGCCCCGACGGCTACCAATACGGTCCGCGTGCTGTCGTCCGGCATAACGCGACCTCCACTCGCGCTTGCCCTTTCCTATCTTCATAGCATGCCATTTTGGCGGCGCGTTCATCGTGAGCGGGGCACGAACAACCGGTTCGGTTTCGTGTGCCTGGTACGACGCCCGGCCGGCTGGTGGCTGAGACAGTAAGATATGCCCGAGAAATCCACCGTCCGGAGCGTGACATACGGTCTGCTGCGATCCCTTGGACTTACTGTCGTCTTCGGTAATCCCGGTTCAACCGAGCAGCCCTTCCTCCAGGAATTCCCCGACGATTTCACCTACGTACTGGCCCTGCAGGAGGCCTCCGTCATCGCGATGGCCGACGCCTTCGCTCAGGTCACCCGGCGCCCGGCGCTAGTCAACCTGCACTCCTCGGCGGGTCTGGGAAACGCTCTGGGGAACCTGGTCGCGGCCTACCACGGAAATACCCCACTGATCGTCACCTCGGGACAGCAGCACCGGGAGCTGGTGATCGGGGAGCCGTACCTGGGCAACCGTGAAGCCACCACGATGCCGAAGCCGTGGGTGAAGTGGTCGTATGAGCCGCCCGGGCGCAGGACGTTCCGGAGGCGTTCATGCGGGCCTACGCGAGCCTCCAGGACGGCAAGTTCGTCGACCCGCTCGCCGAGCCGATCCGCTATCGCGTCCAGCACGGCGGCCCGCTCCGCTGACGGCATCTGGCGCCACCGGCCGTCGGCGTGCGCGGCCTTGGCCGCCGAGATAGCCCGGTCGGCGTGCTCGCGGCCGCCCTTGGCCACGCTGGCCACCAGTTCCTCGGTGGCCGGGCTGCGGATCTCGAACCGCTCATCCGCGTCGACCCAGTCCCCGCCGATGAACATCGAGTAACGGCGGATAGTGTCCATCCCGCCCCCTTTCGCGGTGTGATCCACGACGCTAGGCCGCGGCGAACCCGGCGATAACGTGCTGGCAACACGAGGATGTGCCCCTTCCTCGGGCCGCCGGCACAGCGGTTGTGCCCCCGTACCAACGCCCGGGGACAGGCTTGATACCCGGGACCGACGACCGCCTGGGTCGCCAGCCGGAGAATGAGCAGCGTGACGAACCTGGCCAAGAACCTGACGGACACCACCCGTACCCACGCCGGACGGGTGGCCGTGCGGGTGGACAACGCGGCGATGACGTACCGGGCCCTGGACGAGGCGAGTGCCCGGGTCGCCGGGCTGCTGCACGAGCGGGGCCTCAAGCCCGGCGACCGGGTCGGCGTCATGATGCCCAACGTCGCCGAAGTCCCCGTGGTTTACTACGGCGTGCTCCGGGCCGGCGGCGTGGTCGTCCCGATGAACCCGCTGCTCAAGGCGCGGGAGGTCGCCTACTACCTCGGCGACTCCGGGGCCAGGCTGATCTTCGCCTGGCATGCGTTCGCGGACCAGGCACGCTCCGGCGCGGAGCAGGCCGAGGCGGAATCCATCATCGTGGACGGGGTCAGCTTCCCCGATCTGCTGGCCTCCGCCGCCCCGGATGACCAGGTCGCGGACACCGGCAACGAGGACACCGCGGTGATCCTCTACACCTCCGGCACGACCGGCCACCCGAAGGGCGCCGAGCTCACCCACGGCAATCTCCTCAGCAACACCAAGGTGGCGTGCACCGACATCGTCCGCGCGGGCCCGGACGACGTCATCTTCGGCGGGCTGCCGCTGTTCCATGTGTTCGGGCAGACCGTCGCGCTCAACGTGGCCGTTGCGTCCGGGGCGTGCCTGACCCTGCTGCCGCGGTTCGACGCCGAGCACGCCCTGCGGATCATCGCCGGTCACCGGGTCACCGTCTTCGAAGGCGTGCCGACCATGTACGTGGCGCTGCTGCACCGGCCCGGCCGCGCCGACTATGACACCTCCGCGCTGCGGACGTGCATCTCCGGCGGCGCCGCGCTGCCGGTCGAGGTGCTGCGCGGGTTCGAGGAGGNNGTTCGGCGTCCCGGTGCTGGAGGGATACGGCCTGTCGGAGACCTCGCCGGTCGCGTCGTTCAACCATCCCGGCCGCGAGCGCAAGCCCGGCTCGATCGGGACCCCCATCCGGGACGTCCAGATGCGTGTCGTGGACGGCGAAGACCACGAGGTCCCCCGCGGTGAGGTGGGCGAGATCGTGATCCGCGGGCCGAACGTGATGAAGGGCTACTGGCACCGCCCCGAGGCCACCGCCGAGGCGATCCGCGACGGCTGGTTCCACAGTGGTGACCTGGCGCGGGCCGACGAGGACGGCTATTTCTACATCGTGGACCGGAAAAAGGACCTGATCATCCGCGGCGGCTACAACGTCTACCCGCGGGAGATCGAGGAAGTGCTCTACGAGCATCCCGCGGTCGCCGAGGCCGCCGTGATCGGCCTGCCGCACCCGGCCCTGGGCGAGGAGGTCGGTGCCGCGGTGGCCCTCAAGCCGGGTGCCGTCATCAGCGCCGAAGAACTGCGAGACTACGTCAAGGGCCAGGTGGCGGCCTACAAGTACCCGCGTCACGTGTGGATCGTCGACGCGCTGCCCAAGGGCCCGACCGGCAAGATCCAAAAGCGGGATATCGTCACCCCGGCCGACCTGGCCGTCCCGTGAGGATGCTGCTGCTCGCTCCCCCCGGGCGCCGGCAAGGGGCACGCAAGGCGGCCCTCCACTCGGGAAGCTGCGATGAGACCCCAAGTAGCCCTGCGTAGTAATCACTACGGCCTGTGACCAGCGATCGGTGTGGAATTTGGCGTGGCGCTCCATGTTGCGCTTGGTTCGCAGACGGCCGGCAGACGACGCGGCGGCCGGTGAACATGAGCTCGTATTCCTGGCGGACTTCGCCGTCGGTGTAGGCCGACCCTATGGGCGGGGTCGGAGTAGATGCCGAGGATCCCGGTGAAGGCCACGGTGACGCCGGTCTCCTCGGGGTTTCGCGGATGGCGCACTGGCTGGGGGTCTCGCCGAGTTCCATCTTGCCCATCGGCAGCGCCCACTGGCCGGTATCGCGGCGCCGCTGCAGCAGGATCCGTCCGGCCTCGTCGACGGCCAGGACCCCGCATGCCGGGACCAGGCTGTTGGGCTTGGGGGCGTCGGGGTCGTTCCAGTACTCGGTGCGGCCCATCAGATGTCTTGTCCTTCCCACGGGAGCGCGGTGTCCCAGACGCGGTCGAAGCTGGCCAGGTAGTGGTCGGCGACACCGCCGCCGTCCAGGCGCCGTAGGTGCAGCGTCGGGTTCGCTGACGCCGGTTCGCCGAACGCGTGCGGGTTGACGAGCACGTCGTCGTCATAGCGGAAGATCGACGCGTACAGGGTGGTGGCCTTTCCGCTGGCCACCGAGCCCAGCGACCACCCCCGCGGGATGCTGAACGCCGCGATGCGTACCTACTGCCGGCTGCTGGCCGCCAACCCCGGCCCAGCCCGGGCGCTGGTGGTCGAGTCGGTCGCCTGCCCCGGCGATCCGCAAGGTACGGGCCGAGTGCCTCACGGCGTGGGCTCAGCTGATGGAGGCGCTGGTGGCCGAGCGCCGCCCCGACCGGCCGGTACCGCCGATGGCCGGTACCGCCGCGATCGGGCGGTTGTGCATCTGCTGGCCACCGCCATCGAGGAGGGCCGGGGACCTGTCCTCGATGAGCGGCATCCTGGCCGACACCGCCTACCGTCTGCTGCTGGCCTGACGGC
>PMSW01000062.1:0-38865 GCA_003168215.1 Actinomycetota bacterium
CGGGCAGGTGACGCTGGCATTTTCATCTCAGGCCACCTGGGTGGTAATGGCCGGCGGCCCCCGCGGTCAGCGCGGCCGGAGCACCAGGACGAGGGCATCGAGAATCCGATGCCAGTCCAGCTCATCCAGTCCCCTGCCGGACTGGGGCACTGCCGCCATGGCGGTCAGCAGCTGATGACGGATCTCAGCGGTATCGCCGTCCCGGCTGCTGGCTAGCTGGCGGATCTCCGACTGGAACCGGCGGCCCCGGCTGAACTCCGCTAGTGACGCGGGCAGAGCCGCAGGCCACGGCGAGCCGGTGCCCTCGTCCAGAAGCTCGCTCAGCGGCGCGTCCAGTGCCGCGGCAAGCCTGTGCAGGGAACCCAGGGTCGGGTTGCCCCGGCCGTTCTCCAGGTTGGCCACGTAGGGCACCGACAGGCCAGCCTGCATAGCCACCAACGCGATGGTCCGGCCTTGCGCGGCTCGCCTGGCCCGCAGACGGCGGCCAAGTTCTACTCGCAGCTCTTCCTCGGTCACGGACGCCTCGTCTGTGTTCTATGAAAATATTGACTGTCAAAAATAATTCTCACAGAATACATAGTAGGGGAGGCCTACTCCCCGGTATACCAGGATGCAGGAGAGGACGGCGGCGTGCTTGCCCTGCGGATCCGGGACTTCCGGCTGCTGTGGACGGGTCAGCTGCTTTCTGGCCTCGGCAGCTGGCTGCTGGTGGTCGCCGTTCCCTACAAGGTCTTCGAGCTGACCGGCTCGGCGCTGGCAACTGGCTTCACCTTCATCGCCGAGAGCCTTCCGGCGCTGGTCATCGGCCCAGTGGCCGGGGTGGCGGCCGACCACTGGGATCGCCGCCGCATCATGCTGGCGGTGAACCTGGGCCAGGCCGGGTGCATCCTTCCGGTCGCGTTCGTGCACCGCCCCGGCCAGGTCACGATCATCTACGCCGCGCTCATGGCCGAGAGCGTCCTTGGCCAGCTCTACGAGCCCGCGGCGCAGGCCCTGGTTCCCAGCCTGGTCGGCAGGAATGAGGAACTCACCTCGGCCAACGCCCTCATCTCGGTCAGTAGCGCCATGACCCGCCTCGCCGGAGCCTCGCTCGGCGGGGTCATCCTGGCAGCCCTTGGCCTGACGTCGGTCGTGCTGATTGACATCGGCACCTACCTGGCGTCGGCCGCTTGCCTCGCTCTGCTGCACTGGCGGGCGGTTCCACGGCGCGACGTTCCACNNCTGAACTCGGCCAGGGTCTTCGTCACGTGGTCGCTAGCCGCCCGCTCCGGGGGCTTCTGCTGGCGGCCGTGATGTTCCAGATCGGCAACGGGGCATTCACCGCGGTGCTCGTCCCGTACATCCGGCTCCGGCTGCACGGCACTGCCGGAGACGTCGGCTTCCTCATTGCCGCCACCGGAGCCGGCTTTCTCGTCGGCGCGCC
This sequence comes from Actinomycetota bacterium, assembly GCA_003168215.1. Lineage (GTDB taxonomy): Bacteria > Actinomycetota > Actinomycetes > Streptosporangiales > Streptosporangiaceae > Palsa-506. The sequence goes on from PMSW01000062.1 coordinate 1,424, forward strand.
GCTCAGCCGCAGGCTGTTTTACCGGGTGCACCTGCGGATACTCGCCGGCACCTCGTTGCTGATCACGGCGGCTGCCTACGTCGGCTGGTTCAGTACCAGCGACCTCGGCGGCGCGCTCACGCTGGCCGCCGTGACCGGGATGTCGGCCATGATCTTCCTCGTCACCCGGCTGACCTGCCTGCAACGGCTCACTCCGGGAGACCTGCTGGGCCGGACCAGCTCGGCGTTCAGCGCTGCCGAGGCGGGCGCCGGGCTCATCGGCCTCGCCCTCGGCGGGATGCTCGCCGGGCTGGCCGGCCTGACCGCGGCAGTGAGCGCCGCAGGCCTCGCCATCGCAGGTGCTGCCAGCCTGGCGGCCATCCTCCTTGGCGGCCCGCTGCAGGCGCGTCTTGCTACGCCTCGCTGACCCCGGCCGGGCTTCGCCTCCAGTTGCCCCGAGCGGGGGTCTGTCGCATACTGCCTGGCGTGCGGGAGACGTAGTTCCGGGCGGCGGGCCGCTGCTGAGGCCAGAGCGTCCCGGAAGGGCGCCAGCCGCCGCCTGCTGGCTGATCGGAAATTCCGTTTCGTCCTGGTTGCAATGGTCGGGTCGAGTTCGGCGGACGGCCTGCTTCCGGTGCTGGAGAGTTTCGCGGTCCTGCGAGTCACCGGTTCGGCTGCCAAGCTCGGCATCGTCCTTGCCTGCCAGGCGGCGGTCGCCCTGCTGCTGTCCCTGGCCGGCGGCCTGGCCGGTGACCGTTTTCCCCGCCACCGGATCCTGATCGCCTCGTCGCTAGCACGCACGGCGGTCGCCGCGACCCTGGCGGTGACTCTGCTGACGCAGACAGCCTCCTTCGGCGTTCTGCTCGGGATGGCCATCGCGTACGGCTGCGCGGATGGTTTCTTCGGCCCGGTGAGCTCAGCACTGCTGCCCGATGCTGTGCCCAAGGCCCAGCTCGCCGCGGCGAACGCCCTCATCGGCGGCATCTCCTCGTCAGCCAGGATCGTGGCTCCGGCCATCGCCGGGGTGATGGTGGCCACCCTCGGCCCCGGTTCGGGCTTCGCACTTGAAGCGGCCGTGCTCGCCGTCACAGCCGGCTGCCTCGCCGCTGCGCGGATTCCCGCCGCCCGCTCACAGCTGACGGCTGGCCCGAATGCGCTGAGCCAGCTCAGGACGGGCTGGCAGGAGTTCGCGCGGCTTCGCTGGCTGTGGCTCCTCACTCTGCAATGGACTGTGTTCTCCCTGCTGATCCTGGCGCCGGTTGCGGTGCTCGGGCCCACCATCGCGGAGAGATTCCTCGGTGGCGCGGCTGCGTGGGGAACCATCAGCAGCTGCCTGGCGCTGGGAGCCGTCGGCGGGCAGTTCGCGGCCGGCCGGATCAGGCCGGCCCGGCCGGCGCTCGTGGTCAGCTGCCTGGTGCCCGTCATGATCGCAGAGGCAGTGGCCCTGGGCCTGGGCGCTCCGCTACCCGTCGTCGCCGCTGCCGCCGCGGTCACCGGCGCCGCCATGGGAGTCCAGGGCGTGCTCTTCCAGACCGCCGTCCAGACAACAGTCCCGGCCGCGGTGCTCGCCCGGGTCAGCGCCTTCGACCTGCTGGGATCGGAGCTGGGCCAGCCCGTCGGCTACGCGCTGGCCGGCCCCATCGGCATGGCCGTTGGCCCGCATACCGTCCTGACCATCAGCGCGGCCATCACGTTCGTCGCCGTGGCGGCCTTCACCCTGCCGCTCCTCGGCCAGCCTGGCCCCGGGCCGCCATGAGTGTGCCCCGCAGCGCCTGAGGCTGACGCTATTCGCCGGTGGTGCCGTCGATGAGCTCGCGCGCTATGTCGAGGTGGCCGACATGACGCGCGTACTCCTGCAGCAAATGGAACAGGATGCGGCTCAGTGACGGGGCTGGGCCGGGCGCCGGGAACCGGCCACCCAGCTTCGAGACGTCGGCCAGCGCAGCCGGGGCGCATAGCTCCCGCGTCCGCTGGACCTCACGGCCATACGCGGCCAGCACGTCCTCGGCCGGCTCGTCGGCGGACACCGTCATCTCCGCCAGGTCACCGCCCGGCAGCCACGCGACGACGTCCTCGGCGTCGAACCCCCATTGCATCCAGCGCCGCTCAACCCAGCCGAGGTGCTGCACCAGGCCAAGCGGAGACCAGCCCATCGGCTCGACCGGCGTCCGCAGCTGAGTATCGGAGAGGCCGGCGATCTTGCGCAGCAGCGCGTCGCGGTACCAGTCCAGGTAACCAAGGAGCAGCTCACGCGGGTCGGAGACGTCATCGCCGGGGCCGTCGAACAGGGGAGCGGGCTGCTCCGGTGGCTGCGGCTGCATTCCCCGACCCTAGCGACCCCTGCATTCGTGTCGCACCCCTTACGGTATTGACCTGATGATTTCTGCTGGTTATGGTGCGATTGCGGTCGCATAGTACAGGCGCGGATTGGCTCTGCATGGCCGTTGCCGCGTCCAATACTCGCGGCAGCAATGCCGTTACCCGCGGCAGCAATGCCGTGCGCTAGCGAGCAATCGGCGTTCTACGCAGCAGCGCGTTGTGAGGGGATTGTCGTGAGGAGCTCAGATAGGCGCCGGAGGATCGGACTAACGGCCAGCTTCCTGCTGCTGGGTGGTTTGGTGGCGGCGGTGGCGGCTGGCCCTGCCGCGACTGCCAGCAGTCACAGCACTGGCAGTAAGAGCCAGAGTTCCGGTCATGGCCGCTGGGTGTCAGGTCATGGCCGCTGGGTGGCTACGTGGGGCGCCAGTCCGCAGGAGGCTGTTCCCGGATCGCTGGCGGCCACGGGCTTCGTTAACCAGACCATCCGCAACATCGTGTTTACCAGCGTCGGCGGCAGCGGGGTCCGGCTAGAGCTAACGAATGTTTTCGGCACATCCCCGCTGGCCGTTGGCCGGGTGACGGTGGGTGTCGCCGGCCTGGGCGCGGCGGTGGTGCCGGGCACGATGCACGTCGTGCGGTTCGGCGGCGGCCGCTCGATTGAGATCCCGGCTGGCGCCCAGGCGCTCAGCGACCCGGTGGCCATGCGGGTGCAGCCGCTCCAGGAGCTCGCGGTGAGTGTGTACGTGCCGGACTCGACCGGCCCGGCCACCAACCACTCCGATGCGCAGCAGGTCAACTGGGTGTCGACAGCTGGCGACCACGCCGCGCAGGCTGGCGGCGCCGCGTTCACGACCCAGAGCCAGTCGTGGTACTTCCTCGATGACGTCATCGTGCGATCTGCCCGGGCGGTGGGAGGCGTCGTTGCATTCGGCGACTCCATCACCGACGGCTATCACTCCAACGTTGGCGCCAATGCCCGCTGGCCAAACGATCTTGCCCGGCGCCTCGATGCGGTGCATGGCCGGACCCTGGCCGTCGTTGACGAAGGCATCAGCGGGAACCGGATCCTCCACAACTCCGCATGCTGCGGCGTCAAGGCGCTGGCCAGGGTCGGGCGGGACGTCCTCGACCAGCCAGGTGTCCGCGATGTCATTCTCCTGGAGGGGATCAATGACATCGGCTTCAGCGATCTGCCTCCCAGCCCGCTGACCAATCCCAACACGAATGTAAGCGCGGCTCAGATCATCGCTGGCGACAAGCAGATCATCGCGGCGGCCCATGCCCGCGGGCTGAAGATTTTCGGTGCGACCCTGACCCCCTTCAAGGGTTCCGCCTACTACACAGCGGCCGGGGAGAAAAAGCGCGAGAAGGTGAATCACTGGATCCGCACGAGCGGCGCATTCGACGGTGTCATTAACTTCGCCAAGGTTGTCCGCTCGCCGAGCAATCCGCTGATACTGAATCCTGCCTACGACTCCGGTGATCACCTCCACCCGAACGATGCCGGATACCAGGCAATGGCGAATGCCATCAGCCTCGAGATGCTGCTGAAGGGCTGACGCCTGATATCAGGATAGCCAGCGGTCCAGCCAGCTGAATTGCTCTGCCAGCATGTGCAGGACCGATTCGCGAGCCAGGTAACCATGGCTCTCGTGCGGCAGCAGCACGAAGCGAGCGGTGCCGCCGGTGCCCTGCAAAGCCTGGAACAGCCGCTCGGACTGGACAGGGAACGTGCCCGAGTTGCTGTCCTTCGCGCCATGGATCAGCAGCAGCGGCGCACTGATCTTGTCGGCGTAGCGGAACGGCGAGACCTGGTCGTAGACCTGTGGCGCTTCCCAGAAGCTGCGCCGTTCGGTCTGGAAACCGAAGGGGGTCAGGGTGCGGTTGTACGCGCCGCTCCTGGCGATTCCCGCCGCGAACAGGTCGGTGTGCGCGAGCAGGTTCGCGGTCATGAACGCCCCGTAGCTGTGGCCGCCCACGGCCACCCGCGCCGGGTCGATGATGCCCATCTCGTCGAGCGCGCGGATATGCGCCGCCGCGGCCGCGGTGATCTGCTCGACATAGGTGTCGTTCATCGTCTCCGGGTCACCGATGACCGGCATGGTCGCGTCATCCAGCACCGCGTAGCCGCGCAGCACGAACCAGGTCGGCTCCAGGGCTGTCAGCCGGGTGAACCGCTTGCTGCTGCCGCGGACCTGCCCGGCGGTGTCCGCGCCCCCGTAGTCCAGCGGGTACGCCCAGAGGACCAGCGGGAGCCGGCCATCGCGGTCCGGGTCATAACCGGGGGGCAGGTGCAGCATGCCGGACAGCTGCACCCCGTCGCCGCGGTCATGCACGAGCAGCCGCTTGTCCATCCCGGTCAGCTGCGGATGCGGGTCGGGCCAGGAGGCCAGCTGCCTGGATGCGGAGCCGTCCAGCGCGACGACCAGCAGTTCAGGGGGCTGCGCGCGGCTCTCGTGCCATGCCACGACCTCATCGCGGCCGCCGCCGGCAAAGCCGAGCACCTGGTCATGCGACTCGGGCGGGCTCTGGAAGAGCCGGGTGACCTGCAAGGTCTCCAGGTCCAGCTGGTCAAGGAACGGATGGTCTCCCTCCGGTGTGGCACCGGCACCGCGCAGGTAGATCGAGGACTGATCCTGCAGCACGGTCCGGGTGCCGTCCGGGTGCGTGGTCATCAGCGGCGAGCCGGGATCGGCGTAGTCGTCGTCGGCGGACAGGTCGAACACGATCCGGTTGCGCGCTGGCGTTGACAGGTCACACAGCCAGGTGGTCAGCCATCGGCGGTCACGGTCATGCTCAGTCATCAGCGTGCTGTCCGGCTGGTCCATGTCCAGCCAGCCGAGGCAGCGGTGCTGGACGCTGAACGCCACCGCCGGTTCTCCAGCGAACGGAGCCGGCAGCCGCATGATCTGGTCCCTGTGCTCGGCGGGGGTCAGCGGATCTCCGCCGTCCAGCGCCTGCGTCCAGACCAGGCTGGCGGGTGCCCGTTGTTCCCAGGACACCTGGCGCGGGCCGGTCGGTACGCCGTGGCGGGGTATCTCGTCGCTGACCGGAAGGTCCGCGACCACGCGCACGAGCCCGCCATCCGCCGCCCACACCTCGGTGCGCCTGGCAAAGTACGGGTAGGGGACCCGGAACGAGAACGGCCGCTGCAGCCGGTGCAGGAGCAGATGGGTCCCGTCCGGGGACTCGGTCAGCTGCTGGTAGAGCCCTGACGGCCCGAGTTCCTTCGCCGTCCCGGTCGCGGGGTCGACTCGGAGCGGGATTGTCGTGGACAGCGACTCGAAGGTGTCTTCGTCGTCGGCGGTCCGCAGCAGATCCTGGAAAGTCGCCATCTGCGATCGCTTCCCGGCCGTCTCCTCGATCTGCGGTTCTGTCGGCGGCGAAGACAGCGCGGCCTGCCCGGCGGGGGCGCCAAGCGCGATCAGCGAGCTGCCGTCGCGGGACCAGCGGACGGCGCCATCGCCGCCAAGGAGGTCGCGGATCCGCAGCCCGGGCACCTGTTCGGCGTGTCCTGCAGCGGCGTCGGCGGTCCACACGCCGATCCCGTCAGGCTCATCGACGGTAAAAACGAATCGCTGCCCGTCCGGAGCCCAGGCGGGCACGCTCAGCTGGGCGCCTGCAGGCAGCGTCAGCGCCTGCTCGGCCCCGTCTTCGACGCGCAGTACCGACAGCCCGGTGACCCGGTGGGTCCGCTGGCGGCCGGCGATCACCGGATCGACCCGGATCCCGGCCAGCGGAAGATAGGGCCGGGCAAGGAAAGACACCGGCGGATGCGCTTCATAGCGCACGAGTGCTATGAAGCGCCCGCCAGGAGAGAGCAGCGCCAGCGGCGTCGGCGGGGCATCGATGATCGAGACGATGTCACTGTCCGGGATCGCGTATGGCACTCCGTGTCCTCCGTAGCACTCCGTGTCCTCCCGGCAGCCGGCCGGCCGTACCCGTGCAGCCCGGCGCGGGCCAGCTCCGGCGCGGGCCAGCTCCGGCGCGGGCCAGCGGATCCGCGCTGCCGGCCGCTCCAGGCTTTCGTGACGGGCGGTCATGCGCAAATCCGCCCGGCTACTTGCGGTACCTCGGCGCGGGGTAGACGACGGTCTTGGGCTCGGTGAAGGTCTCCATCGGATAGCGGCCGCCGACCCGGCCATGGCCGCTGACGCTGCCGGACCGGCCGCCGAACGGCAGGTGGGATTCCCACAGGTTCGTCGAGGCGTTGATGTTGACCCAGCCGGCCCTGGCCCGTTCGGCAAAAGCCAGGCCGCGTTCCAGATCCTCGGTGAAGACCGCGGCGGTCAGGCCGTACGGCGAGGCATTCGTCAGCTCGAGCGCCTGGGCGGCCGATGTCACCTCGACCACCGGCACCACCGGGCCGAACGTCTCCTCCCGCTCGATCGCCATCCCCGGCGTGACGCCGTCCAGCACGGTGGGCTCCGCGTACAGCCCGGTCGGGAACCCGGCCGCCCGCCGCCCGCCGCAGCAGACCCGCGCGCCGCCGGCCAGCGCATCGGCGATGTGCCGGTCGAATTTGGCCGCCGTGGCCTCGTTGTTCAGCGGCCCCATGGTCGTCTCCGGCTGGAACGGATCACCTAGCCTGATGCGCTTCTTAGTGGCCGCCACGACCCGCTCGACAAATTCGCCCCGGACCGCGGCATGCACGAGGAACCGCTCGCCTGCCGTGCAACTCTGGCCGGCGCACAGATAGGCGGCCTCCAGCGCCGCCTCGGCGGCCAGCTCCAGGTCGGCGTCTTCGAGGATCACCATCGGGCCGTTGCCGCCGAGCTCGAGCAGTTGCGCCTTGCCCGCCGCGCGGGCCGCGACCAGGGCGCCGGTCTCGACCGAGCCGACGAAGCCGACGCCAGCCACGCCCGGGTGGGCGACAAGCGCGTCGCCGACGACCGGACCCGGGCCGGATACGTAGCTGAACACCCCGGCCGGCAGGCCCGTCCCGGCGATGACGTCGGCGAGCACCGCGCAGCAGGCCGACGTGCTGGGGGCGGGTACCCAGACGACGGTGTTGCCTGCCGCCATGGCCGGGGCGAACAGCTCGGCGCCCATCGTGTACGGCCAGTTCCACGGGCTGACTACCGCGATAACGCCGAGCGGCACGCGGGTGGCCAGGATCCGGCGCTCCGCCGAGGTCGATGCGGGCAGGCCGCCCTCGCGGCGCTTGGCGTCCTCCCCGGCCATCCGGAAGTACTCGGCAAGCTCGTCGACCTCGTCATAGGCCTCGGCAGCGAGCGGCTTGCCCTGATCCTCGGTCAGGGCGCGGGCCAGTTCCGCACGGCGTTCCCTGATCCCGGCGATGATCTGCTCGCACCAGCCTGCCCGGTCGAAGGGCGAGGCAGCCGCCCAGGACGGCCAGGCGGCGCGGGCGGCAGCGACGGCATCATCGACGTCAGCCGGGGTTCCGGTCGCCACCGAGGCGAACGTCTCGCCCGATGACGGGCTGACCGCTGCCGCCGGGGCGCCGCCCCCGGCCCGCCAGCCGCCGTTGATGTACAGCAAATGCTCCCGCACGGTGCTCGCCTCTCGCTTCCGGTGTCGGGCCCGGTGAGGCCGGCTGGCCGGATTCGGGCCGGGTATTAGGTCGGGTTGCCGGTGGCAGGTGCTGGCTGGCGGCGTGGCCGGATTCGGGTCGGCTGGCCGGGACCGGTGCGTCGCCGGGTGGCTCAGTGCGCCGCGCAGAGCCTCCCGAGCTCGTCCAGCAGCTCGGGCGGCATCCGGTAGGCCGGGCCGGAGACGGACAGCGCTGCCACGCACGTCCCCGTCCCGTCGAACACCGGCGCGGCAACGGCGGCGAGTCCCTCCTCAAGCTCGGCGGTCGCCGTCGCGTAGCCATTGCGGCGGACCGCGGCAAGCTCGTCGTGCAGCGCCGCGGGCGTCGTGATCGTGTGCTCGGTGTACCGCTCGAGCTGGCGCGGAATCGGGATGACGCCGTAGGCGAGCAGTACCTTCCCGTTGGCGACGGCATGCGGTTTGGTCCGGCGGCCGGTCCAGCCGCCGGAGCAGCTCAGGATGTACGTACTCGGCAGCTCGGCGACGTTCAGGATGCCGTCTCCGTCAGGGACGGCGAGGTTAACAGTCTCGCTAGTCTGCTGGGAGAGCTGCTCCATCGCCGGCTGCATCGTGGCGACGACATCGAAGCTGCGGAGCGCCAGCGTGCCAAGCCTGATCAGCTCGACGCCAAGCCGGTAGTGCTTGCCCGCGCGGGCAAGGAAGCCGGCCCGCTCCAGGGCGGCGGCCAGCCGCGAGGCGGTGGACTTGTGCACCCCGAGTGACTTGGCCATCTCCGAGACGCCGATCTCGGCGCGGGACTCATCGAAGCTGGCGAGCAGGGCGAGAGCCCGCTCCGCCGACTGGTAAGTTGCGCCGGCAGCAACTTCATGCTCGGTCACGCAATTAGGATGGCCACGCCAGCCGCCGGAGTCAACCACTTCGCGGTGGCAGCGGCACCTTCGCGGTGGCAGCGGCACCATAGTCCGTATCGGGCGATATTGTGTCGTGGCGCCCGACATCGCCGTGCGCCCGGCCGGCAGAGGAGCAGTCGTGGGCAGTCAGACACCTGGCGAGCAGGCACCCGGGCCACCTGGCGAGCGGGCGCCGGGGACACCTGGCGAGCAGGCGCCCGGGGACCGGGCCGGCGAGCCCGTTGCGGTCGGATCGGTGCACGATCCCCTTCCCGAGGCGCTCATGCTCGCCCGCGGTGCCGCGGACGCCGGGCTCGGCCTCAAGCTGCTCGGCGGGCTGGCCGTCCGCGTCATCTGCCCTGATTTCCCGCCCCGGCTGCGGGCAGGCCAGGACATCGATTTCGCCTGCCTGTCCAAGGGCCGCAAGGACGTGGTGGCCTACCTGGAACGCAGCGGCTGCGTGGGGGACCGCAGGTTCAACAACCTCAACGGCGACCGGCAGATGTACTTCAACGCGCCGTCGGGACGGCCGATCGACGTGATGGTCGACCGGCTGAACATGTGCCACACGCTCGACTTCAGGCCGTCGTTCGGCCGGCTGCCCCTGACCGTTGACGCGATCGACGTACTGCTGTCCAAGCTGCAGATTGTCGAGCTGAACGAGAAGGACGTCAGGGACATCCTGCAGATTCTCAGCGCCTTGCCGGTGCGCGGTGCTGACCAGCAGCGGGGCGGGCCTGCGGGCCGTCCTGCCGGTGACGGCCCCGGCGACGCCCCTGCCATTGACACCGAGCGCTTCGGCAAGCTGCTTGGCGCGGACTGGGGATGGTGGCGGACGGTCACCGGCAACCTGGCCAAGCTGCCTGATCTCGTCGCCGAGCGGCCGGAGCTTGTCCCGCCCGGCCCGCCCTGCGACCCGGTAGAGCAGAGCAGGCAACTGCTGGCGATCGCCCATTCGGCGCCCAAGGGCGTCAAGTGGAAGCTGCGGGCGAACGTCGGCGACCGGGTGCGCTGGTACGAGCTACCGGAAGAAGTCGGCCACTGACATGCCGGAGCCGGCCGCCGGCCGGCAGGGCGCTAGCGGCAGGGCGCTNNGCGGCGGGGCGCCGGCCGGCCGGAGCCGACCACGGAAACGTATCAGCACGGTTTCGACCAGTAACATATGCTTGACGCTTGGTTGCAATGGGTGCTACACCGTTGCACAGGGAGCAGGGTAAAGGGCGTGTAAAGGGCGTGGTGATCGTATGAAAGTCTTTTTCGCCACCGATATTCACGGCTCGGAGATCTGCTGGCGGAAGTTCCTGAACGCCGCCGCGTTCTACAAGGCCGACATGGTGGTGCTGGGCGGGGACGTCACCGGCAAGATGATGGTGCCGATCACTTCCTTTCAGGGCTACTGGCAGGTGACGGTGCGCGGGCAGTTGCACCGGCTGGAGACCCAGCAGGAGCTGGACGAGATCCAGCGCCAGATCCGTAACTCCGGTTCCTACCCGGCGATCGTCACCCCGGACGAGCTCAAGTACCTCGGCGACACTGACGGCGCCGTCGACCGCAGGTTCACCGCCGAGATGACCCAGTCGCTGGACCGGTGGCTCGACATGGCGGACGGAAAGCTCAAGGGCGGTCAGATTCCCTGCGTACTGAACGGCGGGAACGACGACATCTGGGAGATCGACGACATCATCGAGTCATCGCCGTGCGTCAGCTTCGGCGAAGGCAAGATGCTCGATCTCGACGGGTTCCCTCTCATCTCCATGGGGTGGACCAACCCGACCCCCTGGAACACCTTCCGTGAGGCTCCGGAGGACCAGCTCGCGGCGAAGATCGAGGCCATGGCCAGCCAGATACCGGACATGGAGCGGGCGATCTTCAACTTCCACGCGCCGCCGTACGGCACTGGCCTGGACGAGGCGCCTGCGCTCGACGAGACGCTGCGGCCGACGCACGGCGGAGCGGTGATGAAGGCGGTCGGCTCCACCGCGGTGCGGGACGCCATCCTGGCGCACAAGCCGATGCTATCGGTGCATGGCCACATTCACGAGAGCCGCGGGATCAAGAGGATGGGCCGGACGCTTGCCATCAACCCCGGCAGCGTCTACGGCGACGGAGTCCTGCAAGGCGCGGTGCTGGATCTGGACGCGAAGAAGGGCAAAGTCACCAAATACCTTTTCGTGAATGGCTAAGCGCAACCGCAACCGCAAGCGGAGCCGCAACCGAACTTCAGTGATCTCAGGTACTTCAGTGACCTCAGGGCACGGGCGGACTACGATCTGAATCCTGATAAATCGTCACTTGGGAGGTGAGCATGGCGGCTGGGACCGTCGGCGGCGAGACGCCGACACTTTTCCTCCGCAACGCGACTGGCCTGGTCCGTGGCTGGTCGGTCAGGGACTCGATGATCTACGCCTGCCTGGCGACCAACTTCGTCACGCTAGCGATCTACGAGTTCGCCTTCGCCGCCCCGGCATTTCCCAAGGGACAGCTGATTACAGCGGTGCTGATCTCAGGTGTCTGGGTATCGTTCCTCGTCATCGCGTATGCGGGGCTCATCGTGACGATCCCGCGGGCCGGCGGTGACTACGTCTGGCAGACCCGGATCCTCGGCAGCGGCCTCGGCTTCGTGATGGCGGCCACCGGATGGTGGTTCATCCTCTGGCTGTGGGCGCCGATCTACGGCAACATTCTCGCCGTCCAGTTCTTCGAGCCGCTGTGGGCGACCCTGAAGTTCACCTGGCCCGGTTCGGGCGCGACCGCTGGCGCGGCCTGGTTCGGCACGCAGACGGGGATCTTCACCATCTCGCTGATTACCATCGCGCTGGCCGGTGTCCTGGTGTCGATCGGGATGGCTGGCTATGCCAAGTTCCAGCGGTGGTGCTTCTACGGCGGGCTGGTCGGCTTCGCGGTGATCGTGGTGCTGCTGCTGATCAACAACCACGCCGCGTTCGTGAGCTCGTTCAACCTGGAGACGCACAAGCTCTTCGGCCTGCACAACGCCTATGGCGCCACGGGGGCCGCTGCCGCCAAGGCCGGCCTGCACGCCCAGCCCATCGGCTTCGGCCCGCTTGGGCCGACCATGCTGCTGGTCCCCATCATGATGTTCTTCATCCTCTGGCCGAACTGGGGCGCCACGCTGTACGGCGAGATCCGCGGCGCGAGCGACTTCAAGCGGGTCCTGTCCGGCATGTTCGGCGGCCTGTGGATCACGGTCATCCTGACCGTGGCCTTCCTGCTGCTGATTGACAAGACCATCGGCTGGACCTTTTACCAGAACTCAAACGCGCTGAGCTTCAACGAGACCCCGATCCTGCCCATCTGGCCGTATCCGGTCCTGTTCGCCGCCTGGCTGGTGCACAACACGGCGTTCCAGGTCATCCTGATCCTGATAATGAGCCTGTGGTTCTTCGGCTGGGTGGGAACCCTTTTCCTGTCCTCGACCCGGGTCATCTTTGCCGCGGCGTTCGACCGGGTGCTGCCGGACCGGGCTGCGGAGGTGTCGGAGAAGCGCAAGGTGCCGATCTACTCGCTGATCCTGATGCTGCTGCCGGCGGTGGGCCTGAGCGCGGTGTACGCCTACAACTCGACGTTCGTGAAATACACCTTTGACGCGACGCTGGTGATCGCGGTGACGTTCCTGTTCAGCGCGATCGCCGTGGTGCTCCTGCCGTTCATCAAGAAGGACCTCTGGCGGGCATCGCCGGCGAGCAAGATCAGGATTCTCGGCGTGCAGATCGTTCCTGTCGCAGGCTGGATCACGATCGGGCTGCTGGGCTTCAACCTCTACGAGTGGCTCACCAACGACCTCTACTACGTCAACCTGCACTCGTCGCTGGTTTTCATGGCCGCGCTGTACGTCCTGGCCATCATCGTGTACGTGGTGGCACGGATCGTGCGCAGGCGGCAGGGGATCGACCTCGGCCTGATCAACAAGGAGATCCCGGTCGAGTAGGCGCAAGGACACCTAGATGCGGGCCCAGTCTGGCCCCGCTGCCCGGATTTCCGGGGGGCGGGGCCAGACTGGCGGAGACGGCAGCGAGCGGCTGACGCCGGCCTGCGGCACAAGGCAACGCAGCGGGCACAAGGCGACGCAGCGAGACGAACGGCGGGAACCAGCGGCATGAATGACATCCCTACCCGGGCCAGCGCCGTCATCATCGGCGCCGGAATCGTCGGCAACAGCCTGGCCTGTCACCTGGCCAGGCTCGGCTGGCGCGACATCGTTCTCGTCGACAAGGGCCCGATGCCCAACCCGGGCGGCTCGACCGGCCATGCCTCGAACTTCATCTTCCCGATCGAGTACTCCAAGATGATGATGGAGCTGACCCGCGACAGCACCGAGCAGTACAAGGCGCTGGGCGTGTTCACCGAGAGCGGCGGGATCGAGGTCGCCCGGACGGCCGGGCGGATGGAGGAACTGCGCCGCCGCGGCTCCGCCGCCAGGGCCTGGGGCATCCCCGCCCGGCACCTCTCGCCCGCCGAGGTCGCCAAGCTGGTCCCGTACCTGGACGAGTCCGTCATTCTCGGCGGCCTGTACTTCCCGACCGTCGGCGTGGTCGACTCGCTGCGCGCCGGGACCCTGATGCGCGAGGAAGCGCAGCAGTCGGGCGCCCTTCAGGTGCTGGCCGGCACCGAGGTGCTCGGCATCGATACGGCGCCCGGCGGCAGGGCGGGCCGCAAGGTCGCCACCGTGCGGACTACTAAAGGGGACATGGACACTGATTGCTGCGTTATCTGCTGTGGGGTCTGGAGCCCGCGGATCGCTCAGCTGGCAGGTGCGCATATTCCGCTGACCCCGGTCGTGCATCAGATGATCAGCGTGGGCCCGGTGCCGCTGTTCGCCGACACGGTCGGCGAGATCGCGTACCCGATCGTGCGTGACGTGGACACCAACATGTACGAGCGGCAGCACGGCGGCGACATGGAGGTCGGCTCCTACGCGCACCGGCCGATCATCGTCGGCCCCGATGACATCCCGTCCATCGAGGAGTCGGTGCTCTCGCCGACCGAGATGCCGTTCACCCAGGACGACTTCGACCCGCAGCTGCTCCAGGCGCTCGAGCTCATGCCCGACCTGCTCGGCGACGAGCGCGTCGGCATCCGCTACTCGATCAACGGGCTGATCTCGATGACCCCCGACGGTCACCCCGCTCTCGGCGAGACGCCCGAGGTCAGCGGACTGTGGTCGGTCGCGGCGAGCTGGATCAAGGAAGGCCCCGGCATCGCCCGCGCGGTCGCGGAGTGGATGACGGGCGCCGTGCCGGAGATCGACATCCACGAGGCCGACATCTCCAGGTTCCACGCCCACCAGCGCACCACCGCGCACGTCACCGCCCGGGCGCGCGAGGGCTTCAACAAGATGTACGGGATCGTGCACCCAAGCGAGCAGTGGGAGTCCGGCCGCCCGCTGCGGCTCAGCCCTGCTCACGACCGCGAGCGGGACCTAGGCGCGGCGTTCATCGAGACAGCAGGCTGGGAACGCCCGAATTGGTATGCATCAAACGAAAACCTGCTAGAACGATATTCTGGTCGGCTGATGCCCCGCGAAGCCGAATGGGAATCGCGCTGGTGGTCGCCCATCATCAACGCCGAGCACCTGGCGATGCGGGATTCCTGCGGGCTGATCGACCTGTCCGCGTTCGCGGTGCTCGACATCACCGGGCCAGGGGCGCTGGCCGCGGTCCAGTCGGCGGCGGTCGCCCAGCTGGACGTGCGGGCCGGGCGGGTGGTCTATACCTCGCTGCTGGACGAGGCCGGCGGCTTCCGGGCCGACCTGACCATCATGCGGCTCGGCCCGGAGACGTTCCGGGTGGTGACCGGCGGGGCCACCGGGATGATGGACAAGCAATGGCTGCGTGACCAGCTGCCTGCCGACGGCTCCGCGCAGATTTCCGACGTCACATCGTCCTGGGCCACGTTCGGCGTCTGGGGGCCGGACGCGCGAACCGTGCTGCAGGCCGTCACCGATTCCGACCTGTCGCACGGCGGATTCCCGTTCGCCACCTGCCGGGAGATAGAAATCGGCGGCGTGATGGTGCTGGCGTCGCGGATCTCCTATGTCGGCGAGCTCGGCTGGGAGCTGTACGTCCCGATGGAGCAGGGCGCCCGGGTCTGGGACACGATCTGGGCGGCCGGCGTCCCGCACGGCCTGGTCCCGGTCGGCATCGGCGTCTACGGCACGACCGGCCGGCTGGAGAAGGGCTACCGCGCCTACGGCGCCGAGCTGGCGGCCGACTACAACCTGGTCGAGGCGGGGATGACCCGCCCGAAGGTCAAGCTGCAGCCGTTCCGGGGCAAGGAGGCTTACCTGGCGCAGCGGGAGCAGCCGCCCTGCGCGGTGCTCTGCACCCTGACCGTCGATGATCATCGCTCGGCCGCCGGGACGCTGCGCTACATGCTGGGCGGCGAGCCCATCCTGACCCCGGCGGGGGAGTCGCTGACGGACGCGAAGGGCCGGCCTTCCTACGTGACGAGCGCGGGGTCCGGCCCGTCGGTCGGCAAGCACCTGCTGATGGCGTACCTGCCCGCCGGGCACGCCCGCGAGGGCAACCGGCTCGCCGTGGAGTACATGGCCGAGCAGTACCCGGTCACCGTCGCGGTGGCCGGCGCCACTCCGCTGTTCGACCCGGAGAACACCCGGGTCAGGAGCTGACCGGCATGGAGATACTGGTCTGCGTCAAGCGCGTCCCGATGGTCGGCGGCAAGGTAGTGGTCACGCCGGACGGGCAGGACGTCGATACCCGGATGTCCGGGTTCGCGGTCAGCCCGCACGAGGAGTGCGCGGTCGAGGAGGCCGTGCAGATTACTCAGCGGCTCGGCGGGACCGTGACGGTGCTGACGCTGGGCCCCGCGGAGGCTGCCGATCAGCTCAGGGACATGCTGGCCCTCGGCGCCGGTCACGGCGTGCTGCTGGAGACCGACGGCCGGGAGTGGGGCCCGATGGCCACCGCGGCCGCGATTGCCGATGCCGCCCGTCGCCGGGGGGTCGGCCCCGACGGGGGCTATGACCTGCTGCTGTTCGGCAACGAGGCCGCTGACACCGGCGACTACCAGGTCCCGGTCCGGGTCGCGCACGCACTCGGCCTGCCCTGCGTCACCGCGATCAAGAACCTGGAAATCACCGAGTCTGGTGCCGGGGCGGGTGCTGCGGGCGGTTCCGGTGCCGGGGGTGCGGCCGGGGCGCGGGCCCGGGCCAGCCGCGAGTACCGGGGCATCGAAGAGGCCTTCGACCTTGCCCTGCCCGCGGTCATCAGCGTCAAGGAGGGCATCAACCTGCCCAGGTACCCGTCGCTGCCCGGCAGGCTGCGCGCCAAGCGAGCCGTCATCGAGCAGTTCCGGCCGGAGTACCGCGGCGAGGGATTGCGCAAGGAACTGCTCCGGGTTCCTCCCGGCGAGAGCAAGCGGGCGGAGATCCTTGGCACAGGGACGGATGCGGTCCCCGCCCTGGTACGGCTTTTCGAGGAGTTCGGGGTGCTGTCGTGACAGTGCTATGCCTGGTCGAGCGAGACGGCGACGGCGCGGCCGACGCCTCCCTGCGCGCGCTAGCGTTCAGCCGCGAACTAGCCGCCAGCAGCGAGGCTTCCGGCACGGGCGGGGATCCCGGCTACGGCGAGGAGCCGGCCGGCAGCAATCCGCCCGGGGCGCCGGGGGAGAACGTGGCCGCTGTCGTGTTCGGGCCCGCGGCGGAGGTGCCGGCTGGCGCGCTGGCAGTAGCCGGGGTGACCGACGCCTACGCGGTCGAGTCGGACGCGCTGACCGGCTACGCCCCGTTGGCCTGGGCCCGTGCCATCGCCGAACTGATCACCGCGTCGTCGGCAACGGCCGTCGTCGCGGCGGCCACCGACCACGGGAACGAGGTGCTCGCGCACCTTGCCGCCATCACGGATCTGCCGATGGCGGCGAACTGCGCGTCTGCGGCGCATGCGTCCGACGGCAGGTACCGGCTTGTCCGGCACCGCTGGGCCGGCAGCCTGCTGGAAGATGCAGCCCTTGACGCACCGGTCGCGCTGCTGACGGTGGCCGTCGATGCCGTCGCCGCCACCCCGGCAGCGGTGCCCGCGAAGGTCACCGTGCACGCTTTCCGGCCGGACCTGACCGACGGTGACCTGGCGGTCTGCGCCACCGAGTCGGCGGAGCGCGCCGGCGGCGTGTCGCTGGCCACGGCCAGGGTTGTGGTGGGCGGTGGCCGCGGCGTCGGGAGCCCGGCGGGCTTCGGCGCGCTGGAGGAGCTGGCCGGCCTGCTCGGCGGGGCACTCGGCGTGTCCCGGGTGGTCACCAGCCAGGGCTGGCGGCCGCACAAGCAGCAGGTCGGGCAGACCGGCACCCGCATCTCGCCCGAGCTCTACCTTGCCTGCGGGATCAGCGGGGCGATCCAGCACATGGCCGGGTGCCTGTCCGCCAGGCACATCGTGGCGGTCAACACCGACCCGGATGCGCCGATCATCGCTCGCGCCGACTACGCCGTGATCGGCGACCTGAACCAGGTAATACCGGCGCTGGTGACGGCCCTGCGGGAAAGGGCCGGCCTCAGCTAGCAGCGGTCACGTAGCTCGCAGCGTCCGCAGCTTCACGCGGCTCGCGGTGGTCGCGCAGCTCGCGGTGGTCGCGCAGCTCGCAGAGGTCAGTCGTCGTCCTCGGCGGCGCCGATTTCGAGGCTCTTCTCGATGACCGTCAGCCGGTTGGTGATCGAGTCGAGACGGCTCAGGACCTCGGCCAGCTGCCCAGTCAGGCTGCTGCTCTCGCCCAGGAAGGCGCCGGGCTCGCCCAGGAATCCGCGCCCGGCCTGCCTGCCCGGCCCGGCCTGCCTGCCGCGTCCGGCCTGCCTGCCACGCTCGGTCTGCCTTGCGCCCTCGGCCTGGCCGACGGTCTCGGCCTGGCCGACAGTCTNNGCCGACAGTCTCGGCCTGGCCGGCCGCTTCGGCTCTGGCCGGCTTAGTGCGCGGAATTTCCTCTGTCGTCGGGTTTTCCTCTTGCAGCTGGATCACCCGCTGGCGGACCCTGTCGAGGTCGCCGCCCAGGTTGACGAGCACTTGCGCCGCGACGCCGTCGCCCTCGCGGATGAGGCCGAGCAGGATGTGCTCGGTACCGATGTAGGTGTGCTGGAGCTGCAGGGCCTCCCGCAGCGAGAGCTCGAGGACCTTCTTGGCGCGCGGGGTAAACGGGATGCGCCCGGACGGGGCCTGCTGGCCCTGGCCGATCATCTCCTCCACCTGCTGCCGCACGGCCGCCAGGCCGATTCCGAGCGACTCAAGGGCCTTGGCGGCGACGCCATCGCTCTCGCGGATGAGGCCGAGCAGGATGTGCTCGGTGCCGATGTAGTTGTGATGGAGCAGCCTGGCCTCTTCATGGGCCAAGACCACCACGTTGCGTGCCCGGTCGGTGAACCTCTCGAACATGTCTGACACCACCCTGCTCGCGAAGCCGCGGCGGTCGACTGGCGACCGCCCGGCGGGATCCGAGGACGACTTCCGCGACCCTCCCAGTCTGCACCTCCAGGCGGAGTTGTCCATGACGGCCGGGGCGGTCTTGCCCGCGCTGCCAAGTCCGGCCTACCGTGCATCCATGACCGTCAAACTCGTCGTCCTGTACACCCGTCCAGATGACGCGGACGCCTTTGACCGGCATTATCTCGACGTGCACATGCCGCTCGTGAATAAGCTTCCCGGCCTGCAGCGGGCCGAGACCGGGCGGATAGTGACCGCCCTCGATGGTGGCGAGCAGAGCTATTTCAGAGTCGCCGAGCTGTACTTCGCCGACCAGCCGGCGCTCGGAGCGGCCTTCACCTCCGCGGAGGGCAAGGCGACCGCAGCCGACTACCAGCAGATCGCCCCGCCAGGATCGAGGATGTTCGTCGAAACCCTCGACGACTGACCGCCGCGGACCTCCCAGTCTGTCCAGAACCTTGCCGTCTGGCAGGCCAAGGTCGATTCCTGCTCTGGGATGCCGGCCGGAAAGGATGCCGGCCGGAAACTTGCAGGCGTCGTGCCCTCCGCAGATCGAGTCGATCGCGATGCCGTTCCAGCTCGCGGCGTCGAACAGCAGTCCTCTAGGATTTTTACACCCTGGAGGACTGCTGCGAAGGTTCTCCGGGACCGATTAGGACACGATGCGGCGCTTTACGTGCTTCGCCACGCGGCGGAAGTGATTGCCGTGCAGCGACGCGTGCACTACCTTGCCCACGCCTTCGAGGAAGACCCCGTAATGGTTGCGGTGGATGCGGTTGTGGCTGATCTGCACCCAGATCGGGCTGGCCGAGCCGACCAGGATGCCGGTGGTCCGGGTGTCGGGAACGGCCACGTCCTTCTTCGAGGTCGGTGACGTGGCGAGCTGAATCGAGTCGCCGATGGTGTTGTTGGTGCCGATCCAGTTGCCGATGATCCGGTTCCCGTTCAGGTGCTGGCCGGGGATGTGAGCATGGATGGTCACGCCCGCGATGCCGTTGCCGTAGATGACGTTTCCCATCACGGTGTTGCCGGCCACCGTCTCGCCAGGAACCTCGGTGGCAATGACGACGCCGGCGCCCCCGCCGGAACTCTTCAGCGTGCCGTTGTAGGTCAGCAGGTTGTGCGCCACCAGGTTGTCAGTGACGCCGGCGGTGCTGTGCCCGGCCACGATGACCCCGCAACCGCCCTGATTGTGGCTGGCCACGTTCCAGGCGACCATGTTATGGCTGGTGGGGCCGATGTCGTCAGCGATGAGGAACCCGCCGCCCGCGTTGTACTTCGAGATGTTCCGGGTGGCCCGGGACCAGGACGACCCGTTGATGTCCACGCCCACGTCGCCGTTGTGCAGCAGGACGTTGCGGGACACCGACACGTGCGAACTCAGCGCGACCAGGATGGCGTCGAATCCGGCGTGAACGACCTTGAAGCCGTGCACCCGGACGTTGTTGGCCTGCAGGACGCCGATGCCGATGCTGCCAGGCAGCTTGGTGGTACCGAGCGTGAGCGGCGGCTGGCCCTTGGCATTGATCACCGCGCCGCGGCGGCCGATCAGGTTCAGCGGCTTGCTGACGATGGCCTGGGTGCGGTAATTCCCCCGGCAGACCACGACCGTGCCGCCCGGGCTGGTTGCCGCGATGGCTGCGTTGATGTCTGTGTACCCCGCAGTGCTGCACGAGGCATCGAAGCCGCGTGAGCTTCCGGACGGCGATACGTAGGTGGTGGTGACGGCGGACGCCTGCGCGGCGGTTGCGCCGAATGCCAGCAGACCCGCCACTGCGCCCAGCGCGATCGGGATATTGTGCATCTCTCCCCCTTAGAAGCACTCCCCGGATGCGGGGCAGAAACCCCCTGGTCCCGCTAACTTCCCCCAAGTCCGGGATCCTACGGACCACGGTAGTCCCAGGTCAATGGCAGGTCAGAGCGCATTCCCGCCGGGCATGCAAGCGATCAGCCATTGCGGCGATGTCACCCGTCGAGATGACGACGATCTCGATCAGCAGCCAGCGCGGCAGCCACCGTAGATGTCCATCGCGGATTCGGCGAGCGGGAAGCTCACGCTCTGGTAGTCGGAGATCGGCTGGCCGAACGCTGTCCGGTCCTTCGCGTACTGCACCGGCAGTTCCAGCGCCCAGCGCGCGAGTCCGACACACCGGCCTGCGTTGTACATCCGGCTGATCGCGTGCTCACCCCGCGGTTCGGCGGGTCCTGAGCGATGCCCAGGAGCCCGAGCTGCGCCTGCTCTCGGACGAAGGGATGTGCGCGCCAGGGCGCGAGATCCTGCCTAGCCGCACCGGGTTCCAGCATGGCGCGGGTTGCGCGCATCGATATTCTCGCCTGTTTCGAGCACCCTGTTGCCGTAGCGGTGCCATCCATCGGTGGGCCCGCCCCGATAGGGCTGCCACGCCGCCATGGTGAACCACACCCCGTATTTGCCGACGCAGCCTGACGCGAAAGTGCTGAAGACGTTGTTGATGAACCGGATGCTGGTGACGCTGTAGCCGCCGAGCGGCGATGGGCTGCCCTGTGCGCCGTCGCCGGGACTTATGTCCTCGGCGTAGACAGCGAAGCTGCCGCCGGTAATGAGGTTGCCGGTCACCGTAATGTCACGGGAACTCTTCAGGGAGTCCCAGATCGCGATGGCGCTGTCTGCGCCGGCGGTCATCCGGTAGGTGTTGTGGGCGATCAGGCCGTTGCGGGCTCCCTCAGTCTGGTAGCCATCCTCATGGCCGTTCGAGGTCGCGTGGGTGAACCCGTGAAAGTAGCTGTCCCTGATGGTGAAATTGTCGCCGGTTGCTCGCGAGTAGCTGGTGTCTGCCCAGCTGAAGATACCGTCGTCCGCGCCGTGACAGTTCACGGCACGGACCGCCAGCCGGAATCCCTGGTGCCAGATGCAGGCGTCTACCCCGTGATCGCCGTTGATCGTGACATGGTCGATGACAGCGCTGGCGCCGTCAGCAACGTAGATGGCGGCGGTGCCGTTGGCAGCCAGGCCCTTCGCGCCGCTGTTGGACTTTATTGTGCTATTTCTGACGGTGACATTTCTGGCTTCGATATGCAGCATGCCCTTGATCTGCTGGCAGCTAATGACCGCGTTGGCTTTCCTGATGACGATGGCCCGGCCGAGGCTGCTGCCTCGGGGGACCAGCCGGTGCCGCGGGCAATGTGACAGCCTCGGACCGGTGTTGGCCGGTCCCGGCCAGCCGCAGGCCGCCAGGTGCGCCCACAGTCGCGGGCCGCCGTGGCGGCAGAACGCTGGCGCTGGCGCGCCGTGGGCCAGGGGATGCGCGTGCCCGCTCGATACGAATTGCGCCTGGTCGGGGCCCTGAGCAGTCGCGCGCTGGCTCGCCAGGGCCGTGGCGGGGGAGAGCACGGTGAGGGTAGCCCCGAGCGTCAGCACTGCGGCGGCGGCCGCGGGCCAGGCACGGCGCCGAGCTTGCAGTAGCACTGCAGGCAAGAGCCGGAGCATGCGGGGGAATCGCCAGCCGGATGGCGCGCGCGTGCGGCGGCGCAGGTCTCTGGTCCTGGCGGGCATGACGTCCTTGCTCCGGGCGCTCGATTAATGCTGTCATGACCAGTATTGGTCACAGGCGATGCAGCGCCCCAGAGGATTATGGCCCGTCCCTCGGGAGGCATTTGGCCCGGGTCGAACGGCCCGGGCCAAACGGCCCGGGCCGTTCGGCCCGCAGGGGTCAGTGGGGTGCGTGCGCGGACAGGTGGCTGAGTAGCGCCTGGCGCCATTCCTCGGTCTGGCGGACTTGGTTGAAGGTGAAGAGGTGGAGTCCCTCGACGGCGGAGGCGGGGGAGGCGAGTGCGGTGCCGGCGCGTTCGAGTAGCCGTTCGGGGCTGTAGCCGCCGGGGGTGCCCAGGCGCAGGAACCACTCGGTGTGCCCGGCGAGGAACCTGGCTGATTCGGCGGCGCCGGCCTTGGCTGCCATCTTCAGGAGCCTGGCCCGCTCGACCGGGCCTGCGAGGCCGACGAACAGCGGCAGCGTGATGCCCCTGGCGCGGATGCGGCTGATCCAGTGCCGCAGGGTGGCGGGGTCGAAGCAGAGGTTGCTGACCAGGTAGGTAGCGTGCAGGCGTTTGTCCCACATGGCCTGGATGGTGATGTCGTCGCCGATTTTCGGGTGGCTTTCCGGGTAACCGGTGATCCCCACCCGCGCGAACGGGCTGCCCATCTCAGTCAGCTGCTCCAGCAGGGACAGCGCGCTGGCGAACCGGCCGGCTGGCGGGTCGGCGTCGCCGGCCGGGACGAAGACGTCGTCGATGCCGCATGTGGTGAGCCTGGCGACGATATCGGCGAGGTGCGCGTCGTCTCTGACCAGCCGGGCCGAGAGGTGCGGCACGACGCGGTAGCCGTGGCCGGCCAGCCGCTCGGCCAGCGCCAGGGTGTCCTCCAGGCCCTTGACGGGCGAGGCGGTAACCGTGACGGTCAGCTCCCTGGGCACCCAGTCCAGGACGGCCTGCTCGGTCCTGGGCGCGGGGAGCACTTCATAGCGCGGGCTTCGCAGCAGCGGCACCACCTTCGCCAGGCCGCCCCGCAGCAGCCCGCCGCGGATCATGACGCGCAACTCTCATGATCTCGAAGGATTCGCGTCCTATTTGGCGCCGGATCCTTCGAGATCATGGGTGTCTCCGGGTCACGAGGCCGTCCGGAGCCGTGGGCGGCGGCGAGGAGCCGGTGAGGTGCTCAAGAGGCGGTGGCATGGGGCCGACGAGGAGCTCGAGTTCGCGTTCCAGGCCGCCAGTGCCGGTGTCGATCACCGTCAGCGGCAGGCCGAACATCGCGGCGATCGCCGCTGCCTCGGCGTCCAGCGGAGCGTCGCGGGACTGGGCCAGCCAGACGAGCCGCCGGTAGTGGCCGAAGTAGTCCGGCCACAGCTCGGGATACTCCTCGAGTCCGAGTTCGGCGAGTACGGACCGGCGGAAGCTGCGCACCAGGAAGTCGGTCAGCAGGTACGTGCCGGGCTCCGCCTCGAACATCGCCCGCAGCCGGCCCGGCCCGGCCAGCACGTCATAGCAGTGCAGACCTGGCAGGCGGCGGATGCCGAGGCGCTCGCACAGCGAGTCGAGGGCGCCGTAGCTGCCGCAGTCGGCGTAGCCGAGTGCCACCCGCAAGCCCCGTCCCTGCAGGTCACGGGCCAGCTGCTCGGCCGCGGGAGCGATCCGCTCCGGGTGATTGTGCAGCAGCGACGGAAGGCAGTGCAGCTCGATCGCCCAGCCACGGCGGGCGGCGATCTCCCGGATATGCCCGCCCAGGGCGCCGCAGGCGATCACCGCAACGTCAGGCGGGGAACTGCAGTTGCTCGACGAACCGGTCGTTGAAGTCGGCGCGGTCGGAGAGCTCGACATATCTCACCTCCTCCAGCAGCGCCAGCGCGCCGGCCCGCTCCCGCATGCTGAGCAGCGCCATCTTCGCGCCCTCGCCGGCCACGTTCCCCGCGCTGACCACCCGGAGCACCGGCAGCCGCGGCACCAGCCCGAGCCGGATCGCGTTGGCGGGCGACAGGTAGCTGCCGAACGATCCGGCCAGCAGCACCTGCTGGATGTCCCTGGGCTGCAGGCCAGCCTCCTCCAGCAGGATGTCCCACCCGGTCGCGATCGCGGCCTTGGCGAACTGCAGCTCGCGCACGTCCCGCTGCGAGAGGTAGATCGACTGCGCAACATCGCCTGGCTCGCCCAGCCAGTGCAGCACGAAGACACGCTCCTTGCCCAGCTGCGTCAGCCGGGGAGCAAGCCCCGGCGCAACGCCAAGAGCGTCCTCCTCCGGGATCAGCCGCCCGGACCGGTCCAGCAGCCCGAGCCGTACCAGCTCGGCGACCGCGTCCACCAGGCCCGATCCGCACAGCCCGGCGGGCGGTGCGTCGCCGATGACCTTGAGCTCCAGCCTGTCCGGGGTCATCGTCACGACCTCGATCGCCCCGTCGGCGGCGCGCATGCCGCACCGGATCGCGGCCCCCTCGAAGGCCGGCCCGGCCGGCGCGGCGGTGCCGAGCAGCCAGTCCCTGTTGCCGAGCACGATCTCGCAGTTCGTCCCGACGTCCACGAACAGCCTGGTGCGCGCATCCCGGTCCATCCCGGCGGCCAGCAGCCCGGCCGTGATGTCGCCGCCCACATAGGCGCCGAACGAGGGGAAGACCACGGCCCGCGCTCGCGGATGCACCGAGACGCCGATGTCGGCGGCCAGCACCTCGGGCCACAGCCGGGTGGACATGATGAACGGCGCGACCCCCAGCGGCTCCGGGTCGATGCCCAGCGCCAGGTGCGTCATCGTGGCATTGCCGGCCATCGCCACCTCCAGCACGTCGGCGGGATCCACCCCCGCCTGCTGGCACACCTCCCCGGCCAGCTCATTCAGCGACTCGTGCGCCAGCCCGGTGAGCCGGCCGAGCGTCTCCGGGTCCATCATCACCGCGCTGATCCGGGTAATCACGTCCGCGCCGAACGGCTGCTGCTTGCTGAGCATCGACGCCACCGCCATCGGCGTTCCCGTGCTCAGGTCCAGCAGCGTCGCCACCACTGTGGTGGTGCCGAGGTCAAAGGCGATCCCGTACACCCGGCCGGTGGTATCGCCCTGCTGCACGTCGATCAGCACGTCGTCCACGATCACCGCGGTGACCTTATAGTCCGCCGCGCGCAGCACCCGCCCGATCACCCGCAGCGCGTGCAGGTCCGCCCGCAGCTCAAGGTCATCCACCGCGGCAAGGACCCGCTCCAGGTCAGTGGCCTGATCGGCCAGCGACGGCTCGTCCAGCTCCAGGTAGCGCTTCTGCGCGGCCGGCCGCAAGATGACCTGCCGCCCCACTCCGACGGTCGCCGCCTTCGGCCGGGTCACCAGCGGCGGCACGTGCACCCGCACATCGGTCGCGGTCACCACCCGGCAGGCCAGCCGCCAGCCATCGCGCAGCTCGCCGGGGGAGAACGCGCGGCTGTCCAGCGGTGACACCGGAACAACACCGTCAACGATCCGGACCTTGCATTTCTTGCAGGTGCCATGGCCTCCGCAGGTCGAGTCGATGGCAATGCCGTTCCAGCTCGCCGCGTCGAAGAGGGTGACTCCCGGCGGCACCCGCACCCGGGTCCCGTTCGGCTCGAAAAACAGGTCAACGCGCGCCGGGCCGGCCGTCACCGGATCCCCGGCCGCCGTCGCGTCGCCGCCCACCGCCGCGTCGCTGGCCACACCAGCGCCGCTAGCCGCCGTCACGTCGCTGGCCGCCGTCGCGTCGCTGGTCTGCGTCACGTGGCCGCCGCTGCCTGCTGCGCACGGTGCGCCGCGATCCACGCCGCGCCCCACGGGTCCCGGTTGAGCAGCAGGTCAGCGGCCTTGACCGAGCGGACAAGCTCCGGCGAGCGGGCATCGACGATCGCGCTGGTCAGCCCCGCCTTAATCGCCATCGGCAGGAACGCGGCCACGATCGCCGCCCGCTCCGGCATGCCGAACGACACGTTGGAGGCCCCGAGCGTCATGTTGACGCCGAACTCCTCGTGCAGCAGCGCGATCGTCTCCAGCGTGGTCAGCACCAGCGAGGTGTCCGCGCCCACCGGCATCGCCAGCGGGTCGATCACGATGTCCTCGATCGGAATGCCGT
Organism: Actinomycetota bacterium; assembly: GCA_003168215.1. GTDB lineage: Bacteria > Actinomycetota > Actinomycetes > Streptosporangiales > Streptosporangiaceae > Palsa-506. Next base: position 27,152 of record PMSW01000062.1, read on the forward strand.
ACTTGCCGGTCGCCACGTCGATGATCTTGCGGGCCAGCTCGACCCGGCGCCCGGGCTCCGCCGGGATCTCCTCCTCGTCGTTCGGCAGCGCGATGACCGCGGCGCCGTGCCGCTTGACCAGCGGCAGGATGGCATCCATCCGCTCATCCTCGGCGGTGATCGAGTTGACCAGCGCCTTGCCCTCGTAGGCGGCCAGGCCGGCCTCCAGGACCTCGATAATCGAGGAGTCCAGGCACAGCGGCAGGTCGCACGCGCCCTGGATCAGCCGGACCGCCTGGACCATCAGCTCGGTCTCGTCCGCCAGCGGCGCGCCCATGTTGACGTCAAGGACCATCGCGCCGCCGGCCACCTGCTGCGCCACGTCGATCTCGATCCGGGACAGATCCCCCCGGCGCAGCTGTTCCTGGAAGATCTTGCGGCCAGTCGGGTTGATTCTTTCACCAATGATGCAGAACGGGCTATCGGGCCCAATGACCACTTCACCGGATCTCGACCGGAGCACCGTGTCCATTCCGGCGCCTTATGCCCGTGCCAGCGCACGGCGCTGGGACAGCAGCTCCTTGGCCCGCACCACGGCCGCCGAGGCGTCGGATGCGTAGCCGTCGGCGCCGACCACGTCGGCGTACTCCTGCGTCACCGGCGCGCCGCCGACCATGATGATCACCTGCTCGCGCATGCCCGCCTTCTGCAGCGCGTTGATATTCGCCTTGAACATCGGCATCGTCGTGGTCAGGAACGCGGAAAACCCGACGATGTCCGGCTTGTGCTCCTTGATCGCGTCGATGAATTTCTCCGGCGAGACCTGCACGCCCAGGTCGATGACCTCGAAGCCGGCGCCCTCGAACATGATGTTCACCAGGTTCTTGCCGATGTCATGGACGTCGCCCTTGACGGTGCCCATCACGATCTTCCCGATCGGCTCCGCGCCGGTCTCGGCCAGCAGCGGCCGCAGCACCTCCAGCGCCCCGGCCATCGCCCGGCCCGCGATCAGCATCTCCGGGACGAAGAAGTCGCCGCGCTCGAACCTGGCGCCGACCTCTTCGAGCGAGGGGATCAGGGCCTCGTACAGCAGCATCTCCGGGCCGAGCCCCATCGCCAGGCCCTGGTTGGTGAGGCTGAGTACCTCGGGCGCGTTGCCGACGAGGGTGAAATCGTAGAGCTGTCTGAGTAGCTCGTCCTGGTTCACGCGGCACCTTCTCTCTGCGGCGGGTATCCGAGCGCGGCGGACAGGGCATTGGCCTGCGCTATGCAGGCGGCGGCGACGTGCTGGATCCGGTCGCGGGTCAGGCGGCTGGCCGGCCCGGACACTGATAGCGCCGCCATCACGGCGGCTCCGCCTGAGTACACCGGCGCAGCGACGGCGATGAGGCCGGGCTCGAGTTCCTCGTCGGTGACGGCGTAGCCGCGGCGCCTTACCTCGGCGAGATCGGACTGCAGGGCGGCGCGGCCGGTGATGGTCCTGGCCGTGCGGTGCTCCAGGCGCCCTGGCGGCAGCTGCGCGGCGCCGTAGGCGAGCAGCACCTTGCCGAGTGCCGCGCAGTGCAGCGGCACCGAGAGCCCGACCCAGTTGGTCCCGCCGATCAGGTACGTGCTCTCCACCTGGGCGATCTGCTCGACCATGCCGTTGCTGGCCACGCCGAGGTTGATGGTCTCGCTGGTCACGTCACCGAGCCGGTCCAGGAACGGCCGGGCCACGGCGACCAGGCCGGCCTCGGCGCCGCCGCGCCACGCGTACCCGACGAACATCTCGCCGGGCCGGAACCCGCCATGGTCGTCCCGCCGGACCAGCCCGCCCCGCTCCAGCGCCATCAGCAGCCGGGAGGTAGTGCTCTTGGCCAGCCCGGTGGCCGTGGCCAGCTCGGTGAACGTGACCGCGTCAGGGCAGTGCACGACCTCCCTGAGCAGCTGCGCTGCCCGGTCGACCGCCTGCGTTCCGGTTGGGCTGGTCACCGCCGCCTGCCTTCGCATAGTTCCATCTTACGGAACCGTGTTCTACTATGTGATTCTAGATTCGGGCCATCAGGCGGTCAAGCGAGCGCCGTTGGATGAGCAAGCACCGATGGCCGAGCCGAGCAAGCGCCAGTCCGCGTGGAACTGAGGTGGCGATGTTCCTCAACCGCATGCCCAGGTACGAGATCCTGTCTCCCGATGCCATCGGCGTCCTGGACCGGGGCTGGCGGCGCATCGTGTCCGAGATCGGCATCCAGTTCGCCAAGCCCGAGGCGGTCGAGCTGTTCCGCAAGGCCGGGCAGTCGGTCGACGGCGATGTGGTCAAGCTGGATCCCGAATTCGTGCTGGCGCAGGTGGCCAAGGCCCCGCGCGAGTTCGACGTCCAGGCCAGGAACCCGGCGAACAGCGTGCACATCGGCGGCGACCAGATGGTCTTCGGCGGGGTCTACGGGTCGCCATTCGCGCGCGAGGGCGACGTGCGCCGGGAGGCGACGATGTCGGATTTCCGCCGGCTGACCATGCTCGCCCAGTCGTTCCCCCAGCTGGACACGGCCGGCGGGGTGATCTGCGAGCCGAACGACACCCCGCTCGACTCCCGGCATCTCGACATGATCTTCGCGCTGCAGACCCTGACCGACAAGTTCTACATGGGCAATGTGGTCTCCGGGCCGAACGCCGCCGACACCATCGCGATGAGCGAGATCCTGTTCGGCGGCCGCGCGGCGATCGAGGAAACCCCGGCCACGATCTCGCTGATCAACTGCAACTCGCCGCTGCGCTGGGACGACCGGATGCTGGACGCCCAGTTCGAGTACTGCGCCGCCATGCAGCCAGTGGTCCTGACCCCGTTCTTGCTGATGGGCGCGATGTCGCCGGTCACGATCCCGGCCGCGCTCGTCCAGCAGCTGGCCGAAGCCCTGTCCGGCATCGCGCTCGCGCAGCTGATCCGGCCGGGCTGCCCGGTGATCTTCGGCTCGTTCCTGTCCAACATCGACATGCAGTCGGGCTCGCCGAGCTTCGGCACCCCGGAGTCCGGCATCGGGCTGCTGTGCACGGGCCAGCTTGCCCGCCATTTCGGGCTGCCGTTCCGCACCGGCGGCGGCCTGAATTCCAGCCAGACCGCGGACGCGCAGGCGGCGTACGAGTCGCTGATGACGCTGCTGCCGACGTTCCTGGCCGGCACCAATTTCGTCATGCACGCGGCCGGGTGGCTGGAGGGCGGCCTGGTGAGCTGCTACGAGAAGTTCATCATCGACATCGAGCTGCTGCGGATGCTGCGGGTGGAGTTCACGCCGCTGGAGATCGACGAGGCGTCGCTGGCGTTCGGCGCGCATGAAGAAGTCGGCCACGGCGGCCATTTCCTCGGCGCCGCGCACACCATGGAGCGATTCCGCGAGTGCTTCTACCGGCCGCTGCTGTCCTCCAGCTCGAACTACGAGCGCTGGCTGAAGCAGGGCGGCAAGGACGCCACGGCGCGGGCCGGCGAGATCAGCGCCAAGACGCTGGACGCGTACGAGCAGCCGCCGATGGACGGCGCGATCCGGGCGGAGCTCGAGGAGTTCGTGACCCGCCGGCGCGCCGAGCTCGGCGACTAGCCGGCCGGCTCTGGTGCGATGAGCTTCGGCTAGTCCGGCGGCCTGCGGGCGATGAGCTTGATGTGGCTGTGCCGGTGACTGGGCAGATCCGAGTGTGCGGTCTCTGCCTTATCACGCTCGAAATAGAGCAGCTCCTTACGCCAGCCCTGGTAAAGCCTGGTGACAATGCCGTCCTCGTCGTCGCAGAACACCGGAATGACATCGTGACAATCCGGGATAGGCGTGTAGCTACTCCACAGCGAGACTACGTTAATGCCGCCGGGCCGGGTCGCTTCCTGCATTCCGGTGACGACCAACTCCTTCTTGTCGACATAATGCAGAACGCCATTGCAGATGATCACATCGTAGGAGCTATCCGGGGTGAATTTCCGGATATCGGCTACCATAACGTGGACCTTGGCGCCTGCGTCCTCGGCGAAGCGGCGGATCTTTGCTGCCGCTACCTCGCTGACTTCCACGGCATCAACCTGGTAGCCGAGCAGGGCGAGCCGGATCGCGTCGGTGCCTTCCCCCGCGCCCAGATCGAGCGCCCGGCCTGCTGGCTGGCCGCGGAGCAGTCGCAGCGTGTGCTGAGTGAGCAGGGAATACGGGTAGGCGTCCTGGTCGGTCGCATACCGGTCCTTGTCTCGCCACCAGTACCGCTCGTGCTGGCGGTACAGCCGGTCGAAGTGGTCTGAGGCGTGCACCAGACACTTATACATGGCGGGTATATGGCTCAGCCGACCGCCACGCCGGCGACCAGATAAGGGGCGCTGGCCTGCAGGAAGACCGGACACTTGGCTGTTCGCCGGGGTCAGAGCTCGATCGGGATGGACGACATCAGGTCCTCGTCCTGATACATCGCCGACAGCCGGTCCAGCGCCTGCCGCCTTGGCTCGTCGTGCCGGATCGCCGTCAGCTGCTCGGCGGCGCCCGGAACGCCGAACTGCTCGTACAGCGGGAGCAGCATCGTGAAGAACTCACGGAATTGCAGGCCGGACAGCCCGGCAATCTGCACTTCGCGGCCATTGGAGAACATTGTCTGGCGGGTCTGCTTCTCCAGGCGCCTGATCTTCTGAACCGTGTTGTGGGATCTTGAGCCAGCCCGGTTAGCCCAGGCGACGAGCTCGTCGCCGAGCTTGGCCTCGCCGTGCAGGGTGAGGTTCAGCCTGACGATCTCGGCCGCAGTGACCCGGATCCGGCCGGAGAGCGTAGCGCGGCAGACGCGTACGGCGCTGCGCAGCACCTGGTTCCTCCTGACCGCCAGCAGCTCGGTCACCGGGAAGTGGTGCATCTCTGCCTCCCGGGGGAACTGGAACCAGCCGGGGAGCTCAAGGGTGAACAGGAAAAGGAAGAGGTGCTCCTTGTCCGAATGCAGGTAGCTGCGCGGTGTCACCGCCCGGAGGTCGCCAGGCGGGTTGTCCCCGATCTCCATCTGCACGCGCCGGAGCGCGGCCCTGGCGAGCGCGGGGTGCTGCGGGTCGAACACCGTGGCCCTTTCCGGCGGGCCGGTGCCGGGCTCGGTGTAGTCGTCCTGGTAGATGTGCCCGGACAGATGCGACAGCCGGCCCAGTTCCCTGGCGGCGTTGCTTTCGTTCCTGAGCTGGAGCAGCGGTTCTACCTGGCCGTTCCTGTTCCGCCAGGTGATCATGAGGACGAGGGGCAGCCAGCCGGTGGCTCCCGAGCGGTCGATGAGGACGTTCTGGCGGAACCGGGAGCCGGTGCACCGGAAGTTCCCGTTCCGCGGGTCCCCGATAGGGACGATCTTGTTGTCGTTCACGCTGTTGTGCACGATGTCCTCGAACGCGGCCGTAAAGTACTGGTCGGTCGTGTCCTCGAACTCCAGGTAAAGATGGTCGGAAGTGCCCCGCTGCGGCCGGCGGACGAGTAGCTGCACGAGCCGGCGCCCGTCCGGCATCTCGAAGAGAGTGCCAGCGAATGGCGGGAGGAAGGAGGACTCGTATAGCGCCCACCGGGATGACGGGGTCCGGCGAAGCAGCACGCTGACTGACCGCTTGCCCCAGACTGCCGCCAGCCGGCGCTGCCGCAGTGCCTCGCTGCGGTCGGGGTACAGAGCCCGCTCGTCATTGATCCCCTCCAGCAGCCTGTCGCCGAGGAAGACGACGCGCAATGACCTCCAGAAAGCTCGGTCATCGCTATAGGCGCGTTTCCTGTTCAGCGCATCCTGAAGAGTTACCGCCAATGTTTCATTGGTAAGGCCGACAATCGTCACGTTGACGGCCTCGGCAAGCAGCCGGACGAAGCGGGCACTGTTGCCGACATAGTCCGAGACCATCGTGTGGTGCTCGATATCAGGGTCGAGGAAGCCGCCGGTGCCGTCCGCGTGAGCGCGGATGGCCTGGACAATGTGCTGCATCAGCCGGGCGACGCGGGCGGTGTACTGCTCCGTGTCGTATCTTGCGCCGTCGAGGTCGGTCCACTGACGTGCCGTGCAGTCCCTGATCCATCGCCGGACCGCGGGCTGCGCATCAGGCAGGTCGGGCCGCCCGTCGAGATAGACGGGAAAGATGGCGTGGAACCGGTGATCTTCTTGCGGCGCGCGTTCCCTTGCCACGAAGTGATCCCACTCATAGCGGCACCATTCCGAGTCAAAGTAGGCCGGGCTGGCGACCGAGACGAGGACCGTGCTGGCCTTGAGCGCGCTGTTAATACGCGCCTTCCACATGTGCGAGCTCTGAATATGCTGCGTATCGAAAAATATGCTCAGCTGCTCGCCGGTTTGCTGCGCGAAGACGCGGATCATCTCTGCTGAAAGCCGGGTGACCGCTCCGTCGTCGTCGTCAGTACGCGCGTAGCTCAGGAAGACGTCGTACCGCTCGCCGCTCCCGCTCACGAACACGCCCCCTGCGGATCCCGGATGCCTTCCTGCGTTGAATGGTTCACTTTGAGCGCATCTGCCGTCAAGCCGACAATTACCTGCCGTTCAGATGGTCACCCGGGGAGTGGGCCGGGGAAGGCCGGAGAATGGGCCGGAGGCATGCCCCGGCCGGGGCATGCCGGGGAAGGCCCTGCCGGGAGAAGCCCCCTCCGGCAGCCTCGTACGTCCCACGCGCCGCCCGCCGCGCCGCGCCTGCCTGGCTTCCCGCGGCCTGCCGGTCCGCGCTATCGGCCAGGGCGAAGCACGACCAGCCCGCGGTGCTCAGGCACCGCCAGCCGGAGGTCCAGCTTGATGCTGTCGAAGCAGGCGCCGCGCGAGCCCTCGGTCAGAGATTGGCGAGGTCGGCGAGCAGCTGACCCCAGGCCAGCTTGGATGGCGACTGGCCTGATGCGGCGATCCAGTCGGTGGCGAGCAGGACGTACGCCTCGTCGCAGTAGGTGGCGAGGAACTCCCACGTCATGGACTGCACGGCGCCCCAGGTAATGCACCACAACTGGTCCTGGTCAAAGCCGCTGAGCGGTACGCAGTGACCGCCCCAGCTGCCGGCCACGGCGTCCGGCCCGGTAGTGACGGTCCATTGCTTGCCGACCTGGTCCTGCGCGGAGAGCGGGAGCTGCACGCCGATGTAGGCACCGCCATACCAGCCGATTGCCTCGCTGATCTCTGCCTGGACCTGCAGGTTCAGGGACGCATAGGCAGTGATCTTCTGGCCGGCCATTCCGGTCGACTTCCAGTAGCCGACGGCGGTGAGTATGTCCGTGCCCTTGTCGGTCTGCGGGTCGGCCGGGTTGAACCCGGTGATCGCGGTGTAGGCGCCGAGGGCCTCGGTGTCGGTGGGCACGAACGGCGCCCCGGCCCGGTCTCCCCAGATTTGCAGCTGGTGGGCGTAACCTGCCTCGACGCAGTCACCATACTGGTTATTGCCGAGCATGGCGAAGGGCAGGCCGTGGCCCCAGTGGGCGGACGTCGGCGGCGCCTCAGCCGCGGTCCGGTAGGTGCCGTAGGCAAGCGTCCGCGGGTCGTGGCGGGCGGCGTTCTTACCGAGCTTGACGTCAACCATGCGGAAATCCTCCCAAAGGTGCGGACTGGCGGGCCGCACTCAAACTGCCGCCGCCCTGCGGCATGATCGCCTGACGGTAGTGGCTCGATGCGCCCTTGCGGTCACGAGCAGTGAAGCTATGCACCAAGTAATCACTTCCCCTAGCGGCGGTCAAGACCTCGGCCATGTAACTCGCAGGCCAGTTCAGTACGCATTCCCGGATGGGTCGCGACCAGGCGCTTTGCCCCTACTCCCGGCATTGCGGGGAGTGATAGGCGTGCTGCGCGATCAATGAGCGGCCTGCTTTTCATCGACTCGCCTTCCGTAGCTGCTGCTATGACTTCTTGCGTACGACGGCGAGGCTGTGGTTCGCTACCGGGCCCGATCCGATGGCGATGGCCTTCCGTCCGGTCGCCAGCGCCACCTTGACCGGGACATCGCTGCTGGTGGTAGTCCCGTTGCCAAGTTGCCCGTTGGCGTTGTAGCCCCAGGCCCAGACATGGCCGCTGGCGGTGCGGGCGTAGCTTCGTCACATCCGGCGCTGATCGACTTCACGTGGGTGCCGGGCGGCAGCATGGCACCGACGGGCAGCTTGCTGCTGGCGGTGGTGGCGTTGCCGAGCTGCCCGCTGGTGCCCAGTCCCCAGGCAAGGACCACGCCCTTCGTGGTGAGGGCCAGGCTGTGGAAGCAGCCGGCCGCCAGGAGCCACGGTCCCGGCCGCCAGGCGTTCCATGATCACGGAGGATCCGCACGTCCCCGGCATGCCGGATCCTCCGTGCTAAAGCCGGCCCGGGCACGGGGCCACTGCGCGGAAGGCTGGCTGATCAGCGGCGCTTGACGGCCTGGAGCGTGTAGCTGTGCGCTAGCCGCCAGGGCCGGTCGGCCAGCCGCCACTCGCCGCCCTCGATCTGCTCCATCTGCCCGGGCAGGGCTTCCCAGGGCACGCTGTCGTGCTCGGCCAGGCCGGTCAGCTCCAGGCCGGCGTCCAGCAGCGCGGTGACGATCTCGCCGAGGCCGTGGTTCCACTCATGAGTGGTGTTGTGCGTGAAAACGACGTCGGTCTGCACGTACGTGCCGCCCTCGTCCCAGGCCAGCGGCTCTGCCCGCTCGAAATACGGGAAATCCACGACTATCAGGTCGTCCTCCCGGCCGTCAGCTAGCGCCCACAGCATCGGGTGACCCTCCCGGATAAACAGTCGGCCGCCTGGCCGCAGCAAGTCAGCGACCACGCCGGCCCACCGGCGGATGCTCGGCAGCCAGCACAGCGCGCCGATCCCGGTGAACACTAGGTCGAACGCGGCGGAGCCAAGGACGCCGACGGCGTCGTACACGTCGGCCTCGACGAAATGGGCGTCGTCGCCGGTGCGCTCGGCCAGGCTCCGGGCCTGTGCCAGCGCCGCGGGCGAGAAATCCAGCCCCGTCATCGAGGCGCCGAGCCGGGCCAGGGAGATCGTGTCGGTGCCGATGTGGCATTGCAGGTGTACTCCGCGCAGCCCCGCGATGCCGCCGAGGAGCGGCAGGTCGAACCTGACCACCCTGCTCAGGAACGCAGGATCCGCGGCGAACTGCGCGACCTGGTAGTCCGGCGATGCGGCATGCGCGGGGGCGCGCTCGTCCCAGCTGGACCTGTTCAGCGCCCGGTAGTCCTCCATGGCATTACCGTCGCACACTGCCCGGCCGTCGCACACTGCCCGGCCGCCGGCCCTGAAGGACGGGCGTGACGCGGTTGTCCAGCCACTCAAGCACCAGCGCCCGGAAGGCAGCTGGCTGCTCGAACGGCAGGTAGTGGCCGGCCTCATGCACGACCGAGTAACTCGCCGCTGGGAAGGCACCGAGCGCGCGGAACTGGTCGGCGTATCCCCCGATGCGGTCCTGCCGCCCGGTAAGGAGGCAGGCCGGTCCCGCATACCTGGCGGCATCGCCCTCGTCCGGCAACTGGTAGCCGCCCGAGCGCAGCCGCTCCAGGTATTCCTCGTCGCCGGGCAGCGAGGCCGTCAGCGCGGCGGCGACCCGCTGCGCTACCCCGGCGGTCCGGTTGCCGATGGCCGTGGCCAGGTGATCCCGCAGCCCGGCGGGCACGTCGTCCAGCCAGTGCTCGGGCCCCGGCTCGCCGGGCGGCTCGGGCAACTCGCGCGCTCCCGGCGGCAGCAGCTTGTCCCCGGCGCAGATGAGCAGCAGGCCGCTGACGCTGGCTGGCCTGCGCCGGGCCAGCGCGGCAGCGATGTAGCCGCCATAGGACCAGCCGGCCAGCAGGACAGGGCCGCCGCCGAGCGGGCCGCTGATGAAGGCGGACACCGCGTCGGCGACGCCTGCCGAATCGGGCGGCCCGGCGGGGGACTCGCCATGCCCGGGCAGGTCGACGTAGATCCGCCGCAAGCCGGGCCGCAGTCCGAGGACAGGTTCCATCGCCGCGGCCATCACCGACCGGTCCATGCCGAACCCGTGCATGCACAGCACTGGCTCGCCCTGGCCATGCTCATCCCAGGCGAGATCCACGGGTGCATGGAATCACGACGGCCATCCTCGCTGCGGACGGCTCCGCTGAGAGCGGAGCCGAATCGGGCGCAAATGAGCCGGCGAAGTTGCATATGAGCCTGTCACCGGGCCTCGTCCGCAAGTACCTTGTGCTGGAGAGCGCCGCGGCGGGCGGCGCGTTCCTTGAATGCGAAGGGCGCAGCCATGCAGGCCGAGGTCAAGGGCACCACCATGCCCATCCTGGAAGTGTCGCTCGAGCGGGGCGAGCAGGTGGTTTCCACCCGCGGCGAGCTGGCGTGGATGACCGAGAGCATCCAGATGTCCCAGACGATGAACACCGGGGGCGGCGGGGGCGGCTTCATGCAGGGCCTCAAGCGCGTCGTGGGCGGCGGCGGGCTCTTCCTGACTCGCTACGAGGGACCCGGCGCCATCACGTTCGCGGCCAAGATGCCCGGCCACATCATGCCGGTGGACATCACCCCCGGCCAGGCCTACTACGTGCACCGGCATGGCTGGCTCTGCGGTACGCAGGGCATCACGCCGAGCGTCGGCCTGCAGCAGACCTTCCGTGGCGGAATCTACGGCGGGGACGGCTTCGTCCTGGAAAAGCTGGAAGGTCAGGGCAGAGCCTGGATCGAGCTGTCCGGCGAGCTCACCACCTACATGCTGCCGCCGAACCAGACGCTGCTCGTCCACCCTGGCCACATCGGCATGTTCCAGGGCAGCGTGCAGTTCCAGATCACCCGCATGCGGGGGATCGCCAACGCGTTCTTCGGCGGCGACGGCTTCCACCTGGTCGCGCTGACCGGACCCGGCCAGATCTGGCTCCAGTCGATGCCGCTGGCCATCCTGGCGGCGTCACTGGCGCCCTACCTTGGCGGCGGCGGTGACAGTACCGGCAAGGCCCTCGGCGCCGGCGCGGCCGGCGGGATCATCGGCGACATGCTCCGCGGCTGACGCCCACCGGGCCGGCCCGGCCGCGGGTGAGCGGCCATGCCAGTGAGCACTTCCCTCGTTCCTGTCCAGCGGCAGGTGGACTTGCCCGGATGTTGGCCGTAACGTCCTGCACATGATCGAACAGGATGAGCCTCCGCGCCTTGAGGCGGCCGGCGGCGGGGAGCAGTTAGCCCGCCGCCATGGCCTGAGCGCGCGAGAGAAGTGGGGCTATGGCGTCTGGCTGTTCGTGGGCCTGGTTTTCGGGATCCCGGAGACCTGGGCCGGGATCGCGAACCCGCCGTGGCAGACGCTGTCGAACACGGTGTGGCACCTGGAATCACTGTGGAGCCCGGTGGCCATCATCGTGGTCGTCCTCATCGTGTTCATCATCTTCGGGGTCGTCAGGCATCCGCCGGCGCAAGCCGGGTATGTCAGCACGGGCGAAGGCGTGCCCGGGCGGGGGCGAACCGCGAATGGCCGGCTAACCAGGGGCAGCGCCGAGTCCATAAAAGAGCTGTCGGTGTTCGCTTACTTCCCCGTCGCGCTGGGCATCGTCGCCGCTGGCAGCCTCATCGCGGCCACGACGACCAGCGACATGTGGGTCCTTGGCTACGTCATCTACGGGCTGTTCGCGATTTTTGTCGTGATCATTCCGGATGTGCTGGCGTTCTGGTTCGCCAGGGACGTGGCGTTTCCTACGCTGGCCCGCACGGTCGCCGACCTCGAACGCCGCTGGCGCCCGGCCACGATGGTCATCGTCGCTGGCCTCGTTGTCTTGATGTTCCACCTGGCATTGCCCCAGTGGCCGGGCGCTATCGGCCAGCCCGGCAATGCTTCCGCC
>PMSW01000062.1:38914-43366 GCA_003168215.1 Actinomycetota bacterium
CGCACGGCAAGCCGCACGGCAAAGGGACACAGGGTGAAGGCATCGGACGCTGACCGAGGCGCCCCCCACGGATCGGGCGGACGCCTCGGTTACGGTGTGTTACTCAGCCGGTACGGCCAGCGGCTCCTCCGGGATCACGAGGACCTCTTCGCGGCTGCTGTCGCCTTGCAGCCTGAAGAAGACCGCGTAGAGCACCGCGGCAAGAACGAAGCCGACCTCGAACGTGATGTCACCGAAGTGCGGGCTGTGCTTGGGCACGAGGCCGACGTAATCGGTCTGGTTAGCGAAGAAGTAGATCGATACCGCCATCGCGATGGCCATGGCGGCGAAGCCCGCCCACGGGTTGTGCTTGCGGTCGAAGATGAACCCGTCGACCCGCTTGCCGCGCCGCAAGAGCTGATCGGCGAAGAAGACCCCGAGCCACGGTCCGATCCAGTACGCGATGACCAGCAGGAAGTTGTTGTACTTGGCGCCCGCGTCGTGCAGCCCGGACAGCGCCACGAAGAAGCCGGCCACGCCGAGCACGATCGCGACGATCGCCCGCCGCAGGGACCCCGGCAGCCTGATGCCGAGCGCGAGGAACGACATCGAGCCGGAGTACACGTTGAGCGCGTTGGCGCAGATGGCGCCGAGCGCGATCGCGAGCAGCGTGACGTCCGCGATCCAGGTAGGCAGGTTGCTGGTGAAGCCGGCCGTCGGGTTGTTGCCGAACTTGTCGATGCTGGTGATGGTGGCCGCGGCCGCGCCGACGATCTCCAGCGCGGCGCACGAGATGAACACGCCGAGGCCGGCCCACAGGCCGGTGGCCTTCCGGTTCGTGTCCGGCGGCAGGTAGCGGGTGTAGTCACTGGCGTACGGGTTCCAGCCGGCCGCGTAGCCGAACGCCGCCCCGAAGGTGATCAGGAACCCGCCCGGGATGCCGGCCGCGTGCGCGCCGGGGTGCGACTTGGACAGGATCACGACCGAGGCGATGGCGAAGATGACTACCAGGACCGGAAAGGCCCAGCGCTCGAACGCGTGCACCAGGTTGTGGCCGAAGAACGCGACCCCGAGCTCCACCACCACGATGATCACGAGGCAGAGCTTCGTGTTCCAGTGGAACAGCGCGTTCAGCGCGAAGGCGCCGCTGACGCTGTTGACCGCGAACCAGCCGACGCCGGCCACGATCGCGTTGATGCCCGCGGGCAGGATGTTGCCGAGGAAGCCGAAGCCGATCCGGGACAGCAGCATCTGCGGTACGCCGAACAGCGGCCCGCGGGCGGCGAGCGCGCCCATCGACGCGCTGCCGAGCGCGGTGCCGAGCACGATCGCGAGCACGGCCATCCAGAACGACAGCCCGAAGAACCAGACGCCGATGATGCCGACGAAGATGGTCGCGAACTCCATGTTCGGCGACACCCAGGTCCAGAACTGCTGCAGCGGCTTGCCGTGCCGCTCGCTGAGCGGGATGAACTCGGCACCGCCGGGCTCCACCGCAGCTACCTTGTCACCGTACGTGCCTTCACGTACGTCGGCCTCGATAAGCACGGCCGCCGCCGTGCCACTGGATTCGGTCACTTGCCGTGCACCCCTCAGTTAGATGTGAGCGGCTGCATGTCAGCCGTGCTGGCGGCCGAATGACCTCCCAGCTGAGACCCGGTCCAGCCGTGCTGGCGGACCGTGCTCACCCCGTTCGGCCGGATACGACCCGAATCTAGTCTGGCTCATAATTGTTTCGATCATGAGTCGGCGCGCAGCAACTCCGCTGCCTGCGCCATGGCGGCCAGCTTGCCGAACGCGGCGTCGCGGGGCAGGTACTTCATGCCGCAGTCCGGCGCCAGGACGAGGCGCCCGGCCGGCACGTAGGGCAGTGCCCGGCGCACCCGGCCGATGATCTGCTCCGGTGTCTCGACGGTCACGTCACTGAGGTTCAGGACGCCCAGGATGATCGTCTTACCGGCCAGCCCGGCCAGCACGGAGCAGTCGAGGCCGGACTGTGCCGTCTCGATGGAAACCTGATCACACTGAGCGTCGGCCAGCTCGGGCAGGAACGAGTAGCCGTCCGGACGGTCGTGGATGATGGCCGCGTACCCGAAGCAGACATGCACGGCGGTCGTCCCGGTGATGCCCTCCAGCGCCCGGTTCAGTACCGCGACGCCGTAGGAACGCGCCTCCTCGGGCCTGGCCTGCAGGTAGGGCTCGTCCAGCTGGACGATGTCCGCCCCGGCCTCGAACAGGTCCCTGACCTCCTCGTTGACCGCCTCCGCGTAGCCGAACGCGGCCGCCTCCCGGTCCGGGTAGTAATCGTTCTGCGCCTGCTGCGACATGGTGAACGGGCCCGGCACGGTGATCTTGACCGTCCGGTCGGTGTGCGCGCGGAGGAACCTCAGGTCGTCCACCTCGACCGGGTGACGGCGCCGGATCGGCCCGGTGATCCGCGGCACCGGATTGGGGTGCCCGCTGCGGTCAAGCGCGGTGCCCGGGTTGTCGATGTCCACGCCGTCAAGCGCCGTCGCGAACCGGTTGGAGTAGCTCTCCCGGCACATCTCGCCGTCAGTGATGATGTCCAGGCCGGCGTCCTCCTGTGCCCGGATGGCCAGCAGCGCCGCATCCTGCTGCGCCTGGCCGAGATAGGCGGGATCGACCCGCCATAGCTCCAGCGCCCTGACCCGCGGCGGGAACCGGTGGGCGAGCCGCTCGCGGTCGATCAGCCAGTCCGGCTGCGGGTAACTGCCGACAAGCGAGGTGGGGAAGAGCATCGCTGGCCTCCGCCGGATTCTGCTGCACCTGAGCACGCTGCCGCCGCCCAGTATCGCGCACCGCCGGACCCAGCTCAGCGCCAATCGGCACGTATCCGGTCCCGGTCGGGCGCTCGCGCAGTCCGCGATTCGTCGGGTTCGCGATTGGTCACGGCCCGGCGCTGCCCAGCTCGGCACGGACCTGGGCGGCCCCGGCGACCATCGCGCCGAGCTTCGCGCGCGCTGCCTCAGGCGGCACGTGCCGCAGGCCGCAGTCGGGGTTGACCGACAGCTTCTCGGGGGCCACGAACCGCAGCGCCCGCCGGATCCGGCCCGCGACCTGCCCGGGCGACTCCACCTGGTCGGTCTTCACGTCGATGACGCCGAGCCCGAGACCCCGGTCCCACTGGTACTGCTCAAGCAGCCGCAGGTCCTCGTCGCCTTTCCGGGCGAACTCTAGCGCCAGCCGGTCCACCGCTGTGTCCTTGACGGCCGGGAAAAGGAAATCGTAATGGCCGGCCCACAGCGGCCGCGCGTACCTGTTGCCGTAGCAGACGTGCAGGGTCCAGTGGACATCAGGAACGTCGGTCACGATGTTGATCGCCTCGATCGCCAGCGCGATGTCCTCGGGATACCCGGCGAGGAACGGCTCGTCGATCTGCAGCAGCCGCGCGCCGGCCCGGGCCAGCTCCCTGGCCTCGGCGTTGAGCAGCCTGGCCAGTGCCCGCACAAGATCAGCCGGGTCAGCGTAGGCCATGTTGCGGATCCTGCGCGACAGCGAGAACGGGCCGGTGATGGACACCTTGACCGGCATGTCCGTCAGCTGCCTGGTAAAGCCGTAGTCCGCGGCCAGCCCCAGGCCGACGCCCATATCAGCCGGCTCGGGCAGGGGGTGAGCGACGCGGGCCTCGTAATAGTCGAAATAGTCGGCCTTGGCGCGCTGCGGTATCTCGACGCCAGGGATCCTGGCGAGCAGGTAGTCGATGTCGTTGTCCCGGCGCAGTTCGCCGTCGGAGACGATGTCGATGCCTGCCCGCTCCTGATCGAGAATGGCGGCCTTGATGGCCATCTCGTGGATCTCGTCCAGGTAGCTCTTGCTGATGCGGCGCTGGCAGTAGTCGTTCTTCAGCTGCCCGAGCCACTCCGGCACCGCGTACGACCCGATGACCGTGGTCGCCAGCAGCGTCCCGGCAGGCAGTTCCCGGACGCGCGCCCCGCGCGCCGCGGCGGTCATTCCCGCACCGCGGTCATTCCCGCACCATCGCGGTCAGGGTCTTGACATTGGCCGCGGGACGCTGCGCGAACGGGGAAATCCGGACGTCGAACCCGGCCCGGCTGCCGAGATGCCGGAGCAGCGGGCCGTTGACCCAGTTCACCACCGAGCCGTCATACTTCCCCGGCCCGAAGAAGCCAGTGCCGTAGTCCCGGACGTCGGTGACGAACAGATCGTGACAGAGCAGCCGCCCGAACGGATGCAGCAGCGGCAGTGTGTCCGCGAAGCTGTTCAGTGCCCCGTTGTTGACGTGCATTCGTATATCGCCGTCAGACTCCAGCTGCGATCGCAGCGTCTCGCCAGTCAGGTCAGGCCCGATCTGGTAGAGATCCAGCCCCTCCAGCGGCACGTAGCGTTCCTGCAGCCGCAGCGCCCCCCAGATCTCCCGCCAGAAGGCGACCGCACGAGCGGGATCGCCGAAATGCTGCGGCAGCGCCTCGCAGAGAAGCTCAGGGCCGAGCC
>PMSW01000062.1:43402-47256 GCA_003168215.1 Actinomycetota bacterium
AGGAACGCCTTACCGCGCAGGAAGCCCAGGCTGACGGCCGGGCGCGTCGCATCGACCACCAGGGCGTTCACCCGGTCGCCGTGGTGGGCGACGGCCTTGCTCGCGCGGCCGAGCACATGCGGCGAGTAGTCACCCATGAGGTAGTGCAGCCGCCGGTAGTAGTCCCTGCTGTGCATCCCGGAAAGCGTCACGAACTCGTCGAGCCAGATCCTGGCCTGGCTGCCGTTCCCCACCCCCAGCTCCACCACATACAGCTCAGCCGGCAGCGCCCCGCGCGCGTCCAGGTCGTCCCAGATCTTGAAGAGCTCAAGAATGAGGTCACGGACGGCCCCAGAGTCGCGGGCCGCGCTCTCGCCGCCGGGCAGCGCCCGCTCGTACTCCCGGCCGGTGGCCTGCTCCCAGAAGGACAGCGCCTGCCAGTAGAGCGTGTTGAAGCGCCAGATGCAGCTTGCCGAGCCCGTGCCCCACGGCTCCAGCGGCAGCCGCGCCGAGCCGGCCGGCGTCGCGTGCTCTGCCAGCAGCCTGGTCACCAGCGGGCCAAGGTCCGCGCCTGCCCGGCGCAGGTCCACCGCGATCTCCAGAGCCGTCTCGGGAGCCAGCGGCCCGTCGTCGGGGGGCACGCGGCCAGGCAGCAAGGCCGGGCCTGCCTGATCAGGGCCGGGCCGCCACCCGGCGGCCAGCACCGGGCGGTAGTCGGCCGCCTCGCGGAAGCTGGACCGGTACTGGATCCAGTCGCAGACGATGCGCACCCCAGACAGGTCGGCGTCGCTGGCCCGCAGCGCCTCGATCACGGGCCCCAATGCGCCCATGAGATCGGCCGGGTCCTGGCCGCGGAGCCTGCTCACCGGCCGTACGTCGATGCGCATCAGCCAGCTAGCCCGTCCGCTGCGCTCCCGGTGCCCGCCAGGCCAGACCGGCCCGTGTCCGCCGGGCTGCTCTCACTGCTCACGCAGTGTTCCTTCCCGCTGCCGGCGGCAGCATGCCGTCCTCGAGCAGCAGCACGCCGTCGGCGACGTCGAGCAGCGCCGAGTCGTGCGTGGCGACCAGGGCCGTGATCCCCTCGGAGCGCACTACCGTCCGCAGCAGCCGCATGATCTGCCTGCCGGTCTCGGAGTCCAGCTGGCCGGTCGGCTCGTCGGCGATCAGCAGTTCCGGCCTGGCTGCCAGCGCCCGCGCGATCGCCACCCGCTGCTGCTGGCCGCCGGAGAGCTCGGCCGGGCGCTGCAGGGCATGCTCGGCGAGGCCCACGACGGCGAGCATGAGCCGCACGCGCTCCTCGCGCTCTCGCGCGCTGACGCCGTTGATCCGGAGCGGGATGCCGACGTTCTCGGCGGCGGACAGTATCGGGATGAGGCCGAATGACTGGAAGATGAAGGCGACCGTGCCGCGGCGCAGGATCATCTGCTCCCGCTCGCTCATGGCGCTCACCTGCTGCCCGGCGACGTGCACGCTCCCGCTGGTCGGCCGGTCCAGGCCGCCGACGATATTGAGCAGCGTGGTCTTGCCCGATCCGGACCGCCCGCGCAGTGCCACGAGCTGCCCTCGCGGCAGCGTGAAGGAGACGCCGCGCAGCGCGTGCACGGCCGTGCTCCCGCTGCCGAACGTGCGGGTCACCTCGCTCGCGGCGACCATCGGCTGCGGCCCGGCGGTGCCCGGCTCGCTGGTCACTGTTCTCCTTCCGCCGGGGACCGGCCGCCGTGCGGCGGCCGCTGCTCGTCCGGCCAGACGCCGATGTGATCAGGCTCGGCCTCCAGCCGGACCCTGTCCCGCATGCCGAGCGGCTCCACCATCTCGCGGGGCAGCTGGAGCCGCCCGGCGCGGTCCAGCACCGCGTACTCGACCGCGTGCTGCGTGGCGTTCCCGTCGTCATCAGCCGCCGCGTGCCGGAGGGTTTCCGTTGCGGTCCGCCCGTCGCGGATCGCGATGGTGCGGCGCACCTGCCCCGCGACCGCCGGGTCGTGCGTGACGACCAGCACAGTGACCCCCAGATCGGCATTGGCCGATTGCAGTGCGGCGAACACGTCCCTGGCGGTGGCGCTGTCCAGCTCGCCGGTCGGCTCGTCGGCAAGCAGCACCAGGGGCTCGTTGGCCAGCGCCGTGGCGATGGCCGTGCGCTGCTGCTCGCCGCCGGACAGCTGCTCGGGCCTGCGGCTCGCGCAGTGCCCGACGCCGAGGACCTCGAGCAGTTCCCTCGCCCGGGCGCCGCGCTGGCGCCTGGCGATGCCGCTGAACCGCATCGGCATCACGACGTTCTGCTGGGCGGTCAGGTACGGCAGCAGGTTCCGCGCGGTCTGCTGCCAGACGAAGCCGACGGTCGACCGCCGGTAAGCGACCCGGTCGCTGACCGTCATCGCGGCCAGGTCGTGCCCAGCGACCCGGACCGAGCCGGCGGTCGGTGCGTCCAGCCCGGCCAGGATGTTCATCAGCGTCGACTTCCCGCTGCCGGAGGCACCGACGACCGCGGTCAGCTCGCCCTCGCCGATCAGCAGGTCGAGGCCCTGCAGCGCCTGGACCTCGATACCGTCCGCGGCGTAAATGCGGACCAGCCGGTCGCAGGCGATCAGGGCGTCGTCCCCGTAGGAAGACCGGGACCGCTCGAACTCGGCGCCGAGCTCGGCGATCCCGGCAGCCGGCTCCGCGGGAGTGCCCGGCTTGCCGCGGGCACTGGCAACGGGGGCTGCGTATCTGCCCTTGGCCGGTTCTCCGGGGCCCCGCGTCGCATCCATCGCCGCCTCCGCCCGCTCTTAGCCGCTGATCCGAAGCGCGCCGGCGGCGCCGCGGCGGCTCGCCGCGATCGCCTGGACCGACAACGTCACCGCTCCGAGGATTATCAGGCCGGCCGCTGGTATCGCCAGCGCCGCGAGGTCCGCACGGACCGGCACCGCCGCGCCGGAGCCGGTGAAAACCGAGAGGTCAAGTACCGGGCCGAGCAGTGGCACCAGCGCCAGTGCGCAGGCCGCTCCCGCCGCGGCGGCGGCCAGCACCGGCGGCAGTGCCTCGACGATGACCAGCAGCCTGCCCTGGCCGGTCCCGAGGCCCATGGTCGACAGCCGGGCCAGCGTCTGCGCACGGGAGCGGGCTGCCAGCACCAGGCTGAGCAGCAGCACAAGTACGCAGAATCCGGCGGCCGCCCCGCTTCCCTCGGCGAAGGCGACATACGCGCCGTGCGGCAGCGCCGCCCCGCTGAGTCCCGCCAGCACGCTGGACCGGAAGGTGATAGTCGCGTCCGGGATGATCCGCGCCACGGCGGCGGCCAGCGCGCGGTCGTTCAGCCGCGGCCCGGTGATCAGCAGTTCCGTCGGCGGCGCCTGCGCGGCCAGGTGGCTGGTCGCCCAGGCCGGGACGACGATGAAGCTCCCGCCGCCGGGCACGGCCGGCGTGCCGGACAGCAGGCCCGCGACCCGGACCCGCAGCGTTCCGGCCTCGGTCGACAGCACCGCGGTGCCCGGCCGCAGCTGGGCCGCGGCGGCAGGCGAGGCGAGCGCTGGCACCGGTGCCCCGGTGCCAGCCCCGCCCGCGGGCTCGGCCAGCAGCGCCGCCGGAACGCGCGGATAGGGCGTTCCTGCGACCATCGCCGCGTAGCTCGCCGGGCTGACCAGGACGGCGGTGACCGGTGCGCCGCTCTCCCGCGTGCCGGCCGTGACCGCCACGGCGGCGGTACGACTGGCGCCGGGTACGGCAGCGATGGCGCGTTGCTGTGCCGCCGTGATCGAGCCCGGCACATTGGCCAGGCTGATCACGGCATCCGCGCCGGCAGCCCGCCAGGACGCCCCGACCTGGCCGCGCACTACCGCGGTGCGCACCATGAAGCCGAATGCCACCACCGTCAGCGCGAGCACGAGCGCGAACGCGGG
>PMSW01000152.1 GCA_003168215.1 Actinomycetota bacterium
CGATCCGGACAATGCCGCTGCGGCCTCCGGCGCGCCGCCTAGATTCGGCGGAAGCCCCAGTTCAGCAGCCGCCTGGCGGCCGTGAAGAACGAGGCGGAGCTGCCGGCAGAGTGAGCGTGCAGGACCACGCCGATGAGGGTGCGGCCGCCGCGCCGCGCCTCGAACAAGAAGCAGTCGCCCGCGGCATTGGTGTCACCTGTCTTGATCCCGATGACGCCACGATAGGACCCGAGCAGGCCGTCCGTCGTGTACCACTTGTAACGGTGGTGCAGGGCCGTGGCAGCCAGGTGATAGCTGCGCTGGGCGACGATGCGCCGGAAGAGCGGATTGCGCATCGCCTGCTCACCGAGCCCGACGAGGTCAGCCGGCGTGGAGTAGGTGGAGTGCTCGGTCGGGTAAGGCATGCCGTCGAAGCTCGTGAAATGGGTCGATGTCAGGCCCATCGTCATCGCCATCGCGTTCATCTTCCGCACGAACGTGCGGCGGCCGGGACCATAGGCGGTGGCCAGCAGGTAGGCGGCATCGCAGCCAGACGGGAGCAGCATCGCCTCCATCAGCTGCCGCGCGGTCAGCACGTCCCCGGCGATCAGGCCGGCGCTGCTCGCGCCGCGCTTGCGGACGTACCGGATGGCGCCCCTGGTGACCTTGATCTCCCGGCTCAGGTCGCCGGCCCGGAGCACCACCAGCGCGGTCATCACCTTGGTGATGCTGCCCATCGGCCGCGGCACGCTGACGTCCTTGCCCCACAGCCGGACGCCGGTGCGGGCATTCACCAGTTCAGCGCCCCTGACATCCACCCGCGGCACTACGGCGTGCCATGCCCGGGCAGCCGCGTCCGGCGGACCCGGAGCCACCATAGCGGCAGACGGCACAGCGGCAAGGACCGACGCCGCGAGGACCGAGGCCGCCGCCAGCACGGTCGCGGCAATGAGGCCGACCGCATCAGGCCGGGCCCGCCGCCAGCCGCGCGAAATCCCCTGCCAAGCTCGCACGTTCCCGATTTAACCAGCGGCAGAAAGCCGCCGCTGCCGGTAGGCGAAATCAGCGCATCCAGCTTCGCCGCCACCGGAGTCAGGCAGACTGGCAGGCGTCGTGGACATTGTCCGTAGCGCGCGCCTGGGCGCTGAGATTGCTGACCAGCTGAGCGACGCACTTTTCTCGGCCGCTGCGCTTGTTGATGCCGTGCCGCAGCGGTCGCTCATGCTGGCAACTCCCTGCCGGGGCTGGAGCGTGCTCGATGTCGTCAATCACCTGGCGGCCGTGACCGAGAAGTTCGGCCGCTTCGCGGCCGTGACGCCCGGCCCGGTCCGCCAGCTGCGCGGCGACCTCGTCGGGACACCGCCCGCGAAGAAGTTCCGGGAGCTCACCGGGGCCGCTGCGCGCAGCTGGCATGAGCATCCCGGGGCGCTCACGGCCGTCTGCGCGCTGCCCTTCGGCTCCTTCGACGGTGCGACGGCAGCGGGGATCAACCTGTTCGACGCAGTGATCCATCAGTGGGACATTGCCGTCGGGGCGGGCATCGATCACGAGATGAGCGAGGAGCTCGCAGCCGTCGCGCTGAGGGTCGCCGGTCTCCTGCTCACCGACGAGGCGCGGCTGTCCGGCCACTACGCCGCCCCGTTCCTCCCGCCGGCCGGCGCACCGCCCAGCGTCCGGCTTCTCGCGGCGACCGGACGCCAGTAACAAACGGCGCAGCCGTGGATATGGCGCCCGGAAGCGGTCGTAGTACCGGGCGGTTCCCCGGTACAGGTCGGGTCGGAAATCAAGGTCGTCCACACGGCCACCTCAACCGACGTGGTGGACCTCCTGGAGCCCGTACACCGGCGTCGGGATACCAGCCTCGCGGGCCTTGAGCTGCAGCGCGAGGTACAGCGAGTAGTGCCGTGACTGGTGCAGGTTGCCCCCGTGGAACCACAGGGCCTCCTGCTGCGTCGGCTTCCACATGTTGCGCTGCTCGCCTTCCCACGGCCCCGGGTCCTTGGTGGTGTCCGAGCCCAGGCCCCAGCACTTGCCGACCTTGTCGGCTACCTCGCGTGAGATCAGGTCGGCCGCCCAGCCGTTCATCGAGCCGTACCCGGTGGCATAGACGACGAGGTCGGCCGGCAGCTCCGTGCCGTCCTCCATCACCACGGCGTTCTCGGTGAGATGGTCGACCTGCCCGTTCACCAGCTTGACGTCCCCGTTGGCCACCAGGTCACCCGCACCGGTGTCGATGTAGTAGCCGGAGCCGCGGCGCAGGTACTTCATGAACAGCCCTGAGCCGTCATCGCCCCAGTCGTGGTCGAAGCCGGCGGCCTCGAGGCGGTCGTAGAAGTCCTTGTCCCGCTCCCGCATCTGGTCATACAGCGGGATCTGGAATTCGTGCATGATCCGGTACGGCAGCGACGCAAAGATGAGATCCGCCTTCTCCGTCGTCATCCCGGACGCGACCGCCTGCTCCGAGTAGAGCGCCCCCACCCCGATCTCCATCAGCGAGTCGGACTTCACGATGTGGGTAGACGAACGCTGCACCATCGTCACGTCCGCGCCGTTCTCCCACAGCGCGCCGCAGATGTCGAAGGCCGAGTTGTTGGACCCGATGACCACGCACGTCTTTCCCCGGTAGGCATCCGGGCCGGGATGGACCGAGGAGTGGTGCTGGTCGCCGCGGAAGAGATCCAT
Source organism: Actinomycetota bacterium (assembly GCA_003168215.1). Lineage (GTDB taxonomy): Bacteria > Actinomycetota > Actinomycetes > Streptosporangiales > Streptosporangiaceae > Palsa-506. The sequence continues at coordinate 2,662 of PMSW01000152.1, forward strand.
GCCAGGGAAGGACGGCAGGCTGGGCTTGCCGGACACGCCGGTGGCCAGGACAAGATGAGCCGGGCGCAGCACCATCGGCTGGCCCTCCCGCTCGACGCTCACTGTCCACTCGCGGGCCCCCTCGTCGTAGGCCGCGCTCTTCGCCTCCGTATTGCCCCAGTAGTTGAGTTCCATGATCTTCGTGTAGGACTCGAGCCAGTCGGCGATCTTGTCCTTGGGCGCGAAGACCGGCCAGTTGTCGGGGAACTTCAGATACGGCAGGTGGTCATACCAAACCGGGTCATGCAGGCTGAGCGACTTATAGCGGCTGCGCCACTGGTCACCGGGACGGCTGCGCTTGTCGACGATGATCGCGGGAACGCCGAGCTGGCGGAGCCGCGCGCCGAGGACGATGCCGCCCTGGCCGCCGCCGATGATCAGCACGTACGGCTGCTCGGTGGAGCCGAGCGCGGACGCCTCGTGCTGGCGTTTTTCCAGCCAGGTGGTCCGTCCGCGGTCCGCGCCGTGTGCCACGCCCTTCGGACGGCTCAGGCCGCTGGCCTCCTCGTGGCCCTTGAGCTCGTAGAGGGTGGTCAGCAGCGTCCAGCAAAGGCCGTCACGCAGGCGCAGGTGCCCGCAGCCCCGGCCGACGGCGGTCTCGAACTCGATCCAGGCCTCGATCACGCCGCCAGCCTCGGCGGGTTCCTCGCCATCGGTGATCCGCCAGCTGGCCGGCTGCACCCCAGGCAGCGTCTCGCCGAGCATCTCGGTGATCGCGGCGCGTCCCTCGAAGGTCCTGATATTCCACGTAAACGCGATCAGGTCGCGCCAGTAGCAGTCGGCGAGGAACAGGGCAGCCGCCGCGGCCGGATCACCGGCCGTCAGAGCGTCCCCGAATGCGGACAGCCAGGCATTCACCGCCGTTGCGGTCTCGGTCTGGTCCACGGTTGCGGTCATCTGCGGACTCCTGTCGTGGTGGCGAGTTGCGGCAGCTGCCGGGCGGTCCCGTGCAGCCCGGCAATTGGCGCCATACCAGGTTTGTAGCACGCTGACGGCTCCGTGACCGGAACGAAGTCCCGCCAGGCACTCGCGCTTCAGGAACGTGGCGAGGTGGCCATATCAGGCCTCCGGCTGGAGCTCTGCCACCGTCCGCAGATTGCTTACCGGCGAGAACACCAGCCACCGCACGGACACCGGCACGCCGGCGGCCGCGGGCCTGGCCTTAGCCAAGCGGGGAGTGAAAGTACCAGAGCTGGCCCTCCAGGTCGCGCGCGCCGTATTCGCGGACTCCGTAGGGCTGGTCGACGGGTTCTTCGACGATCTCCGCTCCGGCCTGGACGGTGCGGGCGTAATGGGCGTCGGCATCGTCGACGGTGATGACGGTCATGCCAGTGACCGCTCCCAGTGAGCGGGGTGACCGGAAGTCGGCCGAGGCTGGATGCAGGCCTATTACCTGATCACCGGCCCGGACCTCGCGATAGACGGCGTGGTCATCGGCATCGTCTTGCAGGGCGCCGGGGGTGAGGCCGAACACGCGCACGATGTAGTCATGCGCCGCGGCCGTGTCGTCGTAGACCAGCATGCCGGTGGTGCTGTGGATGGTGCCATCGAGCATGGTCATCTCCTCCAGGGTGGAAAACAGCTGCTCGGGGGACGGGTTGTCCTGCCGGGCCAGCGCGGCGGCCATGCCGGCCAGCCGGGTACATAGCCGCGTGGCGATGGCGGCTCTGCGCTGGGTGTGATCCAGGTGCCGGCCGATTGCGGTTTCCAGCTGCCACTTCGGGTCTTCGAGCACGGATGCGATCTGCTCGAGCGGGAAGCCGAGACGGCGCAGCAGGCTGATCCGGTAAAGCCGGGCAACGTCGCCGGCGTCGTAGAGCCGGTGTCCGGCGGCAGTCCGCCGCGATGGCCTCAGCAGGCCGATGTGGTCGTAGTAGTGCAGCGCCCGGACACTCAGGCCCGCGGCCTTGGCCAGAGCGCCCACCTTCCACGCTTGCTCTCGCGCGTCAGTGGCCTCGAAGGTACCCATGGGTTGAACGCTAGGACCTCACGCGACGTCAGGAGCAAGCCAGGAGCCGGCCGGGCATGCCGGGACGATATTCGTGCGCGCGCAGGTTCAGCTAGCGCTGCTGATGATGAAGGTGCCGGCCATGCCTTCCTGCGCGTGTCCGGGGACGGGGCACAGGTACTGGTAGCTCCCGGGGGTGCTGGCGGTGAAGCTGAGCGTTGCGGTGTGCAGGCCGGCGGATGTGGGATTGCCGAGGAACCATAGCGCTGAGCCGGGGAACGCCGGGCGTGCTGTGATCATGGGCATCGGGGAGGATCCGGCGTTGGCGGCGGTGATGACGAGGCCGTTGGCGGTGCCGGGAGAGGCGTTGATGATTTCGATGCTGACGTGCGCGCGGGCGCTGACCACGATGGCCGGGTCGACCAGGCCCGCGATGCGGTAGGTCTCACCTGGGCCGGCCAGGACGACGAGCCGGACACTCGCGCCGGGGAAGGTGATCCGGTGCTGGGCGGGGCTGGCCGTGGCGCCCGCCGGGACCTGGTTGCCGAGCCGGGTGGCCTGGGCAGGGGTGACCCGGGTGCCGGGGGCGCCGGCGAACAGCGCGCCCATGATCTTCCCGGCATCGCCGGAGGTGCCGGTCATGAAGCCCGGCAGGGCGTGGCCGCGCATCCAGGCCGGCGCGGCAAGCCCGCCCATCGTCCAGCGGTAGCCGGAGCCGCCCATCATCGCATCGCGGGAAAGGCCGCCCATCATCTCGTCGCCGGACGTGCCGTCCATCATCGATCCGGGCGAGCCGGGCGAGCGGGGGTCAAGGCGCCTCATCATCGACTGGTAATACGAGTAGGTGGCACCGCCAGTCGTGCTGGCCGTGGCGTCCGGCTGCCCGGCGGACCCGCAGCCGGTGACCGCCGCGCCGGCGCCAAGTCCGGCGACGGCGACGGCGACGACGGCGGTCATCGCGGCGGAACGGGTGCGCTTCATGAGATCCCCTGTGGTCCGGTGCTAGCTGGTAATGGATCGGGCGGCGCTGAGTCTGCTCTGGCTCAGCGCCGCCCTGCTAGATAGCTCAGCGTCGGCCGGCTGGCTCGGCGGTAGGCCGGGCCTTGCCGTTGACCGCCGGCGCGGCGTCCGGGGTGACCGGGACCGTGGTAACCGGGACCGTGGTAACCGGGACCGGGATGACCGCGGCCGGGATNNCGGGACCGTGGTGACCGGGACCAGGTGCTGGGCTGGGTTGCGGAACTCGGCGATCTTCCACCACCAGGAGATCTTCTTCTCTAGGTAGTGATCGACGCTGTAAGTGTCCGGGCCGGTGTAAGCACTGAGGGTCAGCAGGCACATGAACACCAGCGCATAGATAATCGCGGTACCGATATCAGAGGCCCCGGAGGTATACGGCCCGCCGAACCCCTCAGCCGCCGCCCAGATCACCACGCTGAACCCCGCAGCCGCGAGATAGCTGACCTTCCGGGCAACCCCGAACAGCACCGCCAGCGCCACCAGCGTCTCCAGCACCGCCACCAGGTAGGCATAGAACGCCGGGTGCGGGCTCTGCAGATTAGTCCAGAACCTGAACCACGGCCCCAGCCACCCCGGCTGGCCCTGCCCCGCACCGGAGATCATGCCCATGTAGCCGGCCCGGAACCCGGGCAGCCACTTGAGCACCGCGTCAATAAGCCAGATCCCCCCGAAGGTGAACCGCAGCGCGTACTTCGGCCACGACGGGAACCCCGTCCCGGCCCTCGTTCCTGTGTTTGCCATCATGACCGACCCTCCATAACCCGGCGAGAACGCCACTCGTCTCGCACAACCACAGCGTGCGCCCGGCACATCAATGCCAGGCAGAGGCGTCCGGCACCTCCTGGCAGGACCAAAGCCACTACTGCTCATCGGATAGGCCGCGACAGGCTGAAATACCTCCGGGAAGCGGCACTCGCCTGCCAGCCGATACCCTTGGGGGGTATGATAGGCAGTACTTGCCGAGGCAGCGAGCGGCTACCGCCGGTGTCCGGTGGTAAACCTCGCCGGGACGTCCCGGCCGGCCGGGAAGGAGATGCCGTGCGGGGGCTGCACGCGGTGGGTCATGCGCTGGCGATCAGCGGGTCGATGACCTGGCAGATCCTCTGGGCGCTGATCCTGGGTTTCGCGTTGTCGGCGGTGGTGCAGGCCGTGGTTCGCCGGGCGACGGTCATCCGGTTGCTGGGCAATGACCGGCCACGGACGCTGGCGCTTGCGGCCGGGCTGGGCGCCGCCTCATCGTCGTGCTCGTATGCCGCGGTGGCGCTGGCGCGGTCGCTGTTCCGGCAGGGCGCGAGCTTCACCGCGGCGATGGCGTTCGAGGTCGCCTCCACCAACCTGGTCGTCGAGCTCGGCGTGATCCTGGCGCTGCTGATCGGCTGGCAGTTCACCCTGGCAGAGTTCGTGGGCGGCCCTATCATGATCATCTTGCTGGCGGTCGTGTTCCGGCTGTTCCTGCGCCGGCGGCTGCTCGACGCCGCCGCCGCCCAGGCCGCCAGGGGCGTCGCCGGGTCCATGGAGGGCCACGCCGCAATGGACATGAGCATCCCGGCCGGGGGCAGCGCGTGGCGGCGGCTCCGGTCACCGCGGGCGCTCACCTCGGTGTCGCACATCTTCGTGATGGAATGGGCGGCCGTCATCCGCGACATCGCGGCCGGCCTGCTGATCGCCGGAGCGGTCGCCGCCTGGGTACCGGACGCCTTCTGGGGGCACCTGTTCCTGACCGGGCACCCGCTGGCGTCCCGGCTGTGGGGGCCGCTGATCGGGCCCGTCGTCAGCCTGCTGAGCTTCGTCTGCTCCATCGGCAACGTCCCCCTCGCCGCGGTGCTGTGGAACGGCGGGATCAGCTTCGGCGGCGTGGTGGCATTTCTGTTCGCCGACCTGATCATCGTGCCCATCCTGGTGATCTACCGCAAGTACTACGGCACCCGCATGATGCTGTTCATCCTCGCCGCGTTCTACGCCACCATGGCCGCCGCCGGATACCTCACCGAGCTGATCTTCGGCAGCCTCGGCCTCATCCCCGCCACCCGCCACGCCAAGGTGCTCCAGGCGCCCGTCCAGTGGAACTACACCACCGTGCTGAACATCATCGCCCTGCTCCTCGCCGCCGCACTGTGCTACCGATTCACCCGCACCGGCGGCATCTCGATGCTCAAGATGATGAACGGCCCCCCGCCGGACACCGCCGCCGAGCACCATCACATCCCCGCCGCCGACACCGCAGACGGCTGATGCCCGGCCGGGCGGCCCGGCCGGGCATCAGCGCAGGCACGCAGGCCAGGCTACGAGGCGCGGCTCAGGACTACCTTCAGCGCGCCCGTGTCGGCTGCCCGCGCGAACACGTCATAGGCCTCATCGATCTCATCCAGTGCGAAGTGGTGGGTGATGAACCGCCCGGCATCGATGTGGTGGCTGGCGAGCAGCCGCAGCAGCGTCGGCGTGGAGTACGCGTCGACCAGGCCGGTCGTGATGGTGATGTCCCTGATCCACTGCTCCTCCAGGTGCAGCGTCGCAGGCTCGCCGTGCACGCCGATATTCGCGATCCGGCCACCCGGCCGCGACAGCGCAACGGCAAGCTCGAACGTGGCCGGCACCCCGACCGCCTCGATGGCCACATCAGCGCCCAGCCCGCCCGTCAGCGACCGGACCACCTCCAGCGGATCCTCGCGGCCGTTATTCACCACCACATCCGCGCCGAACCGCTTCGCCGCCTCCAGCCGCGAATCAGCCAGGTCGACCGCCACGATATGACTCGGGCTGAACAGGCTCGCGCCCATGATCGCCGACAGGCCCACCGGGCCGGCCCCGACCACGGCGACGACATCGCCCGGCCGCACCCCGCCGTTCAGGACACCGACCTCGTACCCGGTCGGCAGGATGTCCGCCAGCATCAGGATGTCCTCATCAGCGGCACCGCCCGGCACCGGGTATGTCGAGTTATCGGCGAACGGCACCCGGACATACTCCGCCTGGGTGCCGTCGATCCTGTAGCCGAGGATCCAGCCGCCGCCGCCCAGGCACTGCCCGCTGCGGCCCTCGCGGCAGAACCGGCACGTCCCGCAGACGGAAACGCACGAGACGAGAACGCGGTCACCGGCCTGCACCGTCTTCACGCCGCTGCCGACCGACTCGACGGTCCCGACCGCCTCGTGGCCGAGGATCCGCCCGTCAGTCACCACCGGGACGTCGCCTTTGAGGATATGAAGATCTGTGCCGCAAATAGTCGTCGCGTCGACCCGCACAATCGCGTCCGTGTCGGCAATGACTTCCGGCTTCGGCACATCCTCCCAGGCCTTTTCGCCCGGACCGTGGTAAACAAGTGCCCGCATGACCATTCTCGTTTCTGTAGGGGATACAGCGATGACGATCCTTGCTGCGGCATTCGCGTGGCAGAGGCGGAAGTCCTGCGCGGGCAAGGCGAACGTCACGGCGGACCCGCTCCGGCAGGCCGGCCACCCATCGCCGACGGCGTGCGCTCGCGGGCTCCGGCCGTAACGGAGGAAGAACGTGCGACTTGTCGTGGTCGGCTCGGGAGTCGTCGGAGCAAGCTGCGCTTATGCCGCCAGCTGCCTCGGGGCCGAGGTCGTGCTGGTCGACGCTGCTGCCGCTGGGCAGGCCACGGCCGCCGGTGCGGGAATCGTGTGCCCGTGGTCGTCCCGGGTGGACGACCCCGCCTGGTATGCCTTCGCCTGCATGTCGGCCCGGCAGTACCCGCGCCTCATCGAGGATCTCGGCGAGCTTGGCGAGACCAATACGGGTTACCGCCGCGTTGGTGCGCTCAGCCTGGCCGACTCCGGGGAGCAGCAGGAGGGAGTGCGGCAGCGGATTCTGGCCCGCCGCGCCGGGGCACCGGAGATCGGTGACGTTGAGGCTCTCACCGGCGCCGAGGCTCGCGGCCTCTTTCCGCCGCTGCGCGCTGACTGCCTGGCCGTGTACGTCGGCGGCGCTGCCCGGGTGGATGGCCGGCTGCTCGCAGCTTCGCTGGCCAGGGCGGCGGTCCGCAAGGGCGCCATCATCAGGGACGGCCGTGCGCAGCTACTGTGCAGCGGCGGCCGCGTGACGGGCGTGCTGCTCGGCGGGCAGATCGTCGCTGCGGATGCCGTCGTCGCGGCAGCCGGCGCCTGGACGCGGGCCTTCCTGGAACCCGCGGGCGTGACCGTGGCCGTGGCGCCGCAGCGCGGGCAGATCGCCCACCTGTCGCTCGAGCCCGCCGACACCAGCCGCTGGCCGGTAGTGCTGCCCGGCGGGAGCGGCCATTACATGCTCGCCTTCGACGGTTCCCGGGTGGTCGCGGGCGCAACCCGCGAAACCGGTGCCGGCTTCGATTACCGGGTGACGCCGGGCGGCCTGGCGGAGATCCTCGGGCAGGCACTGGCCGTGGCGCCCGGCCTTGCCGACGGCACCTACCTGGAGACCAGGGTGGGATTCCGCCCGATAGGCCCCGACATCCGGCCTCTGCTCGGCCCGGTGCCCGGTGTCGATGGCCTGGTGGTCGCCACAGGCCTGGGCGCATCCGGCCTGACCATGGGCCCCTATGCCGGTGCCGTCGCCGCCCGGGCCGCTCTGGGCGAGCCGGACGCCGTCGACCTCGCGCCGTTCGACCCGCTGCGCCTGCCGCCGGGCCGGCCGGTCAGTTGAGATGTCCCGGCCGGTGCTCCCGCTCCCGCAGGATGACTGACGGAAGACGGCGCTCTCATCAGTTCCGCCGCCTTCAGGCACTGACCACCCAGTCGGGCCGTTCCCAAGCCAGGTGGGCGCGAGAGCCAATGCTGCCGGCGCCTACCGCAGCAGCTGCACGGGGTCAGCGGAGCCGTCAGCGACTTCGCCGGCGAGGTCGGACAGCAGCCGGTTGCGGGACCGGGCGGCCGTGCGCAGCACCCTGAACGCGTCGTCGGTGCTGATCCGCAGCCGCTCGGCCAGGATGCCCTTGGCCTGCTCGATGACGATCCGGCTGGTGAGCGCTGCCTGCAACTGCCCGGTGACGATTTCGCCCCGGCGGATGGTGCGCTGCTGCAGGATGCCGATCGTGGCGGCATCTGCCAGTGCCTGCGCCATCCGAAGCTCCGCGCTGGGCAGGCCGCCGATGCCTGCATGAAACAGGTTGAGCGAGCCGATCACCTGGCTGCGGAGCCGCAGCGGCAGGGCGTTCGCCGACCGGAAGCCTCCGGCGATCGCGCGGGGGGTGAAATGCGGCCAGCGGTCCCGCGCGCCGTCCAGGTTCACGTTGACCACCGCCGCTCCGAGCTGGTAGCAGTCGCGGCACGGGCCCTCGTCGTTCTGCACCTCGAAAAGCTCCAGCAGCCGGGCACGCTCATCAGAAGCCGCTACCGTCCGCAACGAGCCGCCCTGGTCGGCCAGGACAATTCCGGCGGCGGCCACATCGAGCAGCTCGACGCATCGGGTCGCGAGGCCCTGGAGGAAATCGATGACGTCAAAGTCGTCGACCAGGGTGTCTGCCAGCTCCACAAAAGTTTCCGCGAGATGCCGTTCCCGATCCATTGCCTTGCCTTTCAGCCATCCGATGCGAGCGGCCGTGTCCCCGCTGGCAAGGCGCGCGGCGGGGGCCGCTGGTCGCTCAGTCGCCATTCTCCTCGAATCTCATCCGCCGTGCCACCACGTCAGCGGCCACGTCAGCAACCGCGCGGCGCTGGCTGAAGGCATGAGCGCGCATCCGGATCAGCGCCTCGGCCTGAGTCACCCCGAGCTGAACGCTGACCATGCCGGTGGCCTGGTGGACCTCGGCCCGGTATCCGGACGGCTGCAGCGATAGCCACTGCGGCTCCGAGCTGCCCGCGACCGATCCCAGCAATGCCTCCGTCGCGGCATCGGCGAAGACCAGCATGTCGGACAGCGCGCCGCCGTCCATCGGCCCTGGCGCATCGCGCTGCGCCAGCAGCACGCCAACCCGGATCGCGCCGATCTGCAGCGGAACCGCGAACACCGCCCGCACTCCCAGCTCGAGGGCAGCCGGCGTGAACACCGGCCATCGCTGCGCTGGCACGGTGCCGAGATCGGGCTCCAGGACAAGCTCACCGGATGCCGCGGCATCAACGCCGGGCCCCTGCCCCAACGTGAACTGCAGATCATCCAGACGAACGCTGGCCCCCTCGGTCCGCCACACCACGTCACTGCCGCCTGCCAGCGGTACGCTGACCGCGACGCCGGTCACTCCCAGCACCTCCGCGCAGAACCCGGGGGCCACAGCCACGAGGCCACGCGGGCCATGCCGGGACAAGCCAGCCACGATGCCGGCCATCCTGGCACTGACCATCGCTATCGGAACCGCCTCACGGGAAAAACCGTGCAGCGAAGCGGACCTCGAGACCGGCGTATTGTCTAGACCTGACCAGGAACTCGTTTCAGGCTGCATGAGCAAGCGCTCGTAGCGAGCATACCGCCCGTGCACAAATACCGCCGCCCGACCATCGTGAGCGCAGTGAGAATGATCCTGGCCCTGCTGCATTATTGGCTGCGGAATGCCATATGCGCGCGAGCCAGGAAGGTGCTAGAATGCAGTTGAAGCTCCGGACCCGGGCAGCTACAGCCGAGGAACAATCGGCAGTCGCGCAGCGGTGTCCGGATTTTTTTTTTCGTACCGGACAGGTGCAGGCAAGACGCTCGGCCAAAGGACGGTGAGAACGCCGGGAGCGTACTACTCCCCTCGCGATCTACCCAGCATGACTGACTACCGCGTACGTCACTAGTCACTGACTAAGGAGTCGGTTATGGGCATCATTGCATGGATCGTTCTCGGCCTGGTCGCAGGCTTGCTCGCCAATATGCTGATCCCGGGCAGGAGATCACAGGGACTTATTCTCACCTGCGTGATCGGCATCGCCGGAGCGCTGCTCGGCGGCTGGGTAGCCACCAAGGTGTTCCACCTCCACCACGCCCTGAACGGGTTCTTCAACCTATCCACCTGGCTCACTGCCATTGCCGGCGCGGCCGTCCTGCTGCTCGCCTACCACCTCGTCACCGGGCAGTCCGGGCGGTCCAGGCGGTCCGGCTTCTTCGCGCACCGCTAAGCAACGCCAGCGAGTCTCCGCGCTCCTTCGGCGCGTAGCCCATCAGCCTCACGGCGGCCCAGGTACGCCCCCGCCAGGCTTCGCAACCGTGCCCCGCCGGTTCTCGCGGGGCACGGTTTGGCGTGGTGCATCACTTGCTCGGCTGCGGTGCCTTGCACGAGATCTTCGGATTCACGCCGGCGTAATTGAGCGGGCCGGCGGCAATCGTCAAAGCAATCGTGCCCACTTTAGCGCAGTTCGTGTGCGAGGATCCGTTGAAGTAGTGGCGCTGGTTTGCCGCAAAGGCACCAATAATTAGTCAGATGACCAGCAGCACCGTTCCGATGCGCATCGCTACCTCCGAAGGCCACGATCACTTTGGTGAATTTGGGCCGGTACGCCTTGGCGAACTGGCCCCGGCGCAGTTAATTGCGGATATGGGCGGACGGCCCCGGCGCCCGCCGCTCCTTGTGCAGCGGCTCAGCAATCAGCAGCCGATCCCCGGCGGCCACGACCGGATCCTCGCCGATGCCCAGCAGGAACTTGCCGTCATGCACGAGGCCAAGCACCAGCCCGGACCTTTCGTCGCGGACCGCGCTGAGCGGCTTGCCGACCGTGGCCGCGTCCGCCTCGGTCTCCGCCAGGGTGTGCGAGTGCGACTCCACCAGCTGGGCGAGCATGTCTCCGGCGTGCGGCGCCTCCAGGCTCTTGGCCAGCGTATGCGCGATCAGCTCGTCGGCTGAGATGGTCTGCTCGACGCCGAGTTCACGCAGTGCCTCGCGTACCGACGCCGCGCGGACGAGCGCCACGACCGGCAGATCCGGCGCCTGCTTACGCAGCAGCACGGCGCTGACCAGCACGTCGCCGTCCGATGAACCCATGATGAGGGCCTGCTGGGCGCCCTCTGGCCGGGCCGAGCGGATGACGGCCGGCTGGGTCGGGTCGCCGCGGATGACGTGCACTTCCGCGCGCACGCTGGCCGGGTCGACGTCCGCGACGAGCACGATCGGATCACCGACAAGGGCAAGCTCGTCGAGAATGGCGGGCACCGTCGGGTTCATCCCGATGACAATCCGGTAGGCGCCTTCGGGGAATCGGTGTCCCATTGCCAGGATCCTCCGTACTCCGGCCGCCGCAGCCGCGCCGGTCAGCAGCGCGAACACCGAGGCGAGCAGTGGGATGGTCGTCAGCATGACCGCGGAGGCCACGACCCGGCCCACCGCGTTGCGCGGAAGCACGTCGCCGTAGCCCACGGTTGTCGCTGTCGTGATCGCCCAGTAGAGGCCGGTCGTCAGCGGATAGTGCTGAGTGACGGCGAAAATGGCCGCCCCGCCCAGCATGCAGGCTATGGCGGCTATGAGCAGGATCGCCACGTGCCGACGGTGGCGTACGCCGAAGACGCGGACGAGAAGCAGGATCACGCTGTTATCGTCCCGCAGACTCAGGGCAGCCGGGGACCGGATTCGTGGTCACCCGGGAATTACCGGATTCTCTAGAGCTGCCAGCCAGCCCGGGTCAGGTCAGCTTCGGCGAGCGCTGCCCGGTGTCGGGCGCTTCGGCGAGCCGGGCGTGCAGCTGTTCCGTGATCTCTTGCGGGGTGTAGGCACGGCGTTGCCGTTCAGCCCGGGCGATGACCACTCCGGTGGCGGCGACACCCGCGAAGCCAGCCAGTCCCAGTACTTTCCACCAGCGCACCTGCCTATGCTACGACGGTGCCTGCGGCGAGCATCACCCTTGATGGGGCCCTTGATCTGACGCGGACCGGTGACGTGTGGCTGTTCCGCGGACATACGGTGGCCGACCGGGCCATCCAGGTGGCAACCAACAGCCCGGTCAACCACGTCGGCATGTCCGTGGTCATCGGCGACCTGCCGCCGCTGATGTGGCACGCCGAACTCGGCCGGTCGCTGCCTGATCTGTGGTCGGGTACCCGCCACCGCGGGGTCCAGCTCCATGACCTGCGCGAGGCCGTAATCGTCTGGGCCACCCGATACGGGCAGCGGGCATGGGTGCGTCAGCTGGATCACGCCGTCACGCCGGAAATGGAAAACGCCGTGCTGCGTGCCATCGCGCGGATGGACGGCACGCCGTTTCCCTCCACGACCCGGCTCGCGTCGCGGTGGCTGTCCGGCCGGGTGCCGTCCGTCCGCCGCGGAACGCGCGACGCCGGCCTGGAGACCGCTTACTGCGCGGAACTGCTCGCGCTCACCTACCAGTCCATGGGCCTCCTTCCCGGCAGGCGACGGCTGAACTGGTATGACGCCGGCCGCTTCTGGAGCGGTGACGACCTCCGCCTGTCCGCCGGGTACGCCCTGGGCGGCGAGCTCGCCGTGCGCATCCAGGCCAGCTCCGCCAGCCCCCCGTAGCAATGGATCCAGCGGCGGCTACGCAGGAATGGCCAGAACTGAGCCATGGCCCGCGTCAGCTGATAACGCGAACAGGTGACCCGTCGAGCCATGCCGCGATGTCAGCGACGATGTCGGCGTAGAAGACCTCGTATCCCTGCGCTGTCACGTAGCCAATATGCGGCGTGATCACGGTGTTAGGCAGCGACCGCAGCGGATGGCCGGCCGGGAGCGGCTCGACCGCGAACACGTCCAGCCCGGCGCCGGCGATGACGTTGCCGCGCAGCGCGGAGATGAGCGCGGCCTCATCGACTACCGGACCCCTCGAGGTGTTGACCAGGTAGCCATCCGGCCCGAGCAGCGCCAGCTCGGCGGCCCCGACCAGGCCCGCCGTGCGGGCGGAGAGCTGCAGGTGGATCGACACGATGCCGGCCTTGGCGAACAGTTCCGTCTTGGTGACAAGCCGTGCCCCGCACGAGCGCGCGCGGGAGCCGGTGAGGTTCTGGCTCCAGGCGATGACGTCCATATCGAAGGCGTGCGCATAGCGCGCCACGCGCTGTCCGATGCGGCCGAGGCCGAGCAGGCCGAGGGTGCTGCCGGCCAGCTCGCGGCCCACGGCGGCCTGCCAGCCGCCTGCCCGGACGAGAGCGTCCTCCTGCGGTATGTTCCGGGCAACCGCCATGATCAGGCCCCAGGCCAGCTCTGGCGCCCCCGCGCCGGATCCGGCGGTGCCGCAGACCGTCACCCCGCGGCGCCGGGCCGCGGCCAGGTCGAGGGATGCATTGCGCATGCCGGTCGTGATGAGCAGCTTCAGCGCCGGCAGCTGGCCGAGCAGCGCCGCCGGGAACGGAGTGCGCTCGCGCATAGCGACGATCACCTCGTACGGTGCCAGCCGGCGTGCAAGGTCACCGCTGTCCGCGATGTGGCCAGTGAACACCGTGATGTCGGCCCGGCCGGTGATGGCCGACCAGTCCGCGCTGGCGAGCGCGACCTCCTGGTAGTCATCGAGGATGGCAACCCGCGGGAGTGGCATGCAAGGAACTCTTTCACTGCCGGAGACCCGGTACGCACAATGGCAGCTGCTCGTCGTTCCCGAGGGCATGGCACCGCTGCGCGCAGAGCTCGATTCGTTCTGGACGCGTGAACTCGACCAGCCGTCAGGGCCGGCCCGAACGAGATGCCCGCCGTATAGGCCCTGGGTATCATATCGATCGAACTCCTGGTCCACGCGTGGGACTTCGCGCCGGACGCCGGCCTCCTTGACCGCCTGATCGCGTTTACCGGCCGCGCCGGATAGCCCGGCCGCCGTCTCGAGCACGAAGGAGCACCTCATGCCAGCACGCACTTCCTATCCGCAGGGCACACCGAACTGGGTGGACCTGCAGACCACCGACACCGACGCCGCGAAGGCGTTCTACGGCGGCCTCCTCGGCTGGACCTTTGATGACCAGCCGATGCCGGATGGCCGGGTTTACTCCATGGCGAAGGTCGGCGAGGCGCAGGTCGCCGCGATCGCGCCGCAGCCGCCGCAGGCGGCTGCGGCGGGCATGCCGCCGATGTGGAACACCTTCCTCGCCGTCGACTCCGCTGACGACGCGGTCGCGAAGGTCGAGGCGGCCGGCGGCCGGGTCGCGATGGCGCCGTTCGACATCATGAACGCGGGCCGGATGGCCGTCGTACTTGATCCGAGCGGCACCGCTATCGCGTTCTGGCAGGCCAACGAGCACATCGGCGCCGGGCTCGTGAACGAGCCGGGAACCGTCATGTGGAACGAGCTGATCACCGATGACCCGTCCGCAGCCGCCTTCTACGAGCAGGTACTCGGGATGACCACGTCCAAGATGGATGACCCGGCGTTCGGCGATTACACGCTGTTCCTTGTCAACGGCGAGATGGTGGGCGGCTCGGTCGCGCCGCAGATGCCGGGCGTGCCCAACCACTGGCACGTGTACTTCGCCGTCTCCGGCGCGGACGCCGCCGTGGCAAAGGCGGCCGAGCTTGGCGGCTCGGTCCTGGCGGAGCCGTTCGACACCCCGGTCGGCCGGATGGCGGTCCTCAGCGACCCGCAGGGTGCCGCCTTCAGCATCCTCCAGCCGGCCGGCCAGCCCGCCTAGCAGCCCATCCGGGACAGGGCTTCCGTCACCATGTGGCGCCGGCCACTCCAGGACCCGGAGTGGCCGGCCAGGAAGCCCGAGCGGCCAGCCAGCGCGGTCGGCCAGGGAGCAGGCAAGCCGCGGCGATTCCTCGGTCAGGTGCCCGCTGCCCGTGTTGCTCGCGCGCATATCGCCGTAATGTGCGATCAGGGCCGTGCGGCCGAACGGGAGGACATCAGTGACAGCGCCGATGGTGACCCGCGCGACGGGCAGCAGCCTGCAGCGGCTGGCCGAGGAGTCGTGGGACAGGGTGGCAGCCGGCTCGGTGCTGCACTACGAAGGCGCGCAGTGGACCGGCACGCAGCTCGCCGAGCGGATCCGCCGGGTGAGCGGCGGCCTGCGCGAGGCCGGCCTGCGCACGGGCGAGCGTGTCGTTGTCTGCATGGCCAACTGCTCCGAGGTCGGCGTCACCTACCATGCGGTGTGGCGCGCCGGCGCGGTCGCCACGCCGGTGCTCTTCCTGCTCAGCGAGAGCGAGCTGCGGCATGTGCTGGCGGACAGCGGGGCAGTGTTCGCGGTCACCACGCCGGAGTTCCTGCCCAAGGTCACCGCGGCAGCGGCCGGGCTGGACGGCGTCCGCGGCATCATCGTCTGCGGCGATCCGCCTGAGCAGGACGGCGGACCGGAATTGCTGCGTTTCGACGAATTGGAGACCAGCGCCGCGGCGAGCCTGGTCGATACTGATCCGGCCGCGCTGGCCGCGCTGCTTTACACGGGCGGCACTACCGGCCGGGCCAAGGGAGTGATGATCAGCCACAATGCGCTGTCCTCCGCATCCTGGGCGGCGACGTCGACCTCGCACGGCGACGCGCTGCGGTCCGCGCTGCTGCCGCTGCCGCTGTCACACGTCTACGGGCTGATGGTGAGCGTCATGGCCCTGCACTCGCCGGACCCGGGGACGACGGTCCTGATGCGCGGGTTCGACCCCGCCGGGTGGCTCAGGCTCGCCGCGGAGTACCGGGTCAACATCAGCCCGCTGGTCCCGTCGATGCTGCAGATGCTGCTGCAGCAGCCGCTGGAGGACTATGACCTGTCGGCACTGGCGCGGATCACCAGCGGCGCCGCGCCGCTGCCGCGCCAGGTGGCCGAGGAATTCGGCAGGCGGCTGCCGCAGGTGGAGATCGCCGAGGGCTACGGCTGCACGGAGACGGCCGCCATCATCGCCACCTCGCCGATCGGGCAGGCCCGCCCGGGCAGCGTCGGCAGGCCGGCCCCGGGGGCGGAGGTGCGGATCGAGCGCCAGGACGGCACGGCGGCCGGGCCCGGCGAGGACGGCGAGATCTGCGTCCGCGGCCCGATGGTGATGACCGGCTACTGGCATGCTGAGCAGGAGACCGAGCAGGCCATCCGGGATGGCTGGCTGCATACCGGCGACGTCGGCCGGCTGGACTCCGACGGCTACCTGTACATCGTGGACCGGATCAAGGACCTGATCATCCGCGGCGGCTACAACGTGTATCCGCGCGATGTCGAGGACGTCCTGCTCGGGCACCCGGACGTGCTGGCGGCTGCCGTGGTCGGGCGCCCCGACGAGAAGTACGGCGAGGAGGTGGTCGCCTTCGTGCAGCTACGCGACGGGTCGGCCGCCGGGCCGGCCGAACTGGTCGAGTTCGGCCGGGCACGGCTGTCCGCGGTGAAGTACCCGCGCGAGGTGCGCATCGTCGATCAGGTCCCGCTGACCAGCGTCATGAAGACCGACCGCAAGCGCCTGCGGGCCACCCTCACTGGCTGATGCCCGCGGGCGCCGGTTCCGCATCCGCCGGGGCCGGTATTCCCGCCGTGCCGGGCTCCGCGTCTGCCGCCGGGGCGCGATGCACGTACTTCCCGCCGCGCAGCAGTGAGGCAAGCGCCGCGATCACGCACATGGTCGCCGCGAAGCCGAAGGCGACGGTCAGGCCACGGGAGAAGGACGGGGAGATCAGCGCGGGAAAGAACGAATGGCCGGTCAGGTAGGCGGCACGGGACGCGGGCAGCTGGCTGATCACGTGCCCGAGCAGCGTCTGCACCGGGTTGTAGCCGAGCAGCGAGGCGAACAGCACCGAGACCGGCGGCAGCGCGGCGACCCGCGCCGCGGCCGCGGCCGGCACGCCCTGGGCCACCAGGCCGTGCTGGAGCGTGCCGGGCAGCGAGCCGGCCAGGCCGAGGATGATCAGCGTGAAGAAGATGCCGATCGACAGCACCATGGCGGAGTTCTGGAACGTTGCGCTCATCCCTGCCCCGACGCCACGCTGCTCCGGCGGCAGGCTGTTCATGATCCCGGCGCGGTTCGGCGACGCGAACAGGCCCATCCCGATGCCGTTGAGCAGCAGGATCAGCGCGAACTCCCAGTAGACGAAGTTGACCGGCAGCAGCATCAGGAGCACGAAGGAGAACGCAGCGACCAGCATGCCGCCGGTAGCGAAGGGCCGCGCCCCGAACCGGTCGGACAGCCAGCCGGATACCGGCCCGGCGATCAGGAAGCCGACGGTCAGCGGCAGCATGGCGATCCCGGCCCATAGCGGGGTCCGGATGAAGCTGTAGCCATGCCGGGGCAGGTAAATGCCCTGCAGCCAGATGATCAGGATGAACATCAGGCCGCCCCGGCCAAGCCCTGCCAGCAGGCTGGACACATTGCCGGCGGTGAATGGCCTGATCCGGAACAGGCTGAGCCTGAACATCGGCTCCGGCACCCTGGTCTCGATCAGGCAGAACACGGCGAGCATGGCGATTCCGCCGCCGATGGCGCTGATGACCAGCGGGCTGGTCCAGCCCATCGTGTGGCCGCCGTAGGGCTGGATGCCGTAGGTGATCCCGGCCAGCACGGCGATCAGCCCGGCGGCGAAGGTCAGGTTGCCCCACCAGTCGAGCCTGGCCGGCCTGCGAATGCCGAGCTCGCGCAGCTTAAGGTAGGACCACGCGGTGCCGAACACCCCGAATGGGACGGACACCAGGAAGACGTAACGCCAGCCAATCGGGCCGAGCACGCCGCCGAGCACCAGCCCGATGAACGACCCGCCGATGCCGGCCACCTGGTTCAGCCCGAGCGCCAGCCCGCGCTGGTCATGCGGGAACGCGTCGGTGAGGATCGCGCTGGAGTTGGCCATCAGCATCGCGCCGCCCACGCCCTGCAGGACGCGCATGACGATCAGCCACAACGCGGCGGCTGTGCCCTGCATCCAGGTCAGCGATAGCAGGACGGAGAAGACGGCGAACAGCGCGAAGCCGAGGTTGAACATCTTGACCCGGCCGTACATGTCCCCGAGCCGGCCGAAGCTGACCACGAGCACCGCGGTCACCACGATGTAGCCCATGATCATCCAGAGCAGCAGGCTGGTGTTCCCCGGCTGCAGCGGGTCCACCCCGATGCCGCGGAAGATGTCCGGCAAGGCGATCAGCATGATCGAGGCGTTGATCGTCGCCATCAGCACGCCGAGCGTCGTGTTGGACAGCGCGATCCACTTGTACGCGGGCCGGGGTCCACGCGGCCAGTGCGGCATGTGCATCCTTCCGGAACCGGGCGGCCTTGCCCCGCGCCGGCTCCCGCCGGCACGGTCAGCCAAGATTACGCCCGCGACTTAACTAGTTGCTTAATACAAACTAACATAATAGCGATGGGCGGTGTTCCCGTGCCAGCGCCCGTAGGCAGCGCGGCCTGGGGCGCGGCGTACGAGGAGTCGGGGGCCACTGCGGCCGAGGCCGCGGCGGCCGTTGCGCACACGACCGCGTTCTACGCGCCGGGCAGTTAGTTCTCTGCGCCAGGCAGTTAGTGGCCTGCCCGGCTAAGGGCGCCGGTACCTGAGCTGGCCGCGCAGGACGACCGCCCGCGGGTGATCCAGCTGGTCAAGGTCGGTGCGCGGATCGGCGTCGTAGACGACCGCATCCGCGGGCGCGCCGGGCAGCAGGCCCGGCAGCCCGAGGTAGGACCGGGCGGCCCAGGAACCGGCCGCGAGGGCATCGCGGCGCGGCACGCCGGCCGCCGCGAGCGCCCGTATCTCGGCGGTAATCCGCCCATGCGGCCGTGAGTCTGTGCCGGCCAGGAGGGTGACCCCGGCTTCGGCGGCTGCGGCGGCCAGCTGGCCGTGCACGCTCGCGCCGCCCAGGTACCAGTCCCTGCGAGGGCCATCCGGCCTGGTGCGCACGTCCTTCAGGGCCGAGCTGATGACCGCGAGGGTCGGCGTCAGCGCGGTGCCCTGCACGGCCATCTGGGCCAGCAAGCCCGGGTCAAGGCACATGCCGTGCTCCAGCGAGTCGACCTTGGCCGCGACTGCAGCAGCGCCGCCGGCCGCCTGCTGGGAATGCACCGCGACCCGCCCGCCCGCGGCGTGCACCGCAGCGACGACGGCTTCGAGCACGGCCAGCGGGACCGGCTCATCATCAGGCCCCCAGTCAACGATGAGCTTGGCCCAGCCGGTGCTGGCGGCCTGCGTCGCGGCCAGCTCAGGCAGCTCCGCGTGACCGGCCCGCCGCCCCCAGCCGTCGAAGAACTGCCCGTACTGGGCGATCCACCTCCCGGCGTGCACTGCCCGCGGCACATCACTATCGCGGCCGAACCAGGCGGGCGGGTCACCGGCCAGCCCCGGCGAGCGGATCATGGTGACGCCCGCGGCCACGTGCTCGTGCAGGTCGTCGCGCAGCATCGCCTCATCGAGCTGCTGGCCTGGCGCCTCGGCACCCGGATGAGTGTGCGCGTCCACCAGCCCGGGCACCAGCCAGCCTTCGGCGGCCAGGCGCGCGGACGGGACAGGCTCGGTCGTCCACCGGTCGCCGTCGGCGTACAGGTCGACCGGCTCGCCCTCCGGCAGCGCATAACCGCGCACGCGAAGGACGGTCACCGCACGGCGCCCTTCCCGGCGGCAGTCTGGCTCGCTGCGACCGGCTGCTGCATGCGCCAAGTATCGCAGCCGGCCGCGCGGCGAGCGGCACCTGCGTATGGCGTCCGCCCAGCCGGGGCATTCTCTATGCTCATTGATTATAAAGCGAAGCTATGAGGCACAAGGTGCTGGTGTTTCTCAAATCCTAGAACATGTGTTCTACTACCTAGATGCCTGCACAGTCCGACGAGCGTGATCCGATTGAGCCCGTACCGCAACGCATACCGGCAGGGATCATGATGAGCAGCACGAGACATGAGCCGCGGCACCGCCGGGCCGAAGTGCTCTGCACCGGCGGGGCGTGGCGGCAGGTAGAAATCCTGGCCTGGGCAAGGTGTCAGGCCGGCTGGGCAGTCTTCGTCCGCTGGCCTGACGGGCACGAGGACTGGCGGCTGCACGCACCGCACTCGATACGCCCCATCTAACCCGTGCCTAGCCCGATAGTGCCGTCGGCGCGCAGGGTCCAGCCGGGGTTGTGCGCCACTTCCCACGGATGGCCGTCCGGGTCGATGAAGACGCCCGAGTATCCGCCCCAGAAAGTCCTGGCTGGCTCGCGGCCGATGACGGCACCGGCCGCGCGGGCCTCGTTAATAATCTTGTCGACGGCCTCGGCGGAGCCGGCGTTGTGCGCCAGCGTCACGCCTCCCCAGCCGCCCGCGTCGCTGACCGCGCTATCCTCCGCCAGCATCGCCCGGTCCCACAGGGCGAAGACCATGCCGCCTGCCTGGAAAAACGCGACGTCGTCGGCTTCATCATTGCCCTGACGCCAGCCCAGGGCCTGGTAGAACTCCCGCGCCCGGCCGAGATCGGCGACGCCGAGCGTGATGACACTGACCCGTTGGTCCACTGGCCGTCCTCCTGCCGTGCCGCCCATTCTGCACCCGGGCGGCGCTGCCCGGCGATATGCAACAGTGCTGTTAGGGCGCGATGACCAGTTTCGCCGCGGCCGGTGACCGGACGGCTGGCCGCGTCACCGGCTGCACAGGCCGGCGGCCGCCAGTACGGCCGTCATTGCCGGGTCGGTGCACGCACGGGCTGCGTCATCGAGGCGCTGGCGGAGGGATCGCCGTTCCACCGCCCGGAGGATGGCTGCCAGGGTCTCGCCGAGCGGGAACGGCAGCTCGGCCTCGAGCTCACGGACTGCCGCCTCGGTCACCGCCCACTCAGCCTCGATCGTGGGCAGCATCGCCTCGGCTTTTGCCGTCAGGCGGACGATCCGCTGACGCGCGTCGGCACCGGTCTCCAGGGTGACCAGGCCGCGCCTGCTCATTTGCGCCACCGTCTGGCTTGCCGCGGAGTGCGTCACCGAGATGGCGCGCGCGAGGTCCCGGATGGAACTCGGCCCGAGGGCGACGAGCGCGCGCACGACCGGCGAGAAGCGCGGCCGGTAGTCCCCGAGGCCGAGGTCCGCGTCGAATTTAGCGACATCGCCATCGAGAAGCTCGAGGAGGTGACGCATCTGCGTTCCGAAGCCACTGAAGTCCTGCAGGCCAGCCTGGCCGCCACCCGCCGGAGATGACGGCGGCGCGGGAGATGACGACGTATCCACGAGCGAAATTATAACAGCACTGTTGCATCGAGCCCGCAGCTCCCCTAGCCTCATGCCCATGAGCAGCGGGCGCGACTGGTCGGCCGAGATCGAGATCCTGCTCGGCCAGATGACCGAGCACTACGTTTTCCCGGACGTGGCCGAGCAGGTCTGCCAGCTGCTGCGCCAGCGGCTGGCCGGCGGGGCCTACCGGGACCTGGCCGACGAGGCGGCCCTCGCCAGGGTCGTCACCCGCGACATGCAGTCGGTCAACGGGGACAAGCACCTGGGCATACAGGACAGCGAGCAGGAGATTCCCCGCCAGCAGGATCTCGTGGTCGACACCGGGCGGCTGCGCGCGGAGCAGGCCATGCTGACCGGACACGGGTTCGCCAGGATCGAGCGCTTGCCGGGCAACGTGGGCCTGCTGGACATCAGGAAATTTTACGAGCCCTCGGTGGCCGGCGCCGGCGCTGCGGCGATCGCCGCCATGCAGCTGATTGCCAGCGCGGATGCGCTGCTGATCGACCTGCGGCGCAACGGCGGCGGCGAGCCCGAGATGGTCGCCCTGGTGTCAGGCTTCCTGTTCGGCGAACGGACTCATCTCGTCGACCTGCACTTCCCCGCGGCCGGCACCACGATCCAGTACTGGACGGCGCCATTCGTGCCCGGCCCGGTCTTCGGCGGCAGCAAGCCGGTCTACGTGCTGACCAGTGCCAGGACCGTCTCCGGCGGGGAGGGGATGAGCTACCAGCTGCAGCAGTGCAAGCGCGCCACGCTGGTCGGCGAGACCACCATGGGCGCCGCGAACTTCCACTATCCCTACCGGGTCAGCGCCCATCTGATGTCCACCGTGCCGTCCGGATATCCCGTTGATCCCGTCTCCGGCGGTCACTGGGAGGGCACCGGGGTACGGCCGGACATCCCGGTACCCGCCGAGCGCGCCCTGGACACCGCCTACCGGCTAGCCCTTCAGCATGTGCTCGGCCTTGGCGAGCTCGGCCCGCGGCGCCAGATCGCGGCAGACGCCCGGCAGGCGCTCGCCGAGCTGAAGAACTGACGCCAGTCGCCTGCCCACTGGCTAGGCGGCACATCGGCACATCGTGGCCGCTCCCCAGCCTTTGACGGCACCGCCCGATAAAGTCGGGCTTTGATCGGAGCGCCTGCTCCCGGACTCGTGTCAGCTGAGGTTCGATTATGCGCGGACGAGCATTCGGGCATGCCCTGCAGGAGTTGAGATGAGAGAGGCCTCCTTGTGCTTCAGCTGACCTGCCTGGAAATCTGCGCTGGCGCCGGCGGTCAGTCGCTTGGCCTGGAGCAGGCCGGCTTCGCCCATGCGGCGGCCGTGGAAATAGACCCCGATGCCTGCACGACCCTCCGGCTGAACAGGCCTGGCTGGAAGATCGTCGAGCAAGACGTCCATCACTTTGACGGCGCCGCTTACCAGGGCGTGGACCTGCTGGCCGGCGGCGTTCCCTGCCCGCCATTCTCGATCGCCGGCAAGCAGCTCGGTGCCGATGACGAGCGCGACCTGTTCCCGCAGGCGCTGCGCCTCGTGGCGGAGTGCCAGCCAGCGGCGGTCATGCTGGAGAACGTCCGCGGACTGTCCACTGCCCCCTTCGCCGGCTACCGGGATCAGGTGCTCGGCCGGCTGCACGAGCTTGGCTACCAGGCCGACTGGCAGGTGCTGAACGCCAGCGAGTTCGGCGTACCCCAGCTGCGCCCGCGCTTCATCCTGGTGGCCATGCAGCCGGCCGTCTACGAGCACTTCGAGTGGCCCCGCGCCATCAAGACGCCGCCGACCGTCGGCGAGACCCTGCGCGAGCTCATGGCGGCCGCGGGCTGGCCGGGTGCTGATTCCTGGGCCGCACAGGCCAACGGCATCGGCCCGACTCTGGTCGGCGGTTCCCGCAAGCACGGCGGTCCCGATCTCGGCCCGACCCGCGCCCGGGAGGCGTGGCTCAAGCTGCACGTCGACGGCAGGGGCCTGGCAGACGCGCCGCCCAGGCCTGCCGACCCCGTCGGCCACCTGCCGAGGCTGACGCTGCCGATGGCCGCCGCCGTGCAGGGCTTCCCGCCGGCCTGGCGGTTCTCCGGCCGCAAGACAGCGGCCTACCGCCAGATCGGCAACGCGTTCCCGCCGCCGGTGGCCCGGGCGGTCGGCGACAGCATCCGGTCGGCGATCGAGACCGCCCGCGCGGCCCCGGTACCCGTGCCCGGTCGCCTGTTGCGTGCCGTCTGACGCCCGCGTTCACCTCGGCACGGTGAGCAGGCGGAGGCGGCCATGACAGCAGACGACCTAATCCTGGAGATGGCGAGCGAGCAGGTACCGCCACCTCATGGGGCCGACCCTGAGCTCGACGTGGTGCAAGCTGAGCTCTACCGGCTCGATGCGGGTGGGCACCAGGTCGCCGCGGTCCTGCGGGATACCCTTGACCAGCTCTATGACGGCCAGCACACCGGCCGCTGGAACTATGACCAGCTGCACAAGACCGAGAAAACCCACATGGGCACGCTGATCGAGATCAACCTGCACCGGCAGTTCGGCTTCGGCGACGGCGACACCACCGACTACCGGATCGCCGGCATCGAGGTGGACTGCAAGTACTCGATGGCCTATGGCGGCTGGGAGCTGCCGCCCGAAGCCGTCGGCCAGCTCTGCCTCCTGGTCACGGCGAACGATTCGGCCGGCTACTGGGCGGCCGGATTGCTCCGCGTGCGCGAGCCCTATCTCCGCGGCAAGCCGAACCGTGACGCCAAGCGCCAGCTGAGCGCCGCCAGCCGGGCTCGCATCCGCTGGCTGTGGCCGGGCCGCGGGCGGCTCGCCGAGAACATCTTCCTGAACCTGGACGCCAGCCGCCGCGACAGGATCTTCGGCGCGCGGGCACCTCGGGGCCGGCAGCACGGCCAGGCACGGACAAATGAGCTCTTCCGCAGCGTCCAGCGGCGGATCATCCGGCGAGCCGAGCTGGCCACCGTCGCGCAGCAGGATGACTTCATGAAGCGGGCCCGCGGCAATGGCGGTGCGCGGACCCAGCTCCGGCCGGAAGGCATCCTGGTGCTCGGCCACCAGGACAACGACCCGCTGGTGGCGACCGCCCTCGGCCTGCCCGCTCCCCGGAAGGGCGAGTTCATCTCAGCGCGAGTGGTGCCCGCGCGGGAAGACCGTGACGGCCCCGTCGCCGTCATAGCCGGTCAGCGCTGGGCCCTCGCCAGGCCGGGCGATCCGGTCGTTCCCGCCCCGGCAGTACCGCGGCGGGTACCGCCATGACCGGCGGGCTTGCTGGCCTGGCCGACCGCCACGTCCAGGCCGGTCGTGACGTCGTAGCCGGTTGACTCAGCCCGCTGCCGTCGCCTGCCGTACTGCCGGATCGATCCGGCTTTCAGTAATAGTGTGCTCCTTGAGGTAGGGACGGACCCGAGAGCAGATCTGGCATGCGGGCAAACAGGGCAGATCGGGGGCAGGGGAGCTATGGCGAGCGAAGGCCCGTATACCAAGATCATTGCCATCTCGGCCATCCTCTCGGTGGTGATCGGCTACCTGGCACTGGCCGCCGGCGTCAGGTGGCCGCCATTTTCTCGACCGTCCGCTTCGGCCAGCGTGACACCAGCATTTACTTCGCCTGCCCCGACCCCCACAACTAGCCCGCGGCCCTCTCCAGTCCGGCGGCAGGTGAAATATCTGGACGAGATCGCGCCTTCATCCGGTGGGCCGGTGGAACGCGGAACTGCGAATATCGGAGCGGCAAGTTTCGATCACAGTATCTGGCTCGATTTTCCGGAGAGCTGCTGCGGGTCAGAGCAGTCCGTAACGTTTAGCGTTCCGTCGGGCTACCGAGATTTTGACGGCCTGCTCGGCGAGGAAGCCATCACTGGCAACAGCAGCGGATATGTCATGCTCTTCAGCATCTCTGTCAACAACATTGTGGTGATAAATAACCGGCAGGCTCAGCTTGGTGATCCGCCTATACCCATTCGCCTGCGATTGCCCGCTGGCTCGTCCAGCATACTGATAGACGTGACGGCCAATTGCCCGTACATTAATTGCGTCGGGAATGCCGTACTCGGGAACGCGCGGCTCACTCCGCTGCATGCTGCCACCGGGAATCACTGACCGCAGGCGATGACCCGATGGCGTCACGCGACGATGGCCTCCTCCAGGCTGATG
>PMSW01000070.1 GCA_003168215.1 Actinomycetota bacterium
GCGACACCGACAAAATGAGCTACTAGACGAAACTAAATTCGATATCGATATTTTAACTGGCCCGGCCCGAAATCGCGTCCCGCAAACTGATCAAGATCTGATGCACCGTCCAGCTAACCGGACCATGCTGGCGAGCAGGTCCGAGGTCAGGAACCATTGATCACGGCCGCCAGGTCAATCACGCCGGCCCACTCATCCGGTGACAGCAGCGCGATGCCTTGCCGCTAGGTCGGCCTTCTTCGTTCCCGCGCCAGCAGGCGTACCAGACACCATCGAAGTCATCGGCTGACGCTTCCAGGGCCGTCGGGCTGCTTCGAGACGAAGGCTGGTAAAGCAGGTTGTCGGCCGCGGAAATTTCGTGCAGCCTTCACTGCCTCCGGTGTCCAGCGGCAGAGTCCGTCCCATTCCCCGCGCGAGATACGGCAGGTTTCCAGCAACCGCTGTGGGATAGCGTCGTCTGCACCGGAAGCAAGGTGGTTGAGATGCAGGTTAACGATTCGCTGATCGAGCTGATGGGGAACACTCCCCTGGTCAGGCTGCGTAAGGTCACGCGCGGGCTGGACAGTGGCGGCCGTGCTCCTGACGTGCTGGCGAAGGTCGAGTACTTCAACCCCGGCGGCTCGGTGAAAGACCGGATCGCGCTGCGCATGGTGGAAGCTGCCGAGGCCTCGGGCGCGCTCCGGCCGGGCGGCACGATCGTGGAGCCGACATCGGGGAATACCGGCGTCGGGCTGGCGATCATTGCCGCGGAGAAGGGGTACAAGTGCCTCTTCGTTTGCCCGGACAAGGTGGGCCAGGACAAGATCAGCGTGCTACGGGCATACGGGGCAGAGGTGGTGGTATGCCCGACGACCGTCTCGCCCGGGCACCCGGACTCCTACTACTCGGTGTCGGACCGGCTAGCTGCCGAGACCCCCGGCGGGTGGAAGCCCGACCAGTACGCCAACCCGGAGAATCCGGCCTCGCACTATCACTCCACCGGCCCGGAGATCTGGGCGCAGACCGACGGCAAGGTCACCCACTTCGTGGCCGGGATCGGCACCGGCGGCACGGTCTCGGGCACCGGCCGGTACCTCAAGGACGTGTCCGGCGGCCGGGTGCAGGTGATCGGCGCAGATCCGGAAGGATCGGTATATTCCGGCGGATCCGGCCGTCCTTACCTGGTCGAGGGCGTGGGCGAGGACATCTGGCCGGATACCTATGACAAGACCATCTGCGACCAGGTCATCGCGGTCAGCGACGCCGAGTCATTCCAGATGACTCGCCGGCTTGCCCGCGAGGAAGCGCTGCTCACCGGCGGCTCCTGCGGGCTGGCCGTGGTAGCGGCATTGCGGGTCGCCGCGGCGGCCGGGCCGGACGACGTGATCGTCGTCTTGCTGCCCGATGGCGGCCGGGGATACCTCTCGAAGATTTTCAACGACGAGTGGATGGCTGACTACGGCTTCCTGTCCTCTGCGACAGCCGAGCCAAGGATCGCCGACGTGCTGGCCGGGAAGCGGAGCGGGCTGCCCGAGTTCGTGCACGCGCACCCGGACGAGACGGTCCGGGTGGCCATCGAGACCCTGCGCGAGTACAACGTCTCGCAGCTTCCGGTGATGAAAGAGGAGCCGCCGGTGATGGCGGCCGAGGTAGTCGGCTCGATCGTGGAGCGGGACCTGCTCGACGCGCTGGTATCCGGGCGGGCCCGGCCGCAGGACCCGCTGGGCGATCACATGTCGGCGCCGCTGCCGATGGTCGGCTCCGGCGAGCCGGTGAGCTCCGCGGTCGCCGCTATGGAGAAGGCAGGCGCCGCCGTGGTGCTGGTGGACGGCAAGCCGGCGGGAATGATCACCAGGCAGGATGTGCTGGCATTCCTGTCCAGCGCCACCGGGTGACGGCCTAGGGTTGGCGGATCATCGGGCCGTGCCGGCTCGGCGGCGGGCCGGAGCCGGAGCGCGGCACGGGACATCACGGAAGCGGGACATGACGAGCTCCGGAAACGTTGCCATGGTGCGGACATCTACTGAGGCAGGGTGACGACGATATGCAGGGTCAGCACGCCGACGGATTCGAGACGCTCGCGATCCATGCCGGGCAAGAGCCCGATCCGCTGACCGGAGCCGTCGTCCCGCCGATCTACCAGGTATCCACCTACAAGCAGGACGGCGTGGGCGGACTGCGCGGCGGCGGCCTTGGCGCTGGCGGCGGCACCGGGCCGGCGCACTGGGTCGAGGGCTATGAGTACTCGCGCACGGCGAACCCGACCAGGGGCGCGCTCGAGGAATGCCTGGCCGCGATCGAGGGCGGGACCCGCGCGCTGGCGTTCGCCTCCGGTATGGCGGCTGAGGACTGCCTGCTCCGGACGATCACCAGGCCGGGGGACCACGTGCTGATCCCGCACGACGCGTATGGCGGCACCTACCGGCTCCTCGACAAGGTTCTCCAGTCGTGGGGCGTGAGCTACCTGCCGGTCCCGGTGTCGGACCCGGCTGCGGTCCGCAATGCCCTGCGGGATAAGCCCGCCAAGGTGGTCTGGGTAGAGACTCCGACCAATCCGCTACTGTCGATCGCCGACATCACCGCGCTGGCCGAGATCGCGCACGCGGCAGGCGCCCTGCTGGCGGTGGACAGCACCTTCGCATCGCCGTACCTGCAGCAGCCGCTGGCGCTCGGCGCCGACGTCGTCGTGCACTCGACCACGAAGTACATCGGCGGGCACTCGGACGTGGTGGGCGGCGCGCTGGTGGTTGCCGACGCCGGGCTGGGCGAGCGGCTCGCCTTCCTGCAGAACGCGACGGGCACGGCAGGCGGCCCGTTCGACGCCTGGCTGACGCTGCGCGGGATCAGGACCCTCGGCGTCCGGATGGACCGGCACTGCGAGAACGCGGCCAGGGTCGCTGACCTGCTCGCCAGCCATCCTTCGGTGCGGGAGGTGTTCTACCCGGGCCTGGCATCTCATCCCGGGCATGAGACGGCGGCCAAGCAGATGCGGGGGTTCGGCGGGATCGTCTCGATGCGCGTTCGGGGCGGAGAAGAGGCGGCGGTGGCGGTATGCGGCCGGACCCGGCTGTTCACGCTCGGCGAGTCGCTCGGCGGGGTGGAGTCGCTGATCGAGCACCCGGCCCGCATGACGCACGCATCGGTAGCCGGCTCGGCACTGGAGGTTCCCGCCGATCTGGTCCGGCTCTCTGTCGGCATCGAGCACTGCGACGACCTGCTGGAGGACCTCCGCGCCGCACTCGGCTGAGATCCCCCAGCCCGGCCGGCCAGCGAGCCGGAGAAATGGACCGCTGTCAGCTGTTCCAGACCATGAGTACCAGGATCACCAGGTAGATCAGGGCGACAACGCCGCCCATCGTCGTGATGCGGCCCCGCTCAACGGTGGCGATCTGGGCCGGAGGCATGCCAGGACTGCCCGGCAGGTTCGCCGGGGCCGGCTCGGCATCCTGCGCCGCTTCCGCATCGCTGGCGTGCTCCTCGGCGGAGACCGGCACCACTTCCGCGGCCGGCACGGTGCCGGCGGCCGGTGCCTCAGCCGCTGCCGCAAGTTCGAGCGCTGCGATGGCGCGGTGCTGATCGCGCATGATGAGCACGAGCAGGACGAGGGCGACGACGAAGAGCGTCAGGGAGACGCTCAGCCAGGGCTTCGAGAAGTCCTTGTCAATCTGCGCGAGGACCAGCCCGAAGATCAGCACGCCCAGCGACACCAAGGAGTAGATCCGGGTGGTCCGGTAGAGGTATCCGACCACGATCTGGTTGCGGGCCCTGATGTAGCGCGGCGTGGCCATGATCGCCGCCGTGACTGTGCCTATCGTGAAGATGGCGAAGCCAATATGCAGCCAGAGCACGAGCCGGTCGGTAAAAGACATGTCCTGATCCTAGAGCTAGCCGACCGGGGTCCAGGAAATCTTGCTGGAACCCCCGGGATAGTCGTCACTCGCGCTCACTGGCCGCTGGGCTGCCCCCGCGGCACGTCAGCTGGCGGGGTTGCGGCTCCTGGTGAGCAGAATCCGCCCGCCGATCACGGCAAGGACGCCCACGATGAACGAGACGGTCGCGCGCAGATCATGGTTTGTCGTGATGAAAGCGATCCCGACGACGCACAGGACGATCCCGAGGCTCAGCAGGCCCCAGGCAATCATGCGATTAGGGCTCGGCCGTTCGATCCTTTGCGACACCGTTCCTCCCAGGAGGCTCGCCGGGCACCCGCCCGCCGGCTCGGCCAGCCTCGTCGTTGAAGCTGATTCACGGACGCTACTACCCGCGGATGAAAGGCAGCGGCCATCCCCGCGATCGGGACAAAATTGAAACAATGCCGGCCCTCGCGCCCCCCGTCACTCACCGGCCGCGCGTGCCCGCACGGCGGGTGCGCAGGAAGTCCTTGACGACGTACTGGCCGAGGCTGTCGGACTGCGCCCGGAGCACCCGGCCGCCGTTGCGCCTGGCCACCTCGTCGACGAAGGCAGTGAGCCGCTCATCCTCGGCGAGCATGAAGACATTAAGGGTGGCCCGCCGCCTGGTCATCTTGTCGACCTCGGCCAGGGTGAGCTCGATGGTCTCCGGGGAGGGCGGCCAGTCGAACCAGGATTGCCCGTCTCTGCGCAGGTGCGCAGTCGGCTCGCCGTCGGTAATGATCAGCACCACCGGATTCTGCTCCGGGCGCCGGTCGAGGTACCGGCCCGCCAGCACCAGCGCATGATGCAGGTTGGTGCCCTGGACCATGTCCCAGCCCAGCCCGGCGAGATCGGTCTCGCGCAACTCGCGCGCGTAGTTCGAGAACCCGATGACCTGGATCGAGTCCTGCGGGTACCTGGTGCGGACCAGGGCATGCAGCGCAAGCGCGGTCTGCTTGGCAGCACCCCAGGTACCGCGCAGCGCCATCGAGTAGGAAAGGTCCACCAGCAGGCACACGGCTGCCGCCGTCCGCCGTTCGGTCTCCCCGACCTCGAAGTCGCCGACGGAAAGCCGGACCCGCGGCCTGCCGGAGGACGAGCCGTCCTCGTGCCCGGCCGCCGGGATGCCGCCGCGCAGCAGCGCGTTACGCACGGTCGCCGCCGTGTCGATCGCCTGCTCGTCACCGAAATGCCACGGGCGGGTACTCCCCGTGTACTCCCCGGCCTGCCCGGCGTCATGCTGGTCGTGATCCCCGTGCCCGCCCTCCGGGAGGTCGGCGAAGACGCGGCGCAGGGCGGTCTCGCCGAGCCTGCGCACTGCCTTCGGCGTCAGCTCCAGCTTGCCGTCGGACCGTTCCAGGTATCCCTGCCGCTCGAGTTCCCGCTCGATCTGGCGCAGCGCCTCCATGTCGTCGACCGCCTGGCGGCCGAGCGCGCGCCTGATCGCGTCCTCGTCGATGTCGTCCAGCCTGGCGCCGGGGTAGTCCTGCCGCAGCGCGTCTGACAGCTCGGCGAGGTCGGCAAGCTCGGCGAGCGCGGTCGTCGCGTCGCCGAGGCCGAGCGGTTCCTGGCCGGTCATCTGGTCGCCGGGCCAGCCGTCGGCGTCCATGTCCGGCCGCCGGGACCGCAATGCGTCGGCCAGCCTGGACATCTCGGCCGCGAGCCCGGCGTCCTCGAGGGTTGCCGCCATCAGCCCGGACAGTTCCTCGCGCTGCGATTCGGTTAGCGAGCCAAGCAGCCGCTGCGCCGCTGACATCCGGCGGACCAGTGAGTCGACGAGCTGCTCGAGATCGCGCGGCTGCTCGGGGAACATCTCCCCGTACTCGGCCATGAAGTCGTCGAAGTCCTGCTGCGTGTGGGTGCCCTGAGCGTCGGCGTCCAGCATCGCGTTGAGCCCGGCCATCATGTCCTTCACCCGCTGCATTGCCTCGGGATCGGGCTCCTGCAGGGTCTGCTTCATGCCGCGGAACTGGCTGTCGAGCACTTCCCGCCGCAGCAGGTCCTTCAGCCGCTCGAACGTTTCCCTGGCTGCCGCCGAACGCCACTCGTAGTCAGCAAGCTCCCGGATTGCCTGGGCGGTATCCGCGGGCAGCGCGTCAAGCTCGGCCTCGCGGAGCCTGGCCGCGTCGTCGGGATCGGGGAACAGCTCAGCCCGCTCCTGGCCGACCGCCGTGTCGAGCAAGGCGCGGGCCTGCTCCAGGATCCCGTCGAGACGGCCCCTGTCACGGATCTCGCGCTGCCGCTCGCGCACCCGGCGGAGCAGGTCATCGAGGCCCTGGCGGCCGGAAAGCCCGCGCCGCAGCAGGTCACGCAGCGCGCTGGACGGATCGGACCCGTCCAGGACGGATTCCCCCAGCGCGTCCAGTGCGCCGCGGACGTCGTAGGGCGGCTCAAGCGGGTCGGGCCCGTCGTGATACTGGCCGTACCGGTATCCGCTCACGACTGCTCCCTCCGCTGGCTGCCGCCTCCGNNTGCCGCCTCCGCTGGCTGCCGCTGCCTCCGCTGACTGCCGCTGTCTCTACTGACGAACGCTGCCTCGGCTGACGACCGCTGCCTAGGTGCGGTAAACGGCGCCGCCGTCGACCGTGTCCTTGGAAAGGCGCCGCATCAGGTACAGGCCCTCCAGCGTGAATTCGAGGGCGGCGGCCGCCTCGCCGAGTGACTCGCCGCCGTCCATGCCGAGCCGTTCCATGATCTTCGCGAGCCCGGGGACCTCCCCGATCCGGCGGAGCAGGTCGGGCGCGGGGATCAGCTCGCCGGACTCGACGCTGCCGCCCTCCTCGAACTTCACCAGGACGCCGGCCAGGTCGGCGCTGCCCAGCGTGGCGCGGAAGGTCTCCGCGATGGCCCGGCGCAGCAGATGCTCGAGTACCTCCTGCTCGCGGCCTTCCTCGCTGACCTCGAACTCGACCTTGCCGCGGAGTGAGCTCACGATCGCGGGCAGGTCACAGACCCGGGCCACCGGCTGCGCTTCCCCGCTGATGGCGGCGCGCCGGACGGCCGAGGCGGCGACCGACTCGGCGGCGGCGATGGCGAACCGAGCGGAAACGCCGGAGCGCGCGTCAATGGCGGGAGAGGCCCGTACCAGCCGGGTGAACCGGGCAATCACCTGTACCAGGTGCGCGGGCAGCACCGCGCCCGGCTCCTCGCCGTCCCACGCAAGCTGCGATTCCTGCCTGATCAGGGCAAGCTCGGCCGCCAGTGATGTCGGGTAGTGCGTGCGGATCTCCGCGCCGAACCGGTCCTTCAGCGGGGTGATGATCCGCCCCCTGTTGGTGTAGTCCTCGGGGTTGGCGCTGGCCACGAGCACGAGGTCGAGCGGCAGCCGGAGCGCGTACCCGCGGACCCCGATGTCGCGTTCCTCCAGCACGTTGAGCAACGCCACCTGAATCCGTTCGGCCAGATCGGGGAGTTCGTTCAGGCAGAACACGCCTCGGTTCGTGCGCGGTACCAGGCCGAAGTGAATGGTCTCCGGGTCGCCGAGTGTGCGGCCTTCGGCGACCTTGACCGGGTCGATGTCGCCGATCAGGTCGCCGACGCTGGTGTCCGGCGTGGCGAGCTTCTCGCCATAGCGGTCGCTGCGATGGCGCCAGCTGACCGGCAGGGCATCGCCGTCGGCGGCGGCCAGGCGCTGGCACCGGGCGCAGACCGGGGCATACGGATGATCATTGATCTCGCAGCCGCTGATGGTGGGCGTCCATTCATCCAGCAGCCCGGTCAGTGTCCTGATCAGGCGGGTCTTGCCCTGGCCGCGCTCACCGAGCAGGATCACGTCATGCCCGGCGATCAGCGAGCGCTCCAGCTGCGGCAGCACTGTCTGGCCGAATCCGATGATCCCGGGGAAGGCATCCTCGCCCGCGCGCAGCCGGGCTAGTAGGTTCTGCCGTATCTCTTGCTTGACGGTGACGAACTTATGATCACTGGCACGGAGTGCCGCGAGGGTCGTGGCCGCCGGAGGGGCTGACCGGGCCTGCCGCGCCGGCCGGCCCGGCTGGGCTGGCGGCGTGGCTACTGACTGGGATTCGCTCTTCGGGTCCACCGTTCGACACTATGTGCATGTTGGCTTGATGCGCACCTCGGGAGGCTGGCCGTGGACACTGACCGACCGGCGCTTGCGATCGACATCGGCGGCACGAAGCTGGCCGCCGGGGTGATCGAGCCCAATGGCCGGCTGATCGCCTGGGAGCAGACGCCGACCCGCCGGGACCTGGATTCCGAGCAGCTGTGGCGCACCCTGGACGGGCTGATCAGCCGGGCGCTGGAGGGCGCGAAGGTCAGCAGGCCGCAGTCCCTGGCCGGTGTCGGCTGCGGCTGCGGCGGCCCGATGGAGTGGCCATCGGGACTCGTCTCGCCGCTGAACATCCCCGCGTGGCGGGCGTTTCCGCTCCGCGGCAGGCTCGAGGACAGATTCCCCGGGATCGATGTCCGGGTGCACAACGACGCGATTGCCATGGCCGCGGGCGAGCACTGGCGCGGTGCCGGGCGGGGCACCAGCAACATGCTCGGCATGGTGGTGTCCACCGGCGTGGGCGGCGGCCTGATCCTGGAAGGCCGCCTGATCGAGGGCACGTCCGGCAATGCCGGTCACATCGGGCACGTGGTGATCTACCCGGACGACGGGCCGCCGTGCGTCTGCGGCGGAGTCGGCTGCCTGGAGGCGATCGCCCGCGGGCCCGCCCTGGTGGAGTGGGCGCAGGCCGAGGGCTGGCGGCCGGGCCAGGCCAGCGCCACGGCCAAGGACCTCGCCGCCGACGGCGCCGCGGGCCACCCGGTCGGCCTGGCCGCGATGCGCCGCGCGGGCAAGGCACTCGGCATCGCGATCGCCTCGGCGATGTACCTGTGCGATCTCGAGGTGGTCTCCGTCGGGGGCGGGCTGTCCCAGGCGGGCGCGCTGCTGTTCGACCCGCTGGAGGAGGCGCTGCGCGCGCATACCAGGATGGAGTTCACCAAGCAGGTCCGGGTAGTGCCCGCCGAGCTCGGCCAGAGCGCGGGCCTGGTCGGCGCCGCCGCGCTGATCTTCGCTGCGGATCGCTACTGGTCCGGCGGCTGAGCCTGATGACGATAGCCCGATGACGATGCCGCCGGCCGCTGTCGGCTTCGATGACGTGGTCGCGGCCCGCGAGGTACTCCGCGGCGTCGTCACGGCGACGCCGCTGCTGCACTCGTGGGTGCTGTCCGACCGGCTCGGCGGTCCTGTCTACCTCAAGTGCGAGAACCTCCAGCGGACCGGATCGTTCAAGGCCCGGGGGGCGTACCTCCGGATTTCCCGTCTTACCGATGCCGAGCGCAGCCGCGGGGTGGTGGCCGCCAGCGCCGGGAATCACGCCCAGGGGGTGGCCTTCGCCGCCGCCCTGCTCGGGGCACGGGCGACCGTGGTCGTGCCGGAGGGAGCGCCGCTGCCCAAGATCGCGGCCACCAGGTCCTACGGGGCAGAGATCATCTTGCATGGCGCGCGGGTGGAAGACGCGCTCGTGCGCGCCCGGGCACTGGCCCGCGAGCAGGGGTCCATCTTCATCCACCCGTTCGAGCACCCGGACATCGTGGCCGGCCAGGGGACCGCCGGGCTGGAGATCGTTGCGCAATGCCCGGAGGTGCGCACGATCGTGGTCCCGGTCGGCGGTGGCGGCCTGGCCGCCGGGATCGCCATCGCGGCGAAGGGCTCGAACCCCGCGATCCGGGTGATCGGCGTGCAGGCCGAGGCGGTGGCGCCGTTCCCCGCGTCGCTGGCGGCCGGCCATCCGGTGCCGGTGGAGTCCGCGCCGACGATGGCAGACGGCATCGCGGTCGCCCAGCCGGGGGGACTCGCGTTCGGCATCCTGGCCGAGCTCGCTGACCGGATCGTCACGGTCTCTGAGGAGGCCCTGTCCCGCGCGCTGCTGCTCTGTCTGGAGCGGGCCAAGCAGGTCGTGGAGCCGGCCGGCGCGGCCGGCGTCGCCGCGCTGCTCGACGACCCGCGATGCGCCGAGCCGCCGGTGGTGGTGGTGCTGTCCGGCGGCAACATCGACCCGCTGCTGCTGGCCAAGGTGCTGCGGCAGGGCCTGTCGGCGGCCGGGCGCTACCTGACGTTCCGCTGCCGGCTGCCAGACCGGCCCGGCGCTCTGGCCACCCTGCTCGCCGAGCTTGCCGACCTCGGCGCCAACGTCCTCGACGTGGTGCACGCCAGGATCACCCCGCACCTGCGGGTGGATGAGGTGGAGGTTCAGCTGCAGGTGGAAACCCGCGGCCCGGGGCACTGCGACGAGGTCATCGGCCAGCTGCGCAAGTCCGGCTACACCCTTATCTTCAACTGATCCGGTCTTCAACTGATCCGGGGTCAGAGTTTCCCGCGGCTGATCCGGGGTCAGAGGTTCCCGCGGCGCTCCTGCTCGCGCTCGATCGCCTCGAACAGCGCCTTGAAGTTGCCCTTGCCGAATCCCTGCGACCCGTGCCGCTCGATCAGCTCGAAGAAGACCGTCGGCCGGTCCTGTACCGGCTTGGTGAAAATCTGCAGCAGGTACCCGTCTTCGTCCCGGTCCGCGAGGATGCTGAGCTCCCGCAGTTCGGCCGCCGGCACCCTGGTCTCGCCGACCCACCCGCCCAGCGCGTCGTAGTAGCTGGCCGGCGTGTCAAGGAACTCGACCCCGGCCGCACGCATGGCCTGCACGCTGGCCACGATGTCGTCGGTGGACAGGGCCAGGTGCTGGACTCCGGGTCCGCCGTAGAACTCCAGGTACTCGTCGATCTGCGACTTCCGCTGGCCCGCGGCCGGCTCGTTGATCGGGAACTTGACCTTGCGGCTGCCGTCCGCGACCACCTTGCTCATCAGCGCGGAGTACTCGGTGGCGATGTCGTCGCCGACGAATTCCTTCATGTTCGTGAAACCCATGACCTGGTGGTAGAAGCCCACCCACTCGTCCATCTTGCCAAGCTCGACATTGCCGACGCAGTGGTCGATCTCGGTGAAGAAGGGCCGGTCCTGGGGGGTGACGAGCGGATCAGCGGCCACGTAGCCCGGCAGGTAAGGGCCGTCATAGCCGGCCCGCTGGACCAGGGTGTGCCTGGTGTCGCCGTACGTCGCGATCGAGGCAAGCACAACCTTGCCGCCGGCGTCCTGCAAGACCTCGGGCTTGTCCAGCCCGATGGCGCCGTGCGCGGTCGCGTACTCGTAGGCGGCCTCGGCGGACGGCACGCCGATCGCGAGATCGATCACGCCGTCGCCATGCGCTGCCACATGCCTGCCCAGGGCCGTTCCGGCCCGGACTGCCCCGCGGAACACGAACCGTGCCCGGCCCGACTCCAGCACGTAGGCGGCCTCATCCCGGCAGCCGGTCTCCGGGCCCCGGTAGGCGACGCACCGCATGCCGAAGGCCGCCGAGTAGAAGTGGGCTGCCTGCCTCGCGTTTCCCACCGCGAAGACCACGGCGTCCATGCCGGTGACGGGAAACTTGTCGGCGCGGATCAAGTCGGCGCGGAGCAGGAGGTCGTGATCTTCCGTCGCTGTCATCGTGCACGCTCCCTGCGGAAGTGGTGGCCCTTACCGGAAGCATCGACCTGGCGAGCAAGGTGTGCAATAGTTAGATCTGAAGCTAGACATTGTGTATAGAAATTATGATGATAGTGCAGTAAAATTGCGCACCTGTCCCAGGAAGCCATGGCTCGGCTGTCAAGGGACCGCTGCATACCTGACCCTGGGGCCCGTTGCGGGCCTGTTCGGGGGTCGTTGCTAACTGCTGCCAGGAGGCCGGTGTTGGTCGATGAACTCGACGCGCGGCTGGTCGGGCTGCTCACCGCCGAGCCGCGGGTCGGCGTGCTGGAAGCGTCGAGGCGGCTCAGGGTCGCCCGCGGGACCGTCCAGGCGCGGCTCGACCGGCTCCAGGCGCGCGGCGTGATCACCGGCTACGGCCCCGACATCGACCCCGCCGCGCTCGGCTACGGTGTCACCGCCTTCGTCACGCTGGAGATCCGCCAGGCTGGCGGGCATGACCGGGTCGCCGAGGGGCTCACGTCGATCGCCGAGGTGCTCGAGGTGCACACGATCACCGGCGCGGGCGACATGCTCTGCCGGGTGGTCGCCAGGACCAACGCCGACCTGCAGCGGGTCATCGACGCGATCGTCGACGCCACCGGGGTGGTGCGGGCGTCAACGGTGATCGCGCTCGACACGCCCCTGCGCTACCGGGTACTCCCGCTCGTCCGCGCCGCGGCGACGGGCCCGTGACCATGATCCCGAAGGATCCGGCGTCACGGGTGACGCGAATCCTTCGGGATCATGACTGGGCCAGCCCCGGCAGCACTGAGCCCAGCAGCAATGAGCCCGGCAGCACTAGCTCCGGCAGCACTAGCCCCGGCAGCACGGAGCCCGGCAGGAGTAGCCCGGCATTGCCGACAAGGCGCGATCACCGCTAGACCCGCAGGGTGCCGCCCTCGGCGATGTCCGTGGCGATGCTGAGCACGGCCGCGCACAGCTCGGCGCGGTCAGGGACCTGGTCGGCGAAGAACATCCAGCCGACGCTGACGCCGCCGAGCGCCATGGCCGCGCGCAGCCGCTCCTCCAGCGGCGCGGCCGGCCCGGTGAGCAGTCCGATCAGCGAGCTCATCCGCTCACGGAACAGCTCGCCGCGGTTCTTGGCGGCGGCGAGGCTGGTCACCGCGGCCTGGTTCTGGTGCAGCATCCGGAACACCTCGTCGCCCTCGGCGACGATGCCGACGTAGCGGCGCAGGATCTCGCCGCGCGTTGCCGCGGTGGCCGGCTGTGCCCTCGCCCAGGTGATCAGTGCGTCGACCTGGCCGAAGTAGTCCTCGACGAGGCTGCGGACGATGTCTTCCTTGGACTTGAAGTGGTAGTAAAGCGCTGCCTTGGTGACGTCCAGCCGCTCGGCGATCTCGCGCAGCGACGTTTTCTCGTAGCCCTGCTCGGCGAACAGCGCGACGGCGACTTCCTGGATGCGCGCCCTGGTGTCGCTGCGGCCGCGCGCGTCATGATGCGCAACGGGAACCTCCGGCTGGCCGCGCCTGGTCTCGTTCATCTCAGCTGTGCCGCGTCTCATGGAAGGTGGCCCCAATTTACTTGACGGCCGGTAAGTTAGCAGCTTAGCCTGCACTACGAAAGATGCTAGCCGGTCGGCAAGTAGGTTGCGAATAATCGCGCGCTGGCCGGCCAGGTCGCGCCACCCGAGGGAGCTTGATCATGGCAGTTGCACAGCCGGTACCGGCATCCGGCGCGGATGCTGCTGCCGCCAAGCGCGAGATCAAGGTCGTGCTGCCGGGCCTGATGCTCGCGATCCTGCTGGCCATGCTCGATCAGCTGATTGTGGGCACGGCGCTGCCGCGCATCGTCGGTGACCTCGGCGGGGTCGCGCACCTGTCCTGGGTGGTGACCGCCTACGTGCTCGCGTCGACCGTCACCACGCCGCTGTACGGCAAGCTCGGCGACCTCTACGGGCGCAAGAAGCTGTTCCTGACCTCGATCGTGATTTTCCTGGCCGGATCGGCGCTGTCCGGCCTGGCCCAGTCGATGACGCAGCTGATCGGGTTCCGCGCGCTGCAGGGACTGGGCGCCGGCGGCCTCATGGTCGGCGCGATATCGATACTCGGCGAGCTGGTGTCGCCGCGCGAGCGCGGCAAGTACATGGGCTACATCATGGCCGTGATGATGATCGCCACGATCGGCGGGCCGCTGGCTGGCGGTTTCATCACCGACACCTTCTCCTGGCGCTGGGTCTTCTACATCAACCTGCCGATCGGCGGCGTCGCGTTCGTCTACCTGGCCAGGGTCCTCCGGCTGCCGCCCACCCGGACCGAGCACAAGATCGACTATCTGGGCGCAGGCCTGCTCGGGCTGGCTGCGACGGCGATCGTGCTGGTGTCGACCTGGGGCGGCACGGAGTTCTCGTGGGGATCCGGGCGGATCATCGGCCTCTGCGTGCTCGCGCTGGCCGCCACGGTGGCGTTCGTGCTGGTCGAGGGGCGGGCGGCCGAGCCGATCCTGCCGCTGCACTTGTTCAGGAACAGGAACTTCTCGCTGGTGGCCGCTTTGAGCTTCCTGGTCGGCCTGGCCATGTTCGGCGCCATTACCTTCCTGCCGCTGTACCAGCAGACGGTTCAGGGCGCGTCGCCGACCGTCAGCGGCCTGCTGCTGACCCCGATGATGGTCGGGGTGATGGTGACCTCGATCATCGCGGGCCAGATCACCACCCGGACCGGCCGCTACAAGGCGCTGCCTATCCTCGGCTCGGCCGGCATGGGCGCGGGCATGTACCTGCTGTCGATGCTCGGCGTGGGGACCACCCGGGTGACCTCCGGGCTTTTCTTCGTTGTGCTCGGCCTCGGCATGGGCCTGCTGATGCAGATCACCTCGCTGATGGCGCAGAACAGCGTCGAGCTGAAGGACATCGGCGTGGCCAGCAGCTCACGGCTGTTCTTCCAGCAGATAGGCGGCTCGATCGGAGTCTCGGTGTTCGGCGCGATCTTCGCCAGCCGGCTGACCGACGTGCTCAGCGCGAAGCTGCCAGGCGCGCACCTCAATGCGCCGGGCGGGCAGATCGACCCGGCGACCGTGGCCCGGCTGCCTGTCGTGGTGCGTCACGACGTGTTCTTCGCCATCGCGCACGCGATCGACGGCGTCTTCATCTGGGCACTCCCGGCGATGGTGCTCGCCTTCGTGGTGGCGCTGTTCATCAAGGAGATCCCGCTGCGCGGCAGCGCCAGTGCCCCGGACGAGGCAGCTGCCACCTCGCCCGAGCTCGTCCACTAACGCCGGGTCAGATTCCGCCGTATGGCACCGGGTCACATCGTGCCGCGGCACCGGGTCAGATTCCGCCGGGTCAGATTCCGCCGTACGGGACCGACTCGAGGATCTCGACGGTGGCCACGCGGCCGTTCGGCAAGTTATAGGTGGCCGTCTCGCCGACCTTCTTGCCTGCGATCGCGTTGCCCAGCGGAGACCGCGGCGAGTAGACGTCGATCGGTGAGCCGCTTTCCTCGCGGGACGCGAGCAGGAACGTCACCTCGTCCTCGTCGCCCTGGAACCTGATCGTCACGGTCATGCCGGGACCGACCACGCCGTCGGTCCGCGGCGGGTCCCCGACCCGGGAGTTGTCCAGGATGTGCTGCAGCTGGTGGATGCGGCCTTCCTGCTTACCC
Organism: Actinomycetota bacterium; assembly: GCA_003168215.1. Lineage (GTDB taxonomy): Bacteria > Actinomycetota > Actinomycetes > Streptosporangiales > Streptosporangiaceae > Palsa-506. Next base: position 14,994 of record PMSW01000070.1, read on the forward strand.
TGTTCTTCCTTGGCCGCGTGGTAGCCGCCGTTCTCCTTCAGGTCGCCCTCGTCTCTGGCGGCCTCGATCTTCTTGGCGATCTCGACGCGGCCTGGCCCGGAGAGGTGGTCCAGCTCAGACTTGAGCCGGTCGTAGGCGTCCTGAGTGAGCCAGCTGACGATGTCATCGCGGGTTTCGGTCACGGGTACTCCTCGCGTGCGGTGCGGACGGGGGGTCCGCCGGGCCCTGGCAGGGCCCTAGGGGGTAATCCTTCGAGCGTACACGCTCAACAAATAACCAGGTCAGAGCTATGATGATCTTGAAAATCCAGTGCTGGCGGAGCGTTTCCCGCGGTCTAACGATCACTGCCGCTAGACATGGGGTCGGATAGAGAGCGTAAAGGACGATTCACGGCCCTGTACAGGGCGCCGGCCGACCGTTACGCATCGGCCGGCATTTACCGTACCTGGCGCTGGCCCGCATCAGCGCAGGAACGCCGCCGCCCCTCCCGTTCGGGCGGCCCTTCGCCGGGGCCGCCTGGCGCGGCTCCAGCCTGGTCATCGCGCTGTGCATTCCCGGGCCGCCCGCCCCGGGCCGCCCGGGCCGCGCGGGGCGGCCCGGCCGGCACGGGCGGCACGGTCGCGCCGCAGGGGGAATGCGCGTGCGTAGCTGGCTTGTTGTCCTGCACAATGACTTCCTGGCATCGCCGCCTTATGGCGGTGCCCTGATGGCGCGCTTGATCCCGATATGCCGCGCCGGTCTTATTCGTCGCAAGGTACCGAGGGGAATTCTTGTCAGCCGTGACCACTAATCCAGCTTCCAAGGCCGCCAGCAAGGAAAGCGCGGTGGCCGAAGAATCAGAGTGCCCTTACCCCGGGCCGCTCCGGCTGATGGCGGTCCACGCACATCCGGATGACGAGTCGAGCAAGGGCGCGGCGACCATGGCGCGCTACGCCCGCGAGAACGTCGATGTCATGGTCTGCACGCTGACCGGCGGGGAGCGGGGCGACATCCTGAACAAGGCCATGGAGCGGCCGGACGTCCGGTCTGATCTCGCCCGGGTCCGCCGCGCCGAGATGAACCGGGCCAGGGAGATTCTCGGCGTGCAGCAGCGCTTCCTCGGATTCGTCGACTCCGGCCTGCCCGAGGGGGATCCGCTGCCCCCGCTGCCGGACGGCTGCTTCGCGCTCCAGCCGCTCGATGTGGCAGCAGCGCCGCTGGTGCAGGCGGTGCGCGAGTTCCGCCCGCACGTGATGCTCAGCTACGACGAGTCCGGCGGGTACCCGCACCCGGATCACGTGAAGACCCACCAGGTGACGGTGGAGGCATTCGAGGCCGCCGCGGATCCGGACCGCTACGCCGGCTGCGGCGAGCCGTGGCAGCCGCTCAAGCTGTACTACTTCGTCAGCTTCCACCGGGCCCGGTTCACCGCCCTGCACGAGGAGATGCTGCGGCGCGGGCTGGAATCGCCGTATGCCGACCGGCTGACCAGGCTGGACGAGATGGACGGCAGCAGGCGGGAGTGGGAGATCACCACCCGGGTGCCCTGCGGTGAGTACTTCGAGATCCGTGACCAGGCGCTCATCGCCCACGCCACCCAGATCGACCCGACAAGCTCCTGGTTCAGCTGCCCGCTGGATGCCCAGCGGGCAGCATGGCCGACGGAGGACTACCATCTCGCCAGGTCGCTGGTGGATACTGAGAAGCCGGAGGACGACCTGTTCGCCGGAGTCAGGGAGAGAGCGAGACTGTAATGGTCCTGGCGGCATCGGCGGCGAGTGAAGCGGCGCCCGGGGTCCTCGGGTTCCTCGTCGTCGCCGGGATGGGCCTTATCTTGTACTTCCTCTTCCGCTCGATGGCCAAGCACCTCAGGAACGTCTCCGCTCCGCGCCAGGGCACCGTCGCGGCCAGCAAAGTGGCGACCGGCGGGGTTGCCACCGGCACCGGCGCCAGCGATGCACTGGCGAACGGAAGCCCGGTGCCGGACAGCGTCACCCGGCCGCCCGCAGACCGCGGCAGCGCGAAGGACTCCGGCACCGATTTCTGAGACTGGCCACCGCGACTGGCCACCGCGACTGGCTACTGCCGGTCCGCCAGGATCAGGCCGTAGCCGAGCAGAGTGACGCCCGGCTCTGGTGACCAGTCCCGTTCCGGGAGCCGGTGAAATCCGGCTTGCTCATACAGCTGGTGGGCCGCGCGCATGTCGGGCTGGGTGCAGAGCACCAGGTGCCGTATCCCCTCGCTGGCAGCCTGGTCGGTCACCGCGCGAATAAGCGCGCGGCCGGTTCCCCGGCGGCGCCCGCCGGGGGCCACGGCCAGCGCCCTGATCTCCGCCTCATCCGGTCCGAGCACCACCTGACCGGCGTGCGGCCAGTGCTGCAGCATGACGGTGCCGAGAATCTGCCCGTCAGCTACGGCGACCAGAATGTGGCCATCGCCGGCCGTTCCCAGGCCCCGGAGGGTCGACGCGTATCGCGAGCTGGCCGACAGGAATCCGTCAGCCTGGTAAGCGGACACCCGGATATCGCCGATCTCGGCGAATTCGCTGGGCAGTGCGGCACGAATGATCACGTCGGAGCCAAACAGGCCGCAGCGGTAGAAGATTCCGAACCTGCCTCAGGCTATCCCTGACCAGCGGAAACGAGCCAAATATCAACTCATCATGGAAACCCGGGCCAGGTTCGTGCGCAGCCGGCGTCGTCGACGCGGCGGGAGCGCGCGAACCGCGTCTCTGCTGCCCGTAGCCAGGAGATGCGTCGGTGTTCTCCGGTCTTCGGGGACAGCGGCTGCGAAGGCATCGGCGAAGGGCCTGCCTGCCGGGCAGTCACCACTCGTAGAGTGAGGTCTGCCGATTCCGGTGTCCTGCAGTCGTCAGCGTCCCGAGGGGAGCATTTAGTGAGCATGGGTGATGCCGTTCCCGGGGTTCCGGCCGCCGGCGTGCCGGACGACGCGTTCCTGCTGGACGTGCGCGAACCAGATGAATGGGCGGCCGGTCACGCGCCGGGCGCCCGGCACATCCCGCTCGGCGAACTCAGCGCGCGCAGCGCTGAGATCCCGCGGGACACCGCGGTCTACGTGATCTGCCGGTCCGGTGCGCGGTCGGCGCGCGCGACGCAGGCGCTGGCCGGCGCGGGCTGGCAGGCGCTCAACGTCGCTGACGGAATGCAAGGCTGGAATGCCGCCGGCCGCCAGATGACCACGGACTCAGGCGCCCAGCCGTTCGTGGCGTGACGGTAACCCGGCCGCTGCTGGAGCGTTGATCATGCTGACGATCCACGGGATCTGGGCGTACGGCGCGCTCGGCCTGTGGGCAGAGGACCCCGACGGCCCGGCCGTTGCCCCGCCACGGCCGGGCCGTGCGTCCCGCGTCCCGCGGCCGCACCCGTTTGCCGCTGCCGCGGATGCACTCGCCGATGTCGTCGCCGAACTGGCTGAGCCGGTCGCCGAGCTGGCACTCAAGGCCGTCGAGGACGAGCTGACCCTGTGGCTGCCCGCCACCGCGGAGGGCCCGCTGGCCTCGCCGGAGCTGAGCACGGCGCCGGACAGCCAGCCAGCGAAGGCCGCGGGCCGCAGCGCGCTCGCCGCCTGGCGCGTGCCCGCGCTGACCTTCGGGCCGTCCGCCGCGTTCGAGCTGCTCAGCGTGCTCGGCGAGGCCAGCGCCCGCGGCGCCCGGGCCGTCCAGGGCGGATCCGTGCACTACCTCACTGCCCTTGCGCAGTTGGCCGGGGACCTGGCGGCGCGTGGGCGCCTGCTGCCGGTACTGGTCGNNGTGGCCGGCGGCGTTGCGGTGGCCGGCGGCGATGGCCAGAGCGGTGGCTACGCCGCTCGCTGGCGGCCCGTGCTGTCAGGTGCCGACGCGCAGCGGGCACGCGAGCTTGCTGCCGCGATGCCGCCGCTGTGCCGTGCCACGTCGGCCGGGGGAGACTCGTCGGCGCTGGTGCTGACCGATGCTCTCGACGCGCTCACCGACGCAGCGGCGCGGGCCAGCCTGACCAGTCAGCCCGGCTTTGCCCTGCTGCCCGCGCGACGCGGTCGCCGGCCGGCCCGCGTTCCTGTTGCCGAGCGCTGGGCAGCGGCCCTGACCAGCGTGAACCCGCAAGTCGCCGTGATGACACCGGAAGACGAGGCCGAGGCGGCGAGCCTCGCCGCCGATCTAGCCGCCTGGCGCAGCGTCGCGCAGGCCCCGGTTGGGCCGGTCCGCACCTGCTTCCGGCTGGTCGAGCCGGCCGTCACCAACCCTGACGTCACCANNAGCCTGCTGCTGCCCGCGGCCGATGTCTGGTCCGGCGCGAGCGCGGGCGGCTGGGCCATGGCCGGGATCAGGCACCCGGAGGAAGAGCTGCTCGCCGGGCTCGGCCGCGCGTCGCGGCTGTTCCCAGAGCTTGACCTTGAGCTGCGCAGCGCGGCGCCGGCCGCGGTCACGCTGGACACCGGCGGAGCGTTCCGGTTCCTGCGGGAGACCGGCCCGCTGCTGTCGGGTGCCGGCTTCGGCGTGCTGCTGCCGGACTGGGCGCGCAAGGCACGGCTTGGCCTGAAGATGACTACCCGGTCGAAGCAGGCCGCGGGCGCCGGCAGTGCCGCCAAGCCCATGTTCGGCATGACGGACCTGGTCGACTTCCGCTACGAACTGGCGCTGGGCGACCAGACGCTGGACGCGGAAGACCTTGCCGAACTCGCCAGGCTTAAGGTCCCGCTGGTGCGGCTCCGCGGCCAGTGGGTGGAGCTAGACGACCGGCACCTGCAGGCGGCCCTGAAATTCCTTGAACGCCGCAGCACCGGAACCATGCCCGCGGCGGATGCGCTGCTGGCCGGGCTGCACGGGCTGGATGACGACCTGCCTGTCGTCGGCGTGGACGCTGACGGCTGGCTGGGCGACCTGCTCTCCGGCCAGGCCGACCAGCGGCTCGCCCCGGCCGGCACCCCGGCGTCATTCCACGGCGAACTGCGTCCCTACCAGGAACGCGGCCTTGCCTGGATGTCCTTCCTCGGCAACCTCGGCCTCGGCGGAATCCTCGCCGACGACATGGGATTGGGTAAAACCCCCCAAACCCTATCTTTGCTCGCAAATGACTCTAGACCGGAGGATGGCAAGTCTGCACCCACCCTTCTGGTGTGCCCGATGTCGCTGGTCGGGAACTGGGAGCGGGAGGCGGCCCGGTTCACGCCGGACCTCCGCGTGCACGTGCACCACGGGGCTGACCGGCTGACCGGACCGGAACTCGCCGAAGCGCTGAACGCCGCCGACCTCGTCATCACGACCTACGCCCTGGTCGCCAGGGACCGTGATGCCCTCAGCGGGATCGGCTGGCGCCGGGTGGTCTGCGACGAGGCGCAGAACATCAAGAATTCCGCCACCCGCCAGGCCCAGGCGGTCCGCAGCCTGCCCGCCGGATCCAGGATCGCGCTGACCGGCACCCCGGTCGAGAACCGGCTCACCGAGCTGTGGTCGATCATGGAATTCACCAGTCCGGGCCTGCTCGGCCCGGCGGAGAAATTCCGCACCGCCTACGCGAACCCGATCGAGCGCAGCGGCGACACCGAGGCAACCGCCCGGCTGAAGCGGATCACCGGCCCGTTCATCCTGCGCCGGCTGAAGACCGACAAGAGCATCATCTCCGACCTGCCGGACAAGCTGGAGATGAAGATCTGGTGCAACCTCACCCCGGAGCAGGCGTCGCTGTACCAGGCGACCGTGACGGACATGCTCGCGAAGATCGAGGCAGCCGAGGGCATCGAGCGGCGCGGGCTCGTTCTTGCCACGATGGCCAAGCTCAAGCAGGCGTGCAACCATCCCGCGCACCTGCTCGGCGACGGCTCCCGGCTGGACGGGCGGTCCGGCAAGCTCGCCCGGCTGGAGGAGATCTGCGACGAGGTGATCGCGGGCGGCGAGAAGGCGCTGTGCTTCACCCAGTACGCGGAATTCGGCCGGATGCTGCAGCCTTACCTCACCGCCCGGCTGGGCTGCCCGGTCCTTTACCTGCATGGCGGGACGCCGAAAAAGCAGCGCGACGGCATGGTTTCCCGCTTTCAGGAGACAACGGATCCCGCGGTGTTCGTCTTGTCGCTGAAGGCCGGCGGCACCGGGCTGAATCTGACCGCCGCCAATCACGTCATCCACTTTGACCGCTGGTGGAACCCGGCGGTGGAGGACCAGGCCACCGACCGGGCCTTCCGGATAGGCCAGCGCAAGGACGTCCAGGTACGCAAGTTCGTCTGCGTGGGCACCCTGGAGGAGCGGATCGACGCGATGATCGAGGAGAAGAAGGCGCTCGCGGAGCGGATCGTCGGTACCGGTGAGGGCTGGCTGACCGAGCTGTCCGTCGCCGAACTGCGCAAGGTCATCGCGCTGTCGCCAGAGGCGGTGTCGCAGTGACGCGGCGGGAGCCCGGATGAGCGACTGGCGGGACTGGCCGGAGCGGTCCCAGCCGCGCCGGGTCGAGGGCGGCATCAAGGCGCGCAGCAAGCGCGGCGCGATCGGCGAGCAATGGTGGTCGCGGCGGTTCATCGGCGTGCTCGAGTCCTTCGGCATGACCGGCAGGCTGGCCAGGGGCCGCAACTACGCCCGCCGCGGCCAGGTGCTCAACTTCGACATCTCGCCCGGGTACGTGACCGCCCAGGTGCAGGGGTCACGGCCGAAGCCGTACAAGGTCCGGATCCAGGTGCTGCCGCTGACCATCCCGCAGTGGCAGCGGGTCGAGCGCGCGCTGGCCGGCCAGGCACTGTTCCGCGCCAGGCTGCTGGCCGGCGAAATGCCCCAGGAGATCGAGGAAGTGTTCGCCGACTGCGGCACCCCGCTGTTCCCTGGCAGGCAGCGCGACATGGAGATGTCCTGCTCCTGCCCGGACTGGGAAGTGCCGTGCAAGCACCTGGCCGCGGTCTGCTACGTGCTCGCCGAGGCGTTCGACGCCGACCCGTTCGGCATGCTGGCCTGGCGCGGCCGGGGCAGGGAAGACCTGCTCGCCTCGCTGCGCGGCCTGACCGCCGCCGGGCCGGCCGCGCCCCGGCCGGTGATCGAGGTCGCGGACCGCCCGCTGGCCCAGTGCCTAGCGGATTTCTGGTCGCCGGGGATGAGCCAGGCCAGGCTGCGCTGGTTGCCCGCGGTCCCGGCCACCGCCGCGGACCTGCTGCTGCGCACCTTCGAGCCGCCGGCCGTCCAGGTGCGCGGCAACGACCTGGCTGCGCTGCTCGCACCGGCCTACCGGCGGCTGGCGGGCCAGGACGAAGGAGACGGAGGAAGCTAGATGAACTATCCAGTCCCCGAAGCCCTGGCGCAGCAAGCTAGCGAGTACCTTGCGTCGCGCCTGGCGCTGATCGAGCCGCAAACGGCTGAGGAATTTTTCGCTGTACTGCTTGACCGGGCCGTTCGCGCGACTAAATCCGGTGACTACGGAATCAGTGCCGCGCTGGCTGTCCGCTGCGATGATGTGGAACTCATTATCTTCGGGCAGAATACGATGATCTCGGCGCGTGACCCATTTGGTCATGCGGAAGCTAACGCCATCCGCTGCTTCGAGCGGTTCATGACTCTCAGCGCAGCACGCCGCACGGGGCTTGCAGCTCAATGGCATGACCCATACTCAGCGGTAGCTTCCGGCGCAGGCACCGAGGTCTTCGTCAGGCCAGTGCCGCCTTCGCCTAAGCCAGTGCCGGCTTCGCCTAAGACCGAATCGCTGCTCTATGCCACTCTCGAGCCGTGCCCGATGTGCACCGTGGCCATCATGAATTCTCGTATTCAGCACGTGATTATCGCCAGCCCAGACGAGCCGGGCGGCGCGCTCGCTCCGCAGCGCCTCGCAAGATTGCCAGAAGTATGGCCGCAGATCGCCGCTAGCCAGGGCCTTCAGGTGACATTCACTAACTCGCAGTTTCCAGCGGATACTGCTGCGTACATCCCGCCAGAATTGTCCGCAATGCTGGAAAAAGTCTTCTGGGACACGAAGGCCGAGCGCGACGCTGAAGTCGCTGGCGGTGTGCTCTTCGCCCCGGATCTGCAGCGATCGATGCGAGACATCCTCAAGAGCGCCCGGCAGCCTGACTGAGAATCTGAATATTGTTGCCGACTGCTATAGGGAGCGGTTGGCGACCGCTATAGGGAGCAGCAGTGAACATTATAGCTCGCTTGATCTACGTATTTGTGGGGCCAGTAGCCCTGACTGGTGCTGCGTTGCTGAGCGGCACAGCCCGGATCTGGCTATTTATCGCGGGCGGGCTGGCTACTTTTCTTGGGTTCTCGCTAGCGGAGCTGACGCTGTCTCAAACGGCTAAGCAAAGCATTCTTGACACCGCAGTCGACTTTCTTCATGCCAGCGGCATAAAAGATGTGCGGGCCAATTTTATGAGCCTGCAGCGGCACGGGGTGCTCAAGATGAAGTATCTCAGCACGGCGTATCGCGATTTCGAGAGAAACCAAAACTGGCGGAAAGGCGATGGTAGCTGCGCGAGCACTGCGCTCGAGGAACGAGTCCCGGTGCTGGGCGGGCACCAGGGAGAACTCGTCCCGCGGATAAATGTGGATTTTAGTATGAGAATTATGACTATGAAGATACTGGATAATGAGGAAATCAAGTCCGTGCTCTGCGTTCCGGTCTTCCACGGCGACGGCCATGACGCGGTGGGCGTCATTACCTTCGATGACATACTGCCGCTCAATCAATCTCAATTGGCGAGCCCCGATATCCTGAGAGTCGCTAAGGATCTGGGCAGGACTTTTCTCCGCGCACGCTGATCCGGGGGATGCGGGACGTGTTACTGGATGCTGGCGGCATGGGAGCTGCTGATCAGCCGCTGCGCTGGGCGACAATGAGATCGTGATTGAGGTAGCACCCGACCGGTTCGAGGAGATGGTCGCCGCGGCGCTGGACGGCCTGCCCGATCAGCTCGGCCGGCTGATGCGCAACGTGGCTGTCACCGTCGAGCACGATGCGGGTCCGCCCGGCCTGCTCGGGCTCTACCAGGGAGTCCCGCTGACGAGCCGCACAACGCACTACGCCGGGGTGCTGCCCGACCGGATCACCATCTACCGCCTGGCGATCTGCGCGGTCTGCCGCACGCAGGAGGACGTCGCCGTCCAGGTGCGCCGTACGGTGGTCCATGAGGTCGCCCACCACTTCGGCATCGGCGACGCCCGGCTTCGCGAACTCGGCTGGTGAGACCGGGCATGCCGGGCGCGCAGATGTTTGACATGATCTGTTCGTGCCAGACAGCGACCTAGTCCAGCTCGCCAGGGACATCGACGCCCGATGCCGGCTGCGCGGGGTGTTCACGCTGCGCTCCGGCAAGGTATCCAGCGAGTACTTCGACAAGTACCTGTTCGAATCGGATCCGGTGCTGCTGCGGCGCGTCGTCGAGCGAATGAGCGCCCTCATCCCGGCAGGCACTGACCTGCTCGGCGGCCTCGAGCTCGGGGGCGTGCCGCTGGCCACCATGCTCAGCAGCGACACCGGCATACCGGCCCTCTTCGTGCGCAAGGAGGCCAAGACCTACGGCACATGTCAGCTCGCTGAGGGCGGCGACCCGGCCGGCCGCACGGTGCTCCTGGTCGAGGACGTCATCACTACCGGCGGTGCCGTCCGGAACGCGGCCCTGGCCCTTCGGGCCGGCGGCGCTACCGTGACGACCGTCGTCTGCGCCATCGACCGGTCCGCACCGGGAGAGAACCCGCTTGGCGCCGAGGACATCACGGTGCGGTCGGTGCTGACCAAGGACCTACTGGACTCGGTGACGTCAGGGAGGTAGGTGNNGGAGGTAGCGGGCCTGCGGCCGCCCCAACCGGATGCGGGTAGTCCGGCGAACGGCCCTGGAAGGACAGAATGCGCGAGTTCTGGATGACGCCGTCGCGGATCTCGATGGACCGGCGGATGGTCTCGTGCGCGTCCCACGCCCGCGGGCCGGTCAGCACCGTGCGCAGGTGCGGCAGCAGCGCCTCGCTGATCTCCCAGGTAGCGGAGTCCCACAAGTGCGACGGGCTGTGGTCTACGGCGTAGTAGTGGACGTTGTCGCCTACCACGAGCATCGGCTCGGCGAAGGATGTGGGGCGCGCCCAGCCGAAGCCCATGCCCTCATCGCAGGACACGTCGACGATGAGGCTGCCGGGCGCGAAGGAGCCCAGGTCGTCGCCGGTGACGAACATCAGCGGCGCATCGGTGTCCTGCAGTACGCAGTTGACCACGATGTCGTGCTGGGCGAGGAAGGCCGCCAGCGGCACCCGGCCGCTTTCGCCGAGCGCATGACTGCGGCCCGGGTCGTCGTCGTCCTGCTCGAAGCGCACTATGCGCGCCGAGTGGATCGGCGAGCCGACCGCGTTGACGTCACGGTGGGTCAGGACGTCGACGTCGGTCACGCCATGCGCGGCCAGGGCAGTCACCGCCCCCCGGCCGGCTGCCCCGAAGCCGATCACGGCCGCCCGCATCCGGCGGCCGTAGTCGCCCGTCCTGCCGATGAGCTGCAAGGCATGCAGCACCGAGCTGTAACCGGCCAGCTCGTTGTTCTTGTGGAAGACGTGCAAGCTGAACGACCCGTCCGCGGACCAGTAATTCATCGCCTCGAAGGCGATCAGCGTCAGCCGCCGGTCGATGCTCAGCTGGGTGATCTCCTCGTCCTGGACGCAATGCGGCCAGCCCCACAGGACCTGCCCCGCCCGCAGCGCTGCTACATCCTCATGCTGGGGCTTGGGCAGCAGGATGACATCACAGTCCGCCAGGAGCTCGCCGCGGGGACGGAGCCCGGCGACGTAGGGTGCCAGCTGCGCGTCGGGCACGCCGAAATGCTCACCGTAGCCGCGTTCGAGGTAGACGCGTCCCCGCAGGCCGGCGTCGATCCGCTCGACGTGCAGCGGGTGGATCGCGAGCCGGCGCTCGTGCTCCTTCCGCGACCGCGATATGACTCCGAGGCTGAGCTGATCCACGCGCGCTCCCTTGCTCGGATCCTTGTGTAGCACAGGCCGCAGCCACCGGGCACTCCCGGCGGCGCGGTCAGGCCTGCTTGCCGGAATCTTCCGGCAGCGGCCTGTCACCGCGCAGCTATCGTGGTACGCGTGGACGAACTGGCAGATTCCGGTGGCCTGCTGGGTGATGCCGGCGCGCTGCGCCGGCGCCTCGCGGAAGACGGATACCTCTTCTTCCGCGGCCTGCTGCCCGTCGCGGAGGTGCGGGCGGCCGGCGCAGGCGTGCTCGCTGAGCTACGCCGGGGCGGCTGGGTAGATGATCGCGGGATCCCCTCGGTGGACCGGCGGGCGCTCAACTCGATGGAGGCGCTCGGTGACCCGGCGTTCCGTGCCGCCATCACCAGCCCCGCCTTCAACCAGCTCCCCTACCTCGCGCCGCTGCGCGGCCTGATCAGGCTGATCCTCGGGCCGCAGGCTTTCTCTTACCCGGCGAAAGTCCTGCGTGCCGTCTACCCCGAGGGCCCGCCCGGCGTGGCACGCGGCCGTTACGTGCACCAGGACTACGCCGTCTCCGGCGTTCAGGACATGCTCACGACCTGGGTGCCGCTGATGGAGATCCCTGTCCGGCTGGGCGGGCTGGCGGTCCGGCCGGGCAGTCATCTCGGCCGGCCGCAGCGCCCGCGCGTGCTCCGCCGGGATGAGCGCGGCTGGGCCGCCGCGCATTACCAGGAGGGGGACGCGCTGGTCTTCCATTGCCTTACCTCGCATGCCGCACTGCCTAACCGCGGCATGTCGCTGCGCCTGTCCGGGGACTTCCGCTGGCAGCGGCCCGATCAGCGCGTCCCGGCCCAGCTTGTGCTCGGTCCTGCGGGCGGGCGACGGGAGCTGTTCAGCCGCATGTTCGCCCGCGAGCCGTGGTGGGAGCCGGTGCCGGCCGGGATGAGCCTCAGTCCGCGGGAGCAGCTGGCCGCCATCCCGCCCGGACCGTCACGTTATTTCGCTGTGCATCCCGGCTGGCAGCGCTGGCAGCCGCCCGGCGGAGTGGTCCACTAGAGGCGTGGNNTTCGAAGACCGGTACCGGCGACTGGTCCGCGACCTGCTGGATGGACCCGGGCCGCAGCGGTTCGGCGTTATCGCGATCCAGAAGGGCCGCGAGACGGGCGTGGACAGCATTTCCGCCTTGTACGAGATCGGCTGCGTCGCGACGCTGCGCCAGGTCGCCGAGCACGACGACGGCGGGTTCGATGTGGTTACCGTCGGCACCCAGCGGTTCCGGCTGCTGGAGCTTGACGACTCGCTGCCGTACCTGCAGGGCGAGGTGGACCTGCTGGCTGAGGACACTGGCGACCAGACTGCTGCTGAAATCGAGGCCGAGGCCGTGCGGCGCGGGTTCCGGGCCTATCTCGACGCGCTTGCCGCGCGCGGCGCGACTCAGGTCAGCGTCCCGGACCTGCCGGACGATCCGGTCGTACTGTCCTACCTCGTGGCCGCGTCGGTCATCATCGATCTGAGCGACCAGCAGGCACTGCTCGCCGAGCCGGATGCGGCGGGCAGGCTGGCCGCCGAGCGGGCGCTGCTGTCCCGGGAGACCACCATGCTGCGGACGCTCACCTCGACGCCGGCCCCGGACCTCAGGTACTCGCCGTACAACCCCAACTGAGCTGCGGGCAGCTGATCCGGGTCGCTGGCGCCCGATGTATTATGTAAGCAGCACGCGATGAGGCTCGCGTAACGTCGGGGATTCGCTAGCCCCGCTAATGGCCTCTACCTGCACGGCGCTGACGCGCTGCGAGCCAGGTGGAGGTCATTTTGTCTGTTCCGGTAGTCCTTGGCGTTCCGCTGTCCGCGGGCGTGCTGGCGCGCCGAGGCGGTGGTCGACCGGGTCCTTTGCAGCGCGGGAGCAGAGGAGCTGCCGGCGCTCACGCCAGCTGCTCGTTCCCATCGAAAGTCAGGTCCGGGCGGCGGCGCTGCCGCCCGGGCGTCGCGGGCTAACACGGTAGGGAGCCGATGATGTGTTGTGATCCTGCAGGCCACGCAGGTAAAGGCCGGTCAAGCCGGACAGGCCGCGGACCGCGTTCCGGGACTCAGGCGCACCTGGTACGGGCCGGGCGGTGGCTCTGGCGGATCTTGAGCGCCATCTACGTGCGGCACGATGGTCAGCCACTGCACAGCACCGCGCTCCGACCGTTGCCCTCGACCAGTGTCTTGATCCGCGAAGTGATCTACGAAGCTGAGAGGATCTGCCGGGAGGCTGCGTAGTGACAGCATGCAAGACCCAAACCTGGCGCTCGCGCTCAACACCGGGGCGTCTTGGTGGCATCGGCGGAGCCTGTCAGGACTTCTGGGCCTTCCGCGGCGCGACCAGGGTGACCCGCATGTCCGGGGATGCCCGGTCCTTCTTGACCTCGACCAGGCCCGGCAAGCGCGACAGCAGCACGCGGAAGCTCTTGGACCCGTAGTTGCGCTCGTCGAAGGCCGGATCGAGGGCCAGCATCTTGCTCTTCAGCCACGATCCGGTCGCTGACGCGTCGGGGGACTCCTCCATGGCCTCGACCACCAGCCGCTCCGCGTCCGCGATGTCGAACTTGGCGCCGACCTCGGCCCTGACCTCCGGATTGACGGCGGCGACGATCGTCCCCCAGTACTTGTACTCGGAGCAGACCGCGACCAGCCGGGCACTGGCCGACGCCTTCGTGCCGACGCCGACGACGCGCTTGCCGAACTCGCGCAGCCGCTGCACCAGCGGCGAGTAGTCACCGTCGCCGGCGACCAGCATGAACGTGCCGACATCAGGATGGGTGATCAGCACCTCCATGGCGTCCACCGCCATCAGGATGTCGGCGGCGTTCTTCTGCTGCGCGCCGAACCTGGTCACCTGGATTAGGGTGATCCCGTTCTGGGCCAGGTTGTGCTGGTGCTTGGCGAACTCGGGCCTGGACCAGTCCGCGTAGGCGCGCCGGATCGTGGTGTTGCCGTAGTCCCGGCAGAGCAACTCCAGGGCCTTGAAGGGGATCGGATCGGCCTGCCCCGGCAGGCTCTCCCCGGCGCCGAGCGCCAGATTCTCCACGTCGATGAAGACCGCCACCAGGTCGGCCGCGCTCGAGTCCGCCGTGCCTGCCACCGGCTGCCCTCCGTCTGTCGTAGTCGTCGTCGTGGTCGTCGTCGTCGTGGCTGCCGGGCCATGGCATAGCTGGGTGCCGCGTGCCTCCCGGCAACTACGACGTTAGCGCTGCTGCGGGTACTCCACGCCGATCAGCGGGGCAGTGTCGACCAGCATTAGCTCAAACATGGGCCCGGCGTCGTCGAGCGCGAAGCCCAGGTGACCGAACACCTCCAGGCTCAGGGTTCCGTAGAGGCGCGTCCAGCAGCGCAGGAAGATGAGCAGCAGGCCGAGCGGCAGGCCGGTGCCGAGCTCGCCGAGACCGTCGCGGTAGCGCTCCAGCTGCTGGCGCAGTCCGGGATCGATTGCCTCATCCGCAGTCACCGGGAACGGGTGCTTGCGCCACAGCTCCAGGATCAGCACGAAGAAGGTATTCCCGAACTCGCCGCCGCGGTCCGCGGTGATCTCGTCCTGTTCGACATTCACCCCCGGCAGCGGCGTGCCGAACAGCATGCCGAACTCCCGCTTGTGGGTCAGCGACCAGCGCCGGAACTCCCAGCAGGCCGCGATGACCTTATCGGTCAGGTTGCCGCCGCTCGACGCGCTTGCGGACTCGATCGCAGTCCGGAGGTCATCGGTGAGCTCGGTGAAGATGTCCGCGATGACATGCTTGATCAGTTCCTCGTGACTGTCGAAGTAGCGGTAGAGCGCGGGCGCCGTCATCCCCATCTCCCGTGCGATGGCCCGCAGCGATACGGCGCCCGGTCCGTCCTGCACCAGGATCCGGCGGGCGGTCTGCTTGATTTCCTGCGTGGTCGCGGTCCGGGCGCGATCGCGCCGGCTCGGTGCCTGCACCACGCTGGCCTCCTGTCCCCGCCGGGCACGGCAAGTGCTCGCCGAGTTGCTCGTCGCGGTCACGTCCGGCTGCCAGGGCGGCTCCCTGGCAAACGAGCTTGACAGCAATAAACAGCGTATGCGAAGTTAACGGTAGTTGTTGTTTACGGCATTAACTGCGGTGAAGATTGGCAACAGTGTAGCTGCGGAGGCACCAAATGTTCGAGACCTGGGGACGTGTCATCTACCGCCGCAGGCGGCTCGTCCTGGTCATCACGCTGATCGGCGTGGTCTTCGCCGGAGTCTGGGGGACCGGCGTCTTCGGGTCGCTGCAGACCGCTGGCGGCTTCAACACGCCGAACAGCCAGAGCCAGCGCTCCAGCGACCTCGCCTCGGCCGCGTTCGGGCGTGATACCGGCGATGTCGTGGTGCTGTACCAGAGCGCGACGCGGACCGTGGCCGATCCTGCCTACCGGGCGGCGGTGACCAGGACGCTCGGCGCGCTGCCCCGCAGCAAGGTCGAGTCGGTCGCTACCTACTGGTCCACCGGATCGAGGCAGTTCGTCAGCGCCAGCGGCCACCAGACCTATGCGGTGATCGAGCTGACCGGCGCCGATGACGCCGCCAGGATCAAGAACTTCGACGCGATCTCCGGCCAGCTCGCCGCGCCCGGCCTGACCGAGCACGCCGGAGGCCAGATCCCGACCGAGGGAGCCATCAACTCCGATGTCACCTCCGACATCGGCCGGGCCGAGGGCTTCTCGCTGCCGGTTCTCCTCGTCCTGCTGCTGGTGATCTTCGGCGGCCTTGCCGCGGCCAGCCTGCCGCTGGCGATCGGCGGCATCGCGATACTCGGCTCGTTCACCGCACTTCGGTTGCTGACGCTGTTCACCGCGGTGTCCATTTACTCGGTGAACATCACCACCATCATCGGCCTGGGCCTTGCCATCGATTACGGATTGTTCATGGTCGGCCGGTTCCGCGAGGAACTNNGTGGCGCTGGCCAGCCTGATGCTCTTCCCGATGACGTTCCTGCGCTCCATGGGCTACGGCGGGGTCGCCACGGTCCTGGTGGACATGCTGGCAGCCCTGACGGTCATGCCCGCGCTGCTCGCCGTCCTCGGCCCGCGGGTCAACGCGCTGCGAGTGCGGCCGCAACGGCGTGCCCGGACAGCCCGGCAGCCGGCCGACGAGACCAGCGGCGCGTGGTACCGGCTGGCCCGCAGCGTCATGCGCCGCCCGGTTGTCTACGTCGTGGTGATCGTGGCCGGGCTGGCCGTGCTCGGCTCGCCGTTCCTGCACATCACCTGGGGCGGCACCGACGCCCAGGTGCTGCCCGCCGCGGCGGGCCCGCGGGTGGTGACCGAGGCGCTGAACCGGGACTTCCCCGGCAACGTGACGAACCCGATCGAGGCGGTCATCCAGTTCCCTGGCCCGGTGTCGTCGGCCGGCCGCGGCGCCGAGCTCGCTGCCTATGTGAGCCGCCTGGATCACGTTCCCGGCGTCACCGGCGGGCAGGTGACCGGGGTTCGCGGTGACATCGCGCGGGTGGACCTGCGTTATTCCCCTGGGCCTATGTCGGCGCAAGCGCGAGCCATCGTCGGGCATGTCCGGGACGCCGCGCCGCCAGCCGGCGCGCGGGTCTACGTCGGCGGCACCACGGCCCAGCTCGTGGATGAGCTGGCCGGCCTCGGTGCCACGCTGCCGTGGATGGCGCTGGTCGTCGTACTGGCTACGTTCGTCCTGCTCTTCCTCGCGTTCGGGTCGGTGGTGCTGCCGCTGAAGGCGATCGTGATGAACGTGCTGTCGCTGTCGGCCACGTTCGGGGTGGTCGTCTGGATCTTCCAGTACGGGCACCTGTCCGGGCTGCTGCACTTCACGCCGACCGGGACCATCGACCCGACCATGCCGATCCTGATGCTGGCGATCATCTTCGGGCTGTCCATGGACTACGAGGTGTTCCTGCTGTCCCGGATACGGGAGCGCTACGACGTGACCGGCGACAACACCGCTGCGGTGGCGAGCGGGCTGCAGCGGACCGGCGGGGTCATCACCAGCGCGGCGCTGCTGCTGGTCATCGTCATCGGCGCGTTCTCCGCGTCCGGCATCACGTTTATCAAGCTGATGGGCGTCGGCATGATCGTGGCGCTGATCGTGGACGCCACCCTCGTCCGGATCCTGCTGGTGCCCGCCACGATGCGGCTGCTCGGCCGGGCGAACTGGTGGGCTCCAGGCCCGCTGCGCCGCCTCTACGGGCACTACGGCATCCGGGAAGGCGACGGCGCGGAGCCTGTCGTCCCGGTATCGGAGTCGGCCAGCGCCTAGCGGTTTATCCTGTCGAAAGGTGAGGAACCGCCCAGACGGGGCGCCTGCGGCCCGTCCCCGGCGGCTCATCCTCGTCGCGTGATCGCGGCGCATGGCGGGCAGTGCCATGTATGCCCTATCGTCCCGGGAAAGAACGTTCCGGGCGTGACGCAGCGTGGAGAGCACATGATGCAAGACCTAGTCGACGAAGGCGCAACCCTGGCTACCGCGGAGATCAGGAAGGCTGGCTTTGCCAAATCTTTAACGGAAAAGCTCGAGAAAATCGGGCTGCTCAACAATGGCTCAAGCAAGGCGCCAGCGACACCTTCGGCCGGCGAGGCGGCCGCGACGGCCGGCGTCAGCACGAACGCCCTGAACGTGACGCGGGTAGCGGGACTGGCGACCACCGTCACTGTCGTCGGCGCGGCAGCACTGGCGCTCTTCCATGTCACGAGCACCACCCATCCCATCGTCGTCGTGGCGGCGTACTCCAGCGTGGGCGTCATCATCGCGGCGGCGCTGCTGACGGCCGCGATCATCATCAGCGCCGACATCAAGAGCCGCGTCGCGGTCAGCACTGCCCCCGCGCCGCCGGCCCAGCCGGCCGCAGCGGCGAGCTCATTCTCCGCCACCTGGAATGACGCGCTCCAGGTGCTGAAGGGCGCACTGGGCCGGCTGGAACGTGACACCGAGAATCCGATCGATGTCTGGCTCGACGCGTCGGGAAGTTCCGGGCTCACGGCCCGGCTCACGCCGACGGAAGACCAGGCATCCGTTCATGCCACGCTCCTGGCGTGCCAGTCCCGCATCGTGTTCACGTTCCAGGCACTCATCGGCGAAGCGGATCCCGGTCTGCGCGGCCGTGCGTCCGACGAGATACAGGTGATACTCGACTCGATGGACAGGCTGCTGCTTCCCGCCTGAAGGGCCGCCTATGGCAGACAGGCCTTGCGGGCTCCGGCGCTGTGACGGACGCCGCGAAGCTTGGAGCCGACTAGCGCCTAGCGCCCCCTTCCATCGCCTGGCGCCCCCGCCATGAGCTGCCCGCCGCCTCCGCCGTCCCCGCCGGGTCACCGGCCAGCCGGCCCGCGAGGTGCGGTAACTTGCGGCGAAGCAAATGATCTCGTCAGCCGGGGCGGCAGATGGCGGACCCGATTGCGCTCTCGTTGAGCGAGGTGCATGCGTGGCATGGCTGGATCGGCGAGCGGAGCAGCACGCCGGGGGAGCCGCGGGAGTCAGACCTGGCGATTCTCTCGGCCGGTGAGCGTGCGCGGGGCCGGCGATTCGTCCGGCAGGCGGACCGGGTGCGTTTCGCGGTAACGCACGCCGCGGTGCGCCGGCTGCTCGCCCGCTACCTGGCGGTCGGTCCCGCCGAGGTGCGGTTCGGGCGGACGCCGTGCTGCCAGTGCGGAAGCCCCGGGCACGGGCCGCCCCGCATTGACTGGCCGCCCACGGACGTCACCTGCAACCTGTCCGGGTCAGGCGACCGCTGGCTGCTCGCTGTCACGCGCGGGCGCCGGATCGGTTCGGACCTCGAAGTGCCCCGCGACATCGACGTCGGCGAGCTGGCCAGCGGCTGCCTCACCGCTTCGGAGCAGCAGTACCTGAGCGGTCACCGCGAAGATGGACAGCTGCAGGTGTTCTACCGGTGCTGGACCCGCAAGGAGGCCGTGCTGAAAGCCTGCGGGGTTGGCCTGTCGAGTTCGCTGCAGGCTCTGGAGGTAACGCCGGGCCTGGCCGGCCCGGTGGAGGTTCGGCACAGTTGCAAGGCCGGCCCGGACCTGTGGGTTGTGCAGGATCTGGCTGCGCCGGCCGCCTGGCTCGGCGCGATCGCGCAGCCCGCCGCGGATGCAGGCCGGGTCCGGCTCCGCGAGGCGGATGACGCCTGGCTGGCCTGAACTCGGGCCCGCCGGCTCGGGCGCGGGCCCGCCGGCTCGGGCGCGGGCTCGGAACGCGGGCGAGAACTGGTCCTGCAGGCTGGCCAGGTTGCCTTTGCCGAGCACCCGCTTCGCATCGGATCCGGCTGATCAGCTGCTGGCCGCGAGGACGAGAGGCAGCACGGCGGGCGCCCCTGCCTCGCGGAGCAGCCGGGCCGCGACTGTGATCGTCCACCCGGTCTCGACCCGGTCATCGACCAGCAATACCGGGCCGCCAAGCCCGGCAACCGCACTGCCGACCTGCTCCGGGACAGCCAGCGAGTGCCAGAGTGCGCGCAGCCGCTGGGCGCTGTTGTACTGCCGGGCATCATCGGCAGCCCCGGCGGCGTACTCCAGGGTTCCCAGGTAAGGCAGCCGGCCTATCCCGGCGACCCGCTCCCCGAGGCTGCGTATCAGCTGGGGTCTGGTCCTGGATGGCAGCGTGATCACCCCGGTCGGCCGCTGTGCCCAGTCCCAGCCGGCCAGGACCTTGACCATCGCCGTCACGAATTCCTCCGGGACCTGGTCATCGCCCGCATCGGCCGTCAGCAGCAACCGCAGCCGAGGGCCCCAGCCCAGGTCGGTCAGCCTGCCGAGCGCCCGTCCTGGCTCCGCCGACAGGCCCGCGGGTATCTTGCCGGACACGTCGATGGCCAGGTCCTTCATCCCCGTCGGCCACATCTTCCTTGGCGTGATCTGCACGCCAGGGCGCATCAGCCTGTCCTGGGCGGCAGCACTGCCTGCCGGCGAAACCGTGTCACTCCAGGGCCGGCCGGTGCAGTTGTCGCACCGTCCGCACGGCGCGGCCGCCGGATCGTCGAGCTCGCGCCGCAGGTACTCCATCCGGCAGGTTTCCGCGGTGATGTAGCCGAGCATCGCGCGTTGCTCCCTGGACCGCTCGGCGCTCACCCGGGCGTACCGGTCGGCGTCGTAGTCCCACGCCCGCCCGGTCGCTTCCCAGCCGCCGCTCACCCGCCGCACGGCGCCGTCCACGTCCAGGACCTTGAGCATCATTTCCAGCCGGCTGCGGCTCAGGTCCACCCGGGTTTCCAGCGCGCCGGTGGAGACCGGCCGGCCAGCCTCGGCCAGCGCGGCGAGCGTGGTCCTGACCACCCGTTCCGGCGGGAACGCCAGCGACGCGAAGTAGGCCCAGATGTCGGCGTCCTCCCGGCCGGGCAGCAGAATCACGTCGGCGCGCCGCACGCCCCGGCCCGCCCGGCCGATCTGCTGGTAGTAGGCGATCGGCGACTGCGGCGCCCCGAGGTGCACGACGAAGCCCAGGTCCGGCTTGTCGAAGCCCATGCCAAGGGCGCTGGTGGCGACCAGCGCCTTGAGCTCGTTGGCGAGCAGGGAGTTCTCCGCCGCCTGCCGCTGCGAATTGTCGTCACGCCCGGTGTACGCGGCGACGTCGTAACCGCGGTCGCGCAGGAACGCGGCGGTCTCCTGCGCGGCCGCCACCGTCAGCGTGTAAATGATGCCGGAACCCTGCAGCTCGGCCAGGTGCTCTGCCAGCCAGGCCAGCCGCTGCTGGGCAACTGGCAGCCGCACGACAGCCAGATGCAGGCTGTCCCGGTCAAGAGGACCACGCAGAACGAGCGTTTCGTGCTCACCGCCCGCGCCAAGCTGCTCGGCCACGTCGCGGGTCACCCGGGCGTTCGCGGTGGCGGTCGTCGCGAGGACCGGGACGCCGGGCGGCAGCTCCTCAAGCAGCGTCCGGAGCCGCCGGTAGTCGGGCCGGAAATCGTGACCCCAGTCGGAGATGCAGTGCGCCTCGTCCACTACCAGCATCCCGGCCGCCGCGATCAGCTTGGGCAGGACCAGGTCACGAAATCCCGGGTTGTTCAGCCGCTCCGGGCTGACCAGCAGCACGTCGACGGCGCCGTCGGCGACCTCCGCGTAGACCTGCTCCCATTCGTCGATGTTGGCCGAGTTCACCGTGCGGGCATGAATGCCCGCGCGGTCAGCCGCCTCGATCTGGTTGCGCATCAGGGCGAGCAGCGGGGAGACGATGACCGACGGTCCCGCGCCGCGCGCCCGCAGCAGCGCGGTCGCGGTGAAGTAGACGGCCGACTTGCCCCAGCCGGTGCGCTGCACCACGAGCGCGCGGCGCCGGTCGACCACGAGCGCCCTTATTGCCGTCCACTGGTCCTCCCGCAGCCGTGCATCCGGCCCGGCCAGCGCCCGCAGGTGGCCCTCGGCTTCCGCCCGCAGGTCCGGTTCCGCNNTTCCGCGCGGGGGTCCGGGACGGCAGCGGGCACGGGACCCTGGTCGGTGTCATCGGCAGCCATGCCCTCCTTAGTACCAGCCGGTGCTGACCATCACGCCCGCCGAGGCTGCCGAGTTCGGCCGCCGATGCTGCCGGGCATGCGAGCCAGTAGCGCCATCCGGCCCGGGCGCTCGCACCAGCGGTGCCCCCGGATTCCTGCCCCGTGGGCGGCACCGGATAAGGCCAGAACCCCTTTACTGGCCTGCTATCCGGCAGCATGCATAACCGCGTTGATCAGTGCATCTGCCGTTGTCTTGGCAGGTTTCAATCCACGCCAGCTAGCTTCCGTCATAACCTGGTTTCCGCGGCAGCCGGTTTCTGCTCGTGCCCGCGAGAATCTAGTAGTAATCCGGATATGCCCGACGAATAAATGTTCCGGGCAGCTAGTCGATGAGCGGACGGAGGAATCATGTTGTCTCGGCTGCGGGCAGCCAGATTATCGGCGGTTATCTTACTTTTCATGCTCATTGGGTGGCTCGCGGCGGCACCGGGCGCCGCACTGGCCGGAACAGGCGCACGGGAAGTTGCGGGCGCCAAATGCGCGACCCGCTCCTGCCGCGCCGGGCTGCCGGCCGCACGGAGCCTGAAGGCCACCCAGCAGCCGCAGATCGCGAGCAACTACTGCGGCCCAGCCACCGTGTCGGAGATGTTACGCCAGCTTGGCGCGAAGGTGAGCCAGTCGACGGCGGCTCGCGAGATGAAGACCACGCGCAGCGGCACCGGCTGGTCAGATTCCGCTGGATACCCGGTGCCCGATGCGCTGAACGCGGACCAGCGGCGAAATGCCTACGTCGCCGTTGCCGTGCCCTGGTCGCCGTCCAGTGCGCAGGTCCGGACATACGAGAACGACCTGGTAGCCGATGTGAACTACGACGGCGGCGTCCCGCTGGCGGGGGATGCCTATGAAGTTCCCGATGGTCCGCATTTGGCCGGTCATCCGGAGAATCAGGAGATTTTCCACTGGTTTGATATACGGGGATACCAGAATTCCGGCGCCACGACAGAGTATGAGGACTCGGTACATGGTGCCCCGAGCATCGGGTGGAGCGCTACCGTCCCGGCCTACTCCTCGCTTGCGTCACGAACGGTCGTGATGATTCTCGCCGCCCGTGGCTACGACTGGTAGCCGCCGGCCAGGCAGGCTCGCGGCGGTGCTCTTGTTCGGCCTGCTTGGCGCGGCATTGGCAGGGTGCGGGGGAATGCGCACCGCCGCACCGGCGGGATCCGGCTCCGGCGGCGCTCTGCGGGCCGCGCTGCCCGGTACGCCGCCGGACGTGCCCCGGGCCGGGAATCCGGCCGGGCAGCAGGCAAGCACGGCCCGGGCCGCGGGCACATCTCAGCCCGGCCTGGTGAGCTGGCAGCGGTTCTGCGCCACGCCGCGGAGCGCCAGCCTGCGGGCTGCGCTGCGGCGGCCGGTGCCGGCCTCGCTGCACGGCGAGGTCATCCCGCTCGGATCGTCGGCCGGTGCCCGGACGGCCTATGTGTCCGCCTGGATGCCGCAATTCGCCGGCGTGGCCGCGCTGAATCTGGCCTCCGGGCACCTGCGGCGAATCCGGGCCTACCCGAATCCGGCCGCCGACCAGGCTGACGGCTCCTCGGGCGGCCGCTGGCTGGTCTGGGAAGAAACGCACTCGCTGCGGAGCCTGGACGACTTCACGGTCTACGGGTGGGATTCGGTCACGGGCCGGCTGCGCCGCCTCGGCCATTCGCTGCGCGGCCCGCGTGGCCCGGCGTGGCCGAGCCCCTGGCATGCCCCGGCGGTCAGCGGCCACTACGCGGCCTGGGCGCAGGGCTACGGGCCGGACGGCGAGATCGAGGTGGTGCTGGCCGACCTCGCTACCGGGAAAGTCAGCGTCGTCCGCCGTGGCCACACCCAGCCCCCGTTCTTTGACGGGGACCTGGTCGTGTGGCCGGAGTCCGACCTGCCGGGAACGCAGACGACGCTGCACGCGCTCAGCCTCAGCACCGGCAGGCCTGCCGCACTGCCCGCCGTGCTGCGGGCCGTGCACGGTACCGACTTCGTTGTCACGGACGGAACCAGGACGGCCTACTTCAATCCCGGGCTTACCGCGCTGTACTACTCCCCGGCGCAGGATCAGCGGGCACATGTCGCGCTGCGGCTGCCGGCGGGCGTTGACTTCGCTGATCTGGCGATCGCGCCCGGCTCACTGGCCTGGGCTACGACGGAGGCCACCTATCTGGCCAGCACCCGGACCGGCGCCTACGCGCGGGTGACACCCGAGTACGGTGACGCGACCGGCTCAGGCCCGGACCTGCTGATCTCCGATGCGCCCAGCGAGAAGGCCGAGCACCCGGTCCTGCCCATGCACGTGATCAGCCCGGCCGCCCTCAGCTGGCGCGCCTGCCGCGACCGGGCTGCCTGACCCGGCCAGGAACGTGCCACGGCCCGGCCTGGCTGGCGCTGTGGGATACTTGGACCAAACATCGGATCTCTGCAGAGTGGCCAGGTTCGAGAGCGAAAGCGTGCCCCGGCGGCGACGCATTTAGATGACAGCAGGCGGAAGGTAGCGGAGGGTCGGCCGTGGCGCTCACCGACGAGGCTATCGAGAAGATCAAGGCGATGATCGTCTCCGGGACGCTGCGCGCGGGGGACCGGCTGCCGAAGGAGGCGGACCTCGCCGCTGACCTCGGGCTGTCGCGCAGTTCGCTGCGCGAGGCAGTCAAGGCGCTGTCCCTGGTCAATATTCTCGTCGTCCGCCGCGGCGACGGAACGTACGTGAGCAGCCTTGAGCCGGCGGTGCTGCTTGAGG
The DNA here is from genome assembly GCA_003168215.1 of Actinomycetota bacterium. Taxonomy (GTDB): domain Bacteria; phylum Actinomycetota; class Actinomycetes; order Streptosporangiales; family Streptosporangiaceae; genus Palsa-506. The sequence goes on from PMSW01000070.1 coordinate 39,046, forward strand.
CGCTGAGCTTCATCGTCGACTTTCACCGGGACACCTCGGTACTGGAGTTCCTGCGGGTAAGGCGGATTCTGGAGCCCGCGGCCACGGCCATGGCAGCCGAGCGCATCACGCCGGAGGAAACCGAGGGCCTGCGCAAGCTGCTGGACAGCCTCGGGCCGTCACCGGGCACCGAGGACCTCGTCGCCACCGACCTGGAGTTCCACCGGCGGATCGCGGCGTGCTCGGGTAACTACGTGCTGTGCTCGCTGCTGGAGACGCTGTCCGCGCCGACTACCCGGGCCCGGGTCTGGCGCGGGCTGACCCAGGCCGGCGCCAACGGGCAGACTCTCGCGGAGCACCGGGCGATCCTCGATGCGCTCGCCGCGCATGATCCCGAGATCGCCAGGTCGTGGTCCACCGTGCACATCGCCAACGTGGAACAGTGGCTCGCGTCCGTCCCGTGACCGCCGTGCCGTGACCGCCGTCCCGTCGCCGGGCGCGCCGCCGGCCCTCCCGCCGGGCGCGCTGCTTGTCATCCGGGCGAGCCGTCCGCCAGCCAGGCGGCTCCGGACGGGAAGGTGAACTCGGCGACCGACTCTGGCCTGATTTCCGACGAAGCCCCCGGGATCGTCGGCACCGCGTAGCGGCCGCCGGCCACCCGGGCGGGCGTGACGAAGTGCTCGTGCAGGTGATCGATCCACTCGATCATGCGCCCGTCCATGGTCCCGGAGACAGCGACGTAGTCGAACATCGAGAGATGCTGGACAATCTCGCACAGCCCGACACCGCCGGCATGCGGGCACACCGGGATTCCGAATTTGGCCGCGAGCAGCAGGTTGGCGATGTTCTCGTTGACGCCTGCCACGCGGCATGCGTCGATTTGCATGATGTCGATCGCGGCAGCCTGGAGGAGCTGCTTGAAGATCACCCGGTTGGAGACGTGCTCGCCGGTAGCGACGCGGATCGGGCTCACCCCCCGGCGGATCGCGGCGGTGCCGAGGATGTCGTCCGGGCTCGTCGGCTCCTCGATCCAGGCAGGCCTGGCGTGCGCGAGCGCGCGCACCCACGGGATGGCAGTAGGCACGTCCCAGACCTGGTTCGCGTCCAGCGCGATGCCGATATCGTCACCAACGACCGCGCGCGCCACGGCGCAGCGCCGGAGGTCATCTTCCAGCCGGCCGCCGACCTTGAGCTTGACATGCGTGAAGCCCTCCTGAACGGCTGCGGCGCACAACTCGGCCATGCGCTCGTCCGAATACCCGAGCCAGCCTGGTGAGGTGGCGTAGGCCGGATAGCCGTCACGCCGCAGGATCTCCGTGCGCTCCGCCTTGCCCGCCGCCGCGCGCTCCAGCATCTCTAGCGCCTCCTCGCGGGTAAGCGCGTCGGTGAGGTAGCGGAAGTCGACCAGGTCCACGATCTCCACGGGAGACAGGCTCGCGAGCAACTGCCAGAGCGGTTTCCCGGCCCGCCGGGCGGCAAGATCCCAGCAGGCGTTGAGCACCGCGCCGATCGCCATGTGCATGACGCCCCGTTCGGGTCCCAGCCAGCGCAGCGGGCTATCACCGACCAGCTCGCGGGAGAGGCCGCCCAGGTCGCCGAGCGTCTCGCCGAGATCACGCCCGGCCAGGAACGGCTCCAGCGCGCGCACGGCGCAGAGCTCGACATCGTTTCCGCGCCCGATCGTGAAAACGTGACCATGCCCGGCGAGGCCGTCCGGTGCGTCGGTCCGCACCACCACATAGGCAGCCGAGTAATCGCCGCTCGGATTCATCGCGTCCGAGCCGTCCAGGGTCCGGGACGTCGGGAAGCGGATGTCATGCGTGTCGAAGCCGAGGATCTTCGTCACCGGCTGCCTCCTCTGCTCGCTGCCCGGCGGAGTTCCGTCGCCGTGCCTGGTGATCGCCCCCGCGCATTCCGGCGCGGAGCCTGGTGGCCCGGCCCTCTCTGCGGTCGCCTGTCCGCCTGATGCGGACCCGCAATGGCCGGACCCGGGATGGAACCGGCCGTCGGCGGGCGTGCGGGCTGAGTTAGCCCGGCGGAGCCGGGGGTCGCATGCGCAGGCCGGACATGCCGCCGTCGACGGCCAGTGCCATGCCAGTCACGCCGCTGGCCAGCGGGCTAGCCAGGTACGCAATCGCGGCGGCCACCTCGTCGGCCGTCACCAGCCGCCCGGTCGGCTGGCGCGCGGCCAGCGCGGCCCGTTCCGCCTCAGGATCCGGCGCGGCATCGAGCAGCCGCGCCACCCACGGCGTATCGGCCGTCCCGGGAGTCACGCACACGACCCTGATGCGCTCGCGCACATGATCGGCGGCCATCGCCAGGGTCAGCGAGTAGATCGCGCCCTTGCTGGCCGAGTAGAGCGCACGCTGCGGAAGGCCGGCCGTCGCCGCGATAGAACACGTGTTGACGATGACTGCCTGGCCATGGCGCGTCACGGCCAGGCGCAACTCTGGCAGCGCCGCCCGGCTCACCCGCACCGCGCCCAGCAGGTTGACGTCCAGGACGTGCCGCCATTCGTCGTCGTCATTGTCCTCAACGGTGCCCGCCGCGCCGATGCCCGCGTTGTTGACCAGGATGTCAATACCGCCGAGGGCAGTCGCGGCCGCGCCGACGGCGCGGCGTACTTCCTGGTCATCGGTAACGTCCGCGATGACCGGGTACAGCGCACGGGCATCCGGACTGGCCTCGGGCCCGTCAGCGCTGGCCGTTCCCCCAGCGCCGGCCGTTCCGGCAGCAGCGCCCGCGCTGCCAGGGCCGCCCGCTCGGCCGGCGCCGGCCCACGGGATGGCGCGGTCCAGGATCGCGACCCGGGCGCCGCGCGCGGCC
>PMSW01000069.1 GCA_003168215.1 Actinomycetota bacterium
GCTGACGGCGCGGCTGATTATGCCGCCGAGCCGAGCCGGCTCAGCTTGCCGCGACCTCGATATCCAGCATCGCCCTGACCTCGGGGTGCAGCCTGATCGCGACCTGGTGCGCGCCGACGGTCTTGATCGGGTTCTTGATCTCGATCCGGCGCTTGTCAAGTTCCGGGCCGCCCGCGGCGAGCACGGCGGCCGCGATATCGGCCGGCGAGATCGAACCGAACAGCCTGCCGCCACCGCCCGCCTTGGTCTCCAGCCGGACGGTCAGCGACCCGAGCCTGCTCGCAGCGTCCCTGGCGTCGTCAAGGCCCCGGATCTCGCGGACCGCACGGCCTCGCTTGATCAGGTCGATCTGCTTCTCCGCGCCACGCGTCCAGCGCATCGCCAGACCGCGCGGGACGAGGTAATTCCGGCCGTATCCGCCCGCGACGTCCACGACGTCGCCGGGGGCACCCAGGCCGGTCACTTCCTGGGTGAGGATGAGCTTCATCGGCGTACCGCTCATCGGCGCGCCACCTCCCTCGGGATCAGCGTGCCTGGCTGGTGTACGGCAGCAGCGCCATCTCGCGCGAGTTCTTGATCGCCGTGGCGACGTCGCGCTGGTGCTGCGTGCAGTTGCCGGAAACCCGTCGTGCCCGGATCTTGCCGCGGTCAGAGATGAACTTGCGCAGCAGCCCCGTGTCCTTGTAGTCCACGTGGGTGATCTTCTCCTGGCAGAACAGGCAGACTTTCTTCTTGGGCTTGCGAATCGGTGGCTTGGCCATCGTGGTGCTCCTCGGCAGAGCCCCGCCTCAGCGGGGATGGTCGTTTCGGACGGCGGATGTGGCAGTAGCAGGCTGGCCGGCAGCGGATCGCGGGCGAGCCGGCCCGGCGCCGGTCAGAACGGCGGCTCGTCGGTGTAACCGCCCTCGCCCGCTGACCCGGCGCGGGCATCGGATGCCCACGGGTCCTCGGCAGGGCGGCTGCCGCCGCCCCCACCATACCCGCCCTGACCGCCGGGGCCGGCCTGGCCGCCGCCGCCACCGCCGCCGAAGCCGCCGCTGGACCGCTGCGACTTGGTGACCTTGGCGGAGGCATTGCGCAGCGAAGGGCCGACCTCGTCGACCTCGACCTCGTAGACGGTCCGCTTCTCGCCTTCCTTGGTCTCGTACGACCGCTGCCGGAGCCGGCCCTGCACGATGACCCGCATGCCGCGCTGCAGGCTCTCCGCGACGTTCTCCGCGGCCTGCCGCCAGACATTGCAGGACAGGAACAGCGAGTCGCCGTCCTTCCACTCGTTCGTGGTCCGGTCCATGAACCTCGGCGTCGACGCGATCCGGAAGTTCGCGACAGCCTGCCCGGTCGGGGTATAGCGGAGCTCAGGATCGCCGACGAGGTTGCCAACAATCGTGATCGCGGTGTCGCCTGCTGCCATCGGGGTACTCCCGGTCTTCAGAATGGGTGGGTTCCGGCCCGAGGGCCGCGGCCGCTCAGTGGATCTCGGGGCGCAGGATCTTGGTCCGCAGGATCGCCTCGTTCAGGTTCAGCTGGCGGTCAAGCTCCTTGACGGTCTCCGGCTCCGCGGTCATGTCAATGACGGTATAGATGCCCTCGGACTTTTTGTCGATCTCGTAGGCGAGCCGGCGGCGGCCCCAGACGTCGACCTTGTCCACGACGCCGCCCGCTGTCGTGACGACCTTCAGGAACTGCTCGAGCGACGGCTGGACGGTGCGCTCCTCAAGCGAGGGATCAAGGATGATCATCATCTCGTAATGGCGCATGCGCTTTACCTGCCTCCTCTGGACTGACGCGGTCACGGTCTCTCCGTGACAGGAGGAGCCGCGCGCCGCCGGGACGGCGGCCATGCGTGGCCGGGTCAGCTTACCAGGGACTCGGGGGCGGGCCGCCACGGATAAAACCCGCAATCATGAAGAACGGGGCACTGGTCGTGCTCCGGCCTCAGCGCGGCCGGCCCGGTGGGTGCGGAAGGATTCCCTGCCCGCTCCGGCGGGAAGACACCCGGTTGACAGATAAGCAGGGATAGCGCCCTTCCAAGGGGGTGGCAGTCATGCCTGAAACCATCAAGGCCGGTGCCCGCCGGCCGGATCTCACACTGAACGCCGACGGCAAGCGGCACCCGGTGCAAAGCGGCCTGACCGCATTCACTCTGCTGGCCGGCGTCGTCGCGTTCGCCACCGGCCTGATCGTGCGCCAGCACCTGGCCGCGACGGTACTCGGCGTGGTCGTCATCCTGATCGGCCTCTTTACCCAGATGATCTCCGTAGCGAGACCGCAGCGGGTGCTGCTGATGGCAGGGGTGGTGGCTGCCTTCGTCGGGGTCTGCCTCGGCATCGCGCACGGCGGCTGGGGCTGACCGGGCGGCCGCACTAGGCTCGGGGCATGGTGCGAATCGGAGCACATCTCCACGACGGCGACCCGCTGGCTGAGGCACTCGCGGCGGACGCCGATGCCGTCCAGTTCTTCCTCGGTGACCCGCAGGGCTGGAAGGCGCCCACGTTCCCCGGCGACCCGGCCGAGATGCGCTCGGCCTTCGCGGCCGCGGGCGTGGACGCCTTCATCCACTCCCCCTACGTGATCAACGTCGCGTCTCCCAACAACAGGATCAGGATCCCCAGCAGGAAACTGCTGGCCCAGCAACTGGAGGCCGCGGCGGCCGTCGGCGCGAAGGGCCTGATCGTGCACGGCGGCCACGTCACCGCCGGGGTGGATCCGGAGGAGGGCTACGACAGCTGGCGCAAGGCCATCGAGCGGATCGAGCGGCCGCTGCCGATGCTGATCGAGAACACGGCGGGCGGGGACGGCGCGATGGCCCGCAGCCTGGAGGCGATCGCCCGGCTGTGGGAAGCCGTCACCGACGGCAGCAAGGACGGCGGCGGCGAGGTCGGCTTCTGCCTGGATACCTGCCACGCGCATGCCGCGGGCGAGGACCTGGCCGACATCGTGGACCGGGTCAAGGCGATCACCGGCCGGATCGACCTCGTGCACTGCAACAACTCGCGCGACGAGTTCGGCTCCGGCCGTGACCGGCACGCGGGCTTGACGTCAGGCAAGATCGATCCCGCGCTCATCCTCGGCGTCGTGCGGGCGGCGGGGGCGCCGGTGATCTGCGAGACCCCGGATCCGGCCGCGGACATCCGCTGGCTCCGCGGCCAGCTGGCCGGCTAGCCCGTTTCCGCGGGGAACGGCTAGCCGCCCGGGCCCGGGTGGCACCTGCCGGGCTGAGTGCAGGTGGGCGAGGGGGTCGGCGACGGGGGGGTCGGGGTCGGCGACGGGCAGGGCTCGCCGAAGAACTGGCTGCAGGTCGGGCTCGGAGTCGGGGCCGGGGTCGGCGTGGGGCCCGGCGCCGGCTGGTGATGATGGTGCTTGACGGGCACGGGCTGAACCTGGACCCATTTAATGCCGGTGAACGGCGGTATGGGGAGCTGCTTTATCGGCAGCTTCGCGAACTCCTTCTCCGCGAACGTGTGCCAGATCAGCGCGGGCCAGGTGCCGCCGTACCCGCCCTGCGAAAGATTCCCGCCGAGCCCGTTCAGTGACTGGGTCTGCTTATCCGTGAAGATTCCCACCGCGAGGCTGTACTGCGGGATCGCCCCGATGAAGAAGGCGGACTGCGCGTTGTTCGTGGTGCCGGTCTTGCCGATGATCGGACGGCCGTCGGTCATCGCCGCGTTGACGGCCGTGCCGTACTGGGTGTCGAAGGAAAGGGCATAATCCACGTCGGCCGCCTGGCCCGGCTGCAGGACCTCGTACTTTACGATCTTCAGCGGTACCGGGCCGCTCGGCGCCGTGATCTTGCTGATCACGTGCGGGGTCGCGTACTGGCCATTCGCGGCCAGGGTGGAGAACGTAGTGGCCTGCTCCTCGACCGTGAGCGAGGCCTGGCCGAGTGCGATCCCGGACTGCCCGACCATCCTCTGCAGCCCTGAGCCGCCCGGGTACGCGGCGGTGTTGACCCCGAACTTCTTGGCCATGTTGATGACGTTCTGCGTGCCGACCCGGTGAATCAGGTCACCGTAGGCGGTGTTCAGCGACAGCGCGCTGGCCTCGGCCACGCTGACCGGCCCGTCCGCCTCGTCGCTGGAGAAGTTGAACCAGCCATCCGGCGGACTGGTCGGGCACGGGGATTCGGGTCCGGCGACGCGAACGGAGAACACCGTCGGGAACTGGTCGTCCGGCGAGCAGATCGCCGAGTAGCCGTCGAGGATGCTCGTCTTGACGTTCATGCCCTGGGAGACGGCGGTAGCCAGCACGTAGGGCTTGAACGAGGACCCGACCTGGTTCCTGCTCTGCGTCGCCATGTTCAGCTGGCGCTTGGCGTAGTTAGGGCCGCCGTACATGGCCACGATCGCGCCGGTGCCCGGCTTCTCCAGCACTGCGCCGATGTTGGCGAACCGGGGCAGTGCCATGCCGCCGTCCCGCATTGCCTGCTTGTTCTCACGGACCGAGGCGTACAGGGCCTTCATCATCGGCTGGCTGAAGGTAGTCACGATCTTCAGGCCGCCGCTGGAGATCTGCTGCAGCGAGTAGTGGTACCGGTCCTTAAGCTCGAGCTCGACCGCCTGCATGATGTAGCCGCGGTAGCCGGTCCACCCGCTCCGCTGGCCCTTGGTGATCTTCGGGAATCCTCGCGCGTCGGCCTGGTGGTGGGTGGTGATGCCCTCCTGCCGCTGGGTGATGGCGCCATCCCGGACCATGTTGGTCAGTACGTAGTGCCAGCGGGCGACCAGTGGCTTATACCCCGGGTTGCCGGGCGTCGGGTCGAAGAAGCCAGGCTGGTTGATCATGGCGGCCAGCATCGCGGACTGCGCGATGTTGAGCTTGCTGGCCGGCTTGCCGAAGTAGGTCTCGGCGGCGGCGCCGACCCCGTAGGCGTCATCGCCGAGGAAGATCGTGTTGAGGTAATTGGTCAGGATCCAGTCCTTGGACTCCTCGTGCGAGAGCTTGATCGCGACGAGGATCTCCTTGATCTTGGTACTCACCGTCCGCGTGGTCCCGATGTTGGTGTAGTAATTCTTGGCGAACTGCTCGGTGATGGTGGATCCGCCCTGGAGGCCGCCGCTGCCGAAGATGTCCTCATAGGCGGCGCGCCCGATACCGGAGACCGATATCCCGCCCTCGGTGTAGAAGTGCCGGTCTTCGGCCGCGATCACGGCCTGCTTGAGCACCTGCGGGATCTGGGCCGACGTGAGCACCTGCCGGTTCGTGCCCGCGTTGAAGGTTCCCACCTGGGTCTTGCCGTTGCTGAAGTAGACAACGGAGGACTGCTGCAGTGCCGTCTCGGAGATGGCGCTGGGGATCGTGGTCTGCTGGTAGAGGATCACGACGCCGATCACGACGGCAAGCAAGAGCGCGGCGCAGGCCACGGCGGCAATGGCTATCACCTTTCGCCAGGTCCAGTGCCGCCACCAGCTCCCCTTGGACCGCGTGCCCCGGCCCGGCCCGCCGCCGCCTGGCCCGCCGCCAGCTGGCCCGCCGCCGTGGCCGGGATCTCCGCGCCGGTCCGCCAGCCGGTCCCTGATGCCGGTCCGGTCGATCGCGCGGTCTCGCAGCCCGGCGGCGGTGCGGCCGCCAGGGGCACCGTAACCGTCCGGGGCACCGTAACCGTTCGGGGCGTCGTAGCCAGCAAGGTAGGGCCGGCCCTGCCGGTCACGCTGATCCTGGCCTGCCTGCCACTGCTGTGCAGCGGCCTGGCGGTCGCCGCCGCGCTGCCGATCTGCGCGATCCCGTGCCGGACGGGCGTTTCCGGCATTGCCCGGGCCCGGCCCGTAGCCGCTGCCCTCGTCCGGCCCGCCACTCTGGTCATACCGGGCCGTGCCCGGATAGCCGCGCTCACCCGGATAGCCGCGCTCGGACCCGCCGGCCGCCGGAGTGCCGCTGCCGCGCCGGTAAGAAACATCACGCCCGCGGTCACGCCGGTCACGCCCGCTGCCTGGTCCGCCCTGATCCTGCCAGTACGGCTCGGCATAATCTGGATTAATCACGCGTCCTCGCTGGTCGGGGGTGTAGCGGGCGATCAACGGATCCCGCGGGCCCTCACGGTACCCGGCGGCTGGCGTCCTCCCGGCACGTTATGGCGAGTTGCATCCGCGCCGTCTTGCAGGACCGCTAACCTGGGGCGCGCGGCGAGTGGCCCGTCCGCTCAGTCACCGGCACGGGCGCGCCGGCTGCGCTGCTCGCCCGTGCCGAGAACGTACGACGACGCAAGATGATTCCAGCCACAACTCTGACAGACCTCAACCACGTAGACCCGGAATTCGGCGTATTCCGTGGCCATTTCCGCCAATTCCGGCCCCTGCTTCACCCGTCCTTCATACCGCCCGAGTTCGTCTCCGTAGACGTAAGTGACGTGGGTGAGCTTGACCTTCCGGCAGATGGGGCAGGCGGTATCGGTGGGCTCACCGTGGAACTTCGCGGCCCGCAGCAGATACGGATGGGCGTCACAGACATCGGTGACCGTCGTGCGTCCCGCGAATACGGACGCGAGCATCGCGCGGCGCGCGAGACCGTAGTCGACGACTGATCGCCTCATGCCCGACAGATTACGACGGAACTGCGCTGAGGCCGAGCCCGGATCGTCCCGCCAGCCGGCCGTCCCTGCATCCGGGCAAACGCCCGATGAACGCAGAGTTGCTTCCTGGCACTAAAAGACATATCTTTGCGATGTATCGGGCCGATACATCGAAGTGAGATACTGCGGCTATCAAGTGAGCTACTGCGGCTGTCGAGGCAGCCGATGAAAGCCGCGTAGATGCAGTCCCCGGGCGACGCGAGGAGGTGCGGCGGGCATGAGCGGTCAGCGGTCAGGCGTGCTTGAGCTCGCGGTGCTCGGGCTGCTGCACGAGACGCCGATGCACGGCTATGAGCTGCGCAAGCGCCTCAACGCGGTGCTCGGCGCGTTCCGCGCCTTCGGGTACGGGTCGCTTTACCCATGCCTGAAGGGGCTGCTTGCCCGCGGCCTGATCGCCGAGGAAGCGCCGCCCTTTGCCCCGAAGCCGCTGGCCGGCCGCCGGTCGAAGATCGTGTACCGGCTAACCGCTGACGGCAAAGAGCGGCTTCAGGACCTGCTTTCCCAGGCGGGCCCGGCGGCGTGGGAAGACGACGGGTTCGGCGTGCACTTCGCTTTCTTCGGCCAGACCCGGGCGGATATCAGGCTGCGGATTCTGGAGGGCCGGCGTTCCAGGCTCGAGGAGAGGCTGGAGATCGTCCGCGCAGCCGTGTCGAGGACGCGGGAACGGCTGGACAGCTACACCCTCGAGCTGCAGCGGCACGGCCTGGAGTCGGTCGAGCGGGAAGTCCGCTGGCTTAACGAGCTGATCGCCTCGGAGCGGCAGTCGGACGCGGAGTCCGGGAATCGCCCCGGGGATCATACAGAAGGCGGCGCGGCGGGCACGACTGGCTGACGCCAGCACGATGCTGTCGCTAAGCAGCAGGAGATTAAGGAGCAATCCTCATGGGTTCGGTACGGGTAGCCATCGTTGGCGTAGGAAACTGCGCGAGTTCCCTCGTCCAGGGCGTGGAGTACTACAAGGACGCTGACCCGGCGAGCCGGGTGCCGGGCCTCATGCACGTCCGGTTCGGCCCTTACCACGTCAGCGACATCGAGTTCGTCGCCGCGTTCGACGTGGATGCCAAGAAGGTCGGGCGTGACATCGCCGAGGCGATCGTCGCCAGCGAGAACAACACCATCAAGATCTGCGACGTGCCGCCGACCAGCATCACCGTGCAGCGCGGCCCGACGATGGACGGGCTGGGCGATTACTACCGGGAGATCATCACCGAGTCCGATGACCAGCCGGTGGACGTGACCCGCGTGCTCAGGGACGCACGGGCCGACGTGCTGGTGTCCTACCTGCCGGTCGGCTCCGAGGACGCGGACCGCTATTACGCGCAGTGCGCGATTGACGCTGGCGTCGCGTTCGTTAATGCCCTGCCGGTGTTCATCGCCTCTAATCCGGCGTGGGCACGCAAGTTCACCGAGGCCGGCGTGCCGATCGTCGGGGACGACATCAAGTCGCAGGTCGGCGCGACTATCACGCACCGCGTGCTGGCCAAGCTGTTCGAGGACCGGGGGGTCGAGCTGCTCCGCACGTATCAGCTCAACTTCGGCGGCAACATGGACTTCATGAACATGCTGGAGCGCAAGCGGCTGCAGTCGAAGAAGATCTCCAAGACCCAGTCGGTCACTTCGCAGATCCCGCACGAGATGGAGAAGGCCGCCGTGCACATCGGCCCTTCCGACCACGTGCCCTGGCTGGACGACAGGAAATTCGCGTACGTCCGGCTCGAGGGCCGGGCCTTCGGTGACGTGCCGCTGAGCCTTGAGTACAAGCTCGAGGTCTGGGACTCGCCGAACTCAGCCGGCGTGATCATCGACGCGGTCCGTGCCGCCAAGATCGCCAGGGACCGCGGCATCGGCGGCCCGATCCTTTCGGCATCCTCGTACTTCATGAAGTCGCCGCCCGAGCAGTACAGCGACGATACCGCCCGTGACCTGGTCGACAAGTTCATCCGGGGCGAGGTCGAGCGCTGAGCAACGTCGCGTGCGCGCACCCGCACGGGGCATCCGGCACGCTCCGGGTGCCCCTGCCCGTTTGACCAGGACGGCGCAAGCTCGCTCGAAGCCCGTTTCTCGCGGGCATCCGGCGGCAGACGGTATCGCCGCTGACCGGCCCGCGCCATAGGCTGATTGCGTGTCCAGCCCGGCAGAGCGCAGCACTGAGCCGACTGCCCCCGGCGGGAAGCCGCCCGGGCGGGCGAGAAGGTCCTCGTTCCTGAGCGACCTGCGCATCGTGCTGGTCGAGCGGAACTTCCGGCGACTGTTCGCCACTCGCCTCGTGTCGCAGACCGGCGACGGGCTTTTCACCGCCGGGCTCGGCGGCTACGTCTTCTTCAACTCGGCAAACTTCCCGAACCCGGTTTCGGGCGCGGTGGCATTCGCGGTGCTTTACCTCCCTTACTCGCTGGTGGGGCCGTTCGCCGGCGTGTTCATCGATCGCTGGTCGCGTCGCCAGATCCTGGTCTGGTCAGCCCTGATCCGCTCCAGCTTCGTGGTGCTAACCGCCGGGCTGATGGCCTCCGGAGAACTCGGGGTCCCGCTCTACGCGGGCGTGCTCGCAGTGCTCGGCGTCAACAGGTTCTTCCTGTCCGCGCTGTCCGCCGCGCTGCCGCACGTGGTCCCCGACGGCAAGCTGGTGATGGCCAACTCGGTGTCACCGACGGCCGGCGGGATCATGGCGATCATCGGCGGGCTAATCGGCCTCGGCGTGCACGTAGCGACCGGCGGCGGCCGCGGCGAATATGCCCTCACCCTGCTTGCGGCCGGATGCTGTTACGTCGTGGCCAGCCTGGTGGCCGCCACGATACGCCGTGACCTGCTTGGCCCGAACCACGACATCGGCGAGCAGCGGCCCGGCCGGGTTCTCGACGAGATCGGCGCCGTGACGGCCGGGCTGGCCGCGGGCGCGCGTTACCTCTGGCGTCGTCGCGGCCCGGCGGCCGCGCTCGGCGCAATCGGCGCTAACAGGCTCCTCTACGGGATCTTGTTCCTGATGTCGCTCCTGCTCTACCGGAACTATTTCTACCGCGGGGCCGGCGCCAACGCGGCGCTCGGGCATTACGCGGTGCTCACCATTGCCTCGGGGATCGGCTACGCGGCCGCGGCGCTCGTCACGCCGCAGGCGACCAGGCGGCTGGCCAAGCCGGCCTGGATTGCCCTGCTGCTCATCGCGGGCGCGGTCGTTGTCGGCCCGCTAGGCCAGACCTTCGAGCAGGCTGCCTTCCTGGCCATCGGGTTCTGCCTCAGCCTGACCGGGCAGAGCATGGCGATCTGCGCCACCACGATCCTCCAGGAGCAGGTGGAGGACGGCTACCGCGGGCGCGTCTTCTCCTTCTACGACATGACATTCAACGTCACATTCGTCCTCGGGGCCGTGGTGAGCGCGGTTTTCATGCCCGAGACAGGGAAGTCGCAGGCGATCATCGGCCTAGTGGCGGTCGGATATGCGCTGGCCGGCGCAGGTTACTGGCTGCTCGGCCGTCAGGCTTCGGGATCCGCCGCATCGGGGCCGGGCAGTCCCTGGCCAGCGGCCCAGCGCAGCAGCTCCTGAATGGCGCGCTCCCGGCCGAGCGGGCCGTACTCGATCCGCAGCTCAAGCAGATGGGCGTACGCCTTGCCGATCAGCGGTCCCGGCCCCGTTCCCAGGGTTTGCATGATCTCGTTGCCATCCAGGTCCGGCCGCAGCCTCGCCAGCTCTTCCTGGCCGGCCAGCACGGCGATGCGCTGCTCCAGGCCGTCATAGGACCGGGCCAGCCGCTGCGCCTTTGCCTGATTCCTCGTCGTGCAGTCTGCCCTGGTCAGGGCGTGCAGGCGGGTGAGCAATGGGCCCGCGTCCGTGACGTACCTGCGGACTGCCGAGTCGGTCCACTCACCCGACCCGTAGCCATGAAACCGCAGGTGCAGCTCGATCAGCCGGGATACGTCGGTCACCACGTCCTTCGGGAACCGCAGCGCGGTCAGCCGGGACCTGGCCAGCTGAGCGCCGACCACCTCGTGGTGATGGAAGGCAACGCGGCCGTCCGGCAGCAGCGACCGCGTCCTCGGCTTGCCGATGTCGTGCAGCAGCGCGGCCAGCCGGAGCACGAGATCGGGCTGCAGGCCGTACCGCTCCTCCAGCCCGATGGCCTGCCCGAGCACCGTCAGCGAATGCTGGTACACGTCCTTGTGCCGGTAGTGCTCATCGGCCTCCAGCCGGAGCTTCGGCACCTCGGGGAGGACCTGCTCCGCCACGCCGGTGTCGACGAGCATCGCGACGCCGCGCGCCGGGCCGCCGGATAGCCGGGCCAGCATGAGCTTGGCCAGCTCAGCGGAGATGCGCTCCGCGGACACGATCGAGAGCCTGGGAGCCAGCGCGGCCATGGCCGCGGCCAGCTCCGGCGTCGCCGAGAAGCCCAGCTGGGCAGCGAACCTGGCGGCGCGGAGCATGCGCAGCGGATCGTCGGCGAGTGAGTCCTCTGGCCGGCCCGGCGTCCTGAGCACGCGATCCTGCAGGTCACGCAGCCCGCCGAACAGGTCCACCAGCTCGTACGACGGCAGCCGCGCCGCCATCGCGTTGATAGTGAAATCGCGGCGCGCCAGGTCCCCGTCCAGCGACGTGCCGTAACTCACCGCGGGCTTGCGGGACTCGGGCACGTAGTGCTCGCTCCGGTAGGTCGTGATCTCGAAGATGTCGGCGCCCTTGCGCATCCCGACCGTGCCGAAGTCGATCCCGATGGTCCAGACCTGGTCGGCCCAGCCGCGCGTCAGCTCC
>PMSW01000059.1 GCA_003168215.1 Actinomycetota bacterium
GGGAGTCGCTCAGCCGGGGCGAAGACCCCACCGACGGCGGGCCGGGGGAGCGGGCACTGACCGAGCAGGACCGTACTGAGCCGGCCGGGAGCGCAGGGAGCGGGACCGAAGGAAACCGGCCGGGCATGAAATCAGCCGGGAATCGGGATTAGGCTCCCAGTCATGATCCCGGTATTACCGAGATCGTGGAGGTGAGTAGTGAGCCGAGTGGAGCGCGCAGCAGGGCGCGGCACGGCCCGCACGGCGCAGTCCAGCGGCCCCGGCGGCGGCCCGCGGCCAGCGGGCAGCCCGCAGCATGAGCTGGTCAGGCTGGTGACGCGGCTGGTCGTGGCGCAGACCGCGCTGGCAGCGGCGATCGGGCTGCCGTACAGCCGCCGCCACCTGCCTTCGATCCTCATCACGCTCATGCTGGTGGCAGCGCTCTGGGGGCTCGCCCTGGTGGTTCGATCGGGTACCCACGCCGCCTGGATTTTTGCNNATCGGATTCGAGACCGCCTTTATCCTCTTCGGCCTCTTCCGGTTCTTCACCTCGCGCTACCTCGGGGGCACTCTCCTCGCCATCCTCGCCCTGGGCACCTTGTTCCATCCGGCGGTCGCGCGGGTATTTACCACCCAGCCGGGACGCGCCCGGCAGGGCTTCGGCGAGACCGGCGTGGCAGACGGTGCCGAAGGTGCGCTCGAGGGCGGCGCCGCCNNTGAGCGTGCTCGACGAGATCCTCGACGGGGTCCGCGCCGACCTCATGACACGTCAGCAGCGGGTGCCGCTAGAGCGCCTCAAAGAGGCGGCGTGCAGGAGTACGGCGCCACCTGACGTGCTAGCGGCGCTCAAGGGCGACGACATCGCCGTGATCGCCGAAGTCAAGCGGGCCAGCCCGTCCAAGGGCGCGCTGGCCGCGATCGCCGATCCTGCGGCACTCGCGATGGACTACGAGGCCGGCGGCGCGCGCGTGATCAGCGTGCTCACCGAGCCGCGCCGGTTCGGCGGCAGCCTTGAGGATCTCGCTGCCGTCCGCGCTGCCGTCCGGGTGCCGCTGCTCCGCAAGGACTTCGTGATCAGCTCTTACCAGCTCTGGGAAGCGCGGGCACACGGTGCCGACATGATCCTGCTGATCGTGGCTGCGCTGGAGCAGAACGCACTGATCTCCCTGGTCGAGCGAGCGGAATCGATCGGCCTGGTTCCGCTGGTGGAGGTGCACTCCGGCGGTGAGCTCGACCGGGCAGTCGACGCGGGAGCGAAGATCATCGGCGTGAACGCGCGGAACCTGGCCACGCTCGAGGTCGACCGGGGCGTGTTCGGGCGGATCGCCCCCCGGATCCCGGACGGGATCGTGAAGATCGCTGAGTCCGGGGTCCGCGGGCCGCACGACCTGCTCGCCTACGCGGCAGCAGGAGCGGATGCGGTGCTCGTCGGCGAGAGCCTGGTGACCGGCCGCGATCCGAGGTCGGCGGTCGCCGACCTGGTCACCGCAGGCTCGCACCCGGCACTGCGCGGTGACCGCGGGTGAGTACGCCGGAG
This sequence comes from Actinomycetota bacterium, assembly GCA_003168215.1. Classification (GTDB taxonomy): domain Bacteria; phylum Actinomycetota; class Actinomycetes; order Streptosporangiales; family Streptosporangiaceae; genus Palsa-506. The sequence goes on from PMSW01000059.1 coordinate 1,517, forward strand.
GCTGTTTTCCTGCCGTCAGTGCCAGGCTCACCCGATCCGGCGGCCGGGCCAGTGGCACCGCCGGAGTCCGGCGCACCGTCCCCGGTGCCGGATGATTCAGGGCATTTCGGTCCTTTCGGCGGCCAACTGGCCCCCGAGGCGCTGATGTCGCCGCTAGCGGAACTCACCGCCGCCTACCTTGCGGCCAGGGCCGATCCGGGTTTCCAGGCGGAGTTCGCCGCGCTGCTGCGGGACTATGCGGGCCGGCCGACGATGCTCACCGAAGTGCCGCGGTTCGCCGCCGAGGCGGGCGGGTGCCGGGTATTCCTGAAGCGCGAGGACCTTGCGCACACCGGCTCTCACAAGATCAACAATGTGCTCGGCCAGGCGCTGCTGGCCCGCCGGATGGGCAAGACCAGGGTCATTGCCGAGACGGGAGCCGGCCAGCACGGAGTGGCCGCCGCGACTGCATGCGCGCTGCTTGGCCTGGAGTGCGTCGTCTACATGGGCGAGGAAGACACCAGGCGGCAGTCGCTGAATGTTGTCAGGATGCGGATGCTCGGGGCTGAGGTGGTGCCAGTCACGACCGGCAGCCGGACGCTCAAGGACGCGATCAACGCGGCCTTCCGCGACTGGGTGTCGACGGTCGGCAGCACCCACTACTGCATCGGGTCGGTGATGGGCCCGCACCCGTTCCCGGTGATGGTGCGGGACTTCCAGCGGGTCATCGGGGTCGAGGCCCGGGAGCAGGTCATCAGCGCGGCCGGCCGGCTGCCGGACGCCGTGATCGCGTGCGTCGGCGGCGGGTCCAACGCCATCGGGATCTTTCACGAGTTCATCCCGGACGAGGCTGTCCGCCTGATCGGCTGTGAGGCCGGCGGTCAGGGGCTGGCCAGCGGCCTGCATTCGGCGACGCTGGCCAGCGGATCCGCCGGGGTGATCCACGGCATGCGGACCTACCTGCTGCAGGACTCAGACGGGCAGACCATGCAGACCCACTCGGTCTCCGCGGGCCTGGACTATCCCGGTGTCGGCCCCGAGCACTCCTGGCTGCGCGACTCAGGGCGGGCCAGTTACCGCGCGATCACCGACACCGAGGCGATGCAGGCGTTCGCCGCGCTGTGCCGCACGGAGGGGATCATCCCGGCGATCGAGTCGGCGCACGCGCTGGCCGGCGCGCTGCAGGTGGGCAGGGAGCTTGGCCCGGGCGCCGTGCTGGTGGTGAATCTGTCCGGGCGCGGTGATAAGGACATGGACATCGCGGCCCGCTGGTTCGGCCACGCTGGCGATGAGGGCGGCGATTCCGGCGGCAATGGCGCCGCCACCGGCGGGCCGCGCCGGTGAGCGCGGTCACCAGCGCGTTCGAGAAGGCCGCCGGGGAGAGCCGGGCCGCTCTGGTTGGCTATCTGCCGGCCGGATTTCCCACCGTGGATGGCGCGATCGAAGCGGCCCTGGCGATCGCCGATGCGGGCGCGGATGTCATCGAGATCGGCCTGCCGTACTCGGACCCGCTGATGGACGGCCCGGTGATCCAGGAGGCCGTGCACCGGGCGCTGACCGGCGGCGTCCGGGTGGCTGACGTGCTGCGGACCGTCGCGGCGGTGGCCGCGGCCGGCGTGCCGGTGCTCGTCATGACCTACTGGAACCCGGTCGANNCATTACGGCGTGCGGGCCTTCGCGCGGGATCTGGCGAGCGCCGGGGGAAGTGGCCTGATAACCCCTGACCTGACCCCCGAGGAGGCGCAGCCCTGGCTGCAGGCGGCTGCCGAGCAGCGGCTCGACCCGGTTTTCCTCGTTGCGCCAAGCTCGTCCGATGAGCGGCTTGAGCTGATTACCGCGGCCTGCGGAGGCTTCGTCTACGCCGCTTCGCTGATGGGCACCACCGGCGCCAGGGCCACGGTGGGCAGCGGTGCCGCCGGGCTGGTCGAGCGGGTCAGGGGCTGCACCAGCCTGCCGGTCGCGGTCGGCCTGGGAGTAAGGGACGGGGCGCAGGCCGCGGAGGTGGCCGGCTTCGCTGATGGCGTCATCGTCGGGTCCGCGTTCGTGGCGCGCATGCTGGCGGCCCCGGACCTGGCTGCCGCTGTCGCGCAACTGCGCGACCTGGCCGCCGATCTATCCGCGGGGGTACGCAGCCGTCCGGCGCCAGCCGCCTGACCAGCGCCAACGGTCCTGCGGCGCGGACCAGAACCGGCGCCTGGACCGGACGAGCGCAGTGATGTGACCGGGCGGCCGGCTGATCTTCTCCGGGCGCATAATCCCGGGTAGTCTCTTAGGGCATCGATCAGCCATCGGGCGTTAGTTTCACGGCAGGGCCGACGTCGTCCCATTCCGATTACCCCCCGTTCGCAAGACCGGATGAGACGACAGGAGTACTGATGGCACCTGCTGGAACCCTGTTGACCGACGGACTCTACGATCCCGGTTTCGAGCACGACTCCTGCGGCGTGGGTTTCGTCGCCGATCTATCCGGCCGCGGCGGCCACGACGTCGTGGCCAGCGCCCTGACCGTGCTGCGCAACCTGGAGCACCGGGGCGCGAAGGGCAGCGATCCTGGCACCGGGGACGGCGCCGGCGTCACCACCCAGATCCCGGATGCCTTCTTCCGGGCCGTGTGCCACTTCCCGTTGCCTGCGGCGGGCGCCTACGCGGCCGGGATGGTTTTCCTGCCGCGAGACGGCGAGGAGGGCGGCGACGGCGGCCGCGGCCAGGCGATCGAGGCCATCGAGCGCATCGCCGCGCGGGAGAAGCTGACGATCCTCGGCTGGCGTGACGTCCCGCATGATCCGAGCTGCTGCGGCGATAGCGCGCGGACGGTGCTGCCGTACCTGGCGCAGCTGTTCGTCGCCGGGGTCGGCGGCGAGACCGGGCTGGCGCTCGACCGGCGAGCGTACTGCCTGCGAAAGCAGGCCGAGCCCGAGGCCGGCGCCTACTTCGCGAGCCTGTCATCGGCGACGATCGTGTACAAGGGGATGCTCACCGCGCCCCAGCTCGAGCAGTTCTACCCGGACCTGTCCGATGCCAGGTACGCATCCGCCCTCGCGCTCGTGCATTCCCGGTTCGCCACGAACACGTTCCCGTCCTGGCCGCTCGCCCATCCGTACCGGCTCGTCGCGCACAACGGCGAGATCAACACCATCAGGGGCAATCGCAACTGGATGCGGGCGCGGGAGACGCAGCTGGCCACCGATCTCATCGGCCCGGATGCCGAAGGGCGGGGAATCGAGCGGCTGCTGCCGGTACTCGGCGAGACCACGAGCGACTCGGCGAGCTTTGACGCCTGCCTGGAACTGCTGTACCTGGGCGGGCGGTCACTGCCGCACGCGGTGCTGATGATGATCCCGGAGCCGTGGGAGAACAACGCGGAGATGAACCCGGCCCGCCGGGCCTTCTACCGCTTCCACGCCACGCTGATGGAGCCCTGGGACGGGCCGGCCCTGATCGCCTTCACGGACGGCACCACGATCGGCGCGGTCCTCGACAGGAACGGGCTGCGGCCCGGCAGGTACTGGGTGACCAGGGACGGCCTGGTCGTGCTGGCGAGCGAGGTCGGCGTGCTGGATATCGACCCGGCCACGGTGATCCGCAAGGGGAGGCTGCAGCCTGGCCGGATCTTCCTCGCCGACACCGCGAGCGGCCGGATCGTCGAAGACGAGGAGGTGAAGGCATCCCTCGCCGCCGAGCATCCGTACGAGGACTGGCTGGACGCGGGGCTGCTGCACCTCGACGACCTGCCGGACCGGGAGCGCGCCCTGTCCGACGGGCAGGCGCTGCTCACGCAGCAGCAGACGTTCGGCTACACCGAGGAGGAACTCCGGGTCATCCTCGCGCCGATGGCGCGCACTGGCGCCGAGCCCATCGGCTCGATGGGCGATGACACGCCCCTGGCGGTCCTGTCCGACCGGCCGCAGCTTATCTACGACTACTTCTCCCAGCTATTCGCCCAGGTAACCAACCCGCCGCTGGATGCGATCAGGGAAGAGCTCGTTACCTCGCTGGCATCATCGACCGGTCCTGAGCACAACCTGTTCGACCCCGGCCCGGCCTCCTGCCGGCAGATCGTGCTGCCCTATCCGGTGATCAGCGATAGCGACCTCGCGAAGATCATCCACATCAACGACGATGGCGACCTGCGAGGGTTTGCCGTCTACGTGGTCGACGGCCGTTACCAGGTCGCGGGCGGCGGCGCGGCGCTCCGCAGCCGCCTGCAGGAGATCCGGGCCGAGGTATCCGCCGCGGTCGCGGACGGCGCCCGGATCATCGTCCTGTCCGACCGCGGCCCCGCCGCCGCCGGCACTGCGCCGGAGGGCACTGCGCCAGGCGGCACGCCCGCGGGCGGCATTGCGCCGGGCGGCCCCGGCGCGCTGGCTCCGATCCCGTCCCTGCTGCTGACCGGCGCCGTTCACCACCACCTGATCAGGGCGAAGATCCGCTCCATGACGGGCCTGGTGGTGGAGAGCGGCGACGCGCGTGAGTGCCACCATATTGCGCTGCTCATCGGCTACGGCGCCGCCGCCGTCTGTCCTTACCTGGCGATCGAGTCGGCGCAGGACATGGTGCGCCGCGGCGCGCTCGAGGGGATCACCACCCGGAAGGCCGGAGTCAACGTCATCAAGGCGCTCGGCAAGGGCCTGCTGAAGATCATGTCCAAGATGGGGGTGTCCACGGTCGCCTCCTACACCGGGGCGCAGATCTTCGAGGCGACCGGGCTCGGCGCCGACGTCATCGAGGAGTGCTTCGCCGGGACCTCCTCCCGCCTCGGCGGCATCGGATTCGACGTGCTCGCCGCCGAGGCGGCCGCCCGGCACGCCCGCGCTTTCCCCGCCCACGGCGCCAGGACGCCGCACCGGCGGCTGGAGACCGGCGGGGAGTATCAGTGGCGCCGCGACGGCGAGCCGCACCTGTTCAACCCGGAGACGGTGTTCAAGCTGCAGCACGCCACCCGGAGCGGCCGCCGTGACGTCTTCGCCGAGTACACCAGCCTGGTCGACCACCAGTCCGAGCGGCTGATGACCCTGCGCGGCCTGCTGCGGATCCGCGGCATCGACGCCCCCGCCCCGGGCGCAGCCGGCCAGGGCGCANNGGCCAGGGCGCAGCCGGCCAGGCCCAGCCGCCGGTGCCGCTGGATGAGGTCGAGCCGGTCGCCAGCATCGTGCGCAGGTTCTCCACCGGCGCGATGTCCTACGGCTCGATCTCCGCCGAGGCGCACCAGACTCTCGCCATCGCGATGAACCGGCTCGGCGCCAGGTCCAACACGGGCGAGGGCGGCGAGGATCCGGACCGCTACGTGCCCGACGCGAACGGTGACCTGCGCAGGTCCGCGGTGAAGCAGGTGGCGAGCGGGCGGTTCGGGGTGACCAGCGAGTACCTCGTGAACGCGGACGACCTGCAGATCAAGATGGCGCAGGGCGCCAAGCCGGGGGAGGGCGGCCAGCTGCCGGGCAACAAGGTGTACCCCTGGATCGCCAAGACCAGGTACAGCACTCCCGGTGTGGGCCTGATCTCGCCGCCGCCGCATCACGACATCTACTCGATCGAGGATCTCGCCCAGCTGATCCACGACCTGAAGAACGCCAACCCGTCGGCGCGTGTGCACGTCAAGCTGGTCGCCGAAGTCGGGGTCGGCACCGTGGCTGCCGGGGTGGCCAAGGCGCACGCCGACGTCGTGCTGATCTCCGGCCACGACGGCGGCACCGGCGCGGCACCGCTGACCAGCCTCAAGCACGCCGGCGCTCCATGGGAGCTCGGGCTCGCCGAGACCCAGCAGACACTGCTCCGCGCAGGCCTGCGGGACCGGATCGTCGTGCAGGCCGACGGCCAGCTGAAAACCGGCCGCGACGTGATCATCGCGGCGCTGCTCGGCGCGGAGGAATTCGGCTTCGCCACCGCGCCGCTGGTGGTGGCCGGCTGCGTGCTGATGCGGGTCTGCCACCTGGACACCTGCCCGGTCGGCGTCGCCACCCAGAACCCTGAGCTGCGCAGCCGGTTCAACGGGAAGGCGGAGTTCGTCGTCAACTTCTTCGAGTTCCTGGCCCAGGAGGTCCGCGAGTACCTGGCCAGGCTCGGCTTCCGCACGCTCGCCGAGGCAGTCGGGCACGCCGAACTGCTCGATACGGCACCGGCCGCGTCGCACTGGAAGGCGGCCGGCCTGGACCTCACCCCGATGCTGCACGTGCCCGAGCTGCCGCCGGGCGCGGCCAGGCACCGGACCATCAGCCAGGACCACGGCCTCGACCGTGCCCTGGACAACACGCTGATCGAGCTCGCCGAGGGAGCATTGCGCGAAGGCCGGGCAGTGACCCTGGAACTGCCCGTTCGGAATGTCAATAGGACTGTCGGCACGATGCTGGGTCACGAAGTGACGCGGCGCTGGGGCGGCGAGGGCCTTCCCGACAACACGATCGACATCTCCTTCCTAGGGTCGGCCGGGCAGTCGTTCGGGGCCTTCCTGCCGCGCGGGATCACGCTGCGGCTGGCCGGTGACGCCAACGACTACCTCGGCAAGGGCCTGTCCGGCGGGCGGATCATCGTGGCGCCCGACCCGGCGGCCACGTTCGCCGCTGAGGAACAGGTGATCGCCGGCAACGTGATCGGCTACGGCGCGACCAGCGGCGAGATTCTCCTCAGCGGCGTGGTCGGCGAGCGGTTCTGCGTGCGGAACTCCGGCGCCACCGCGGTCGCCGAGGGAACCGGCGATCACGGCTGCGAGTACATGACCGGCGGCCGGGTGGCGGTGCTCGGGCCGGTCGGCAGGAACTTCGCGGCCGGCATGTCCGGCGGCATCGCCTACCTGCTCGACCCCGACCCCCGCCAGATCAATGCCGAGATGGCCGATCTGGAGCCGCTCGGTCCCGAGGACGGCGAATTCCTCGCGGACCTGATCGGGCGTCATCTGGCTGAGACGGGCTCGGCAGTCGCGGCGCGGCTGCTTGCCGACTGGGACGCGGCGCTGCTCCGGTTCGGCCGGGTGATGCCCACGGACTACAAGCGGGTACTCGACGCGGCCCGGCGGGCCGAGCGCGAGGGGCTTGATGTGCACGAGGCAGTCATGGCCGCGTCACGCACCTGACCCGGGGACTGACGGCAGCGGCGAATAACGGACGCGGTGATGGACGGAAGCGGGCAGGAGGCGACATGGCAGACCCCCGGGGATTCATGACCACGCCGCGGCAGACGCCGCTGCGGCGCCCGGTGGATATCCGGATCCAGGACTGGCGGGAGGTCTACACGGACTTCGGTCACGCCGAGCTGGAGCGGCAGGCCGGGCGCTGCATGGACTGCGGCATCCCGTTCTGCCACGGCGGCTGCCCGCTGGGGAACCTGATTCCGGAGTGGAACGATCTCGTCTGGCGGCATGACTGGCGGGAGGCCGCCGAGCGGCTGCACGCGACCAACAACTTCCCCGAGTTCACCGGGCGGCTCTGCCCGGCTCCCTGCGAGACGGCGTGCGTGCTCGGCATTAACGCCGAGCCGGTAGCGATCAAGCAGGTCGAGGTGGAGATCATCGACCGCGCCTGGGCGGAGGGCTGGGTGCCGCCCCAGCGGCCCTCTGCGGCCGCGCTGGCAGCCGGGCGGAAGGTCGCCGTGATCGGCTCCGGGCCCGCCGGGCTCGCCGCCGCGCAGCAGCTCACCAGGGCCGGTCATGCGGTGACCGTCTACGAGCGCGCGGAATCACCTGGCGGCCTGCTCCGCTACGGGATTCCCGAGTTCAAGCTGGAGAAGCGCCAGCTGGACCGGCGGCTGGGGCAGCTGCGGGCCGAGGGAACAATGTTCCGCTGCGGGGTTTCGGCCGGCCTGGACCTGACCGCTGAGGAGCTGCGCGCCTCGTTCGACGCGATCGTGCTGGCGGGCGGCGCGACCGTGCCGCGCGGCCTGCCGGTGCCCGGCGCGGACCTCGACGGCATCCACCAGGCGATGGAGTACCTGCCGATGTCCAACCGCGCGGTCGCGGCCGGCGGCGGCCGGCCCGCCGACCCGGCCATCTCCGCCCGCGGGCGGGACGTGGTGATCATCGGCGGCGGCGATACCGGCGCCGACTGCCTCGGCACCGCGCTGCGGCAGGGCGCGGCATCGGTCACCCAGTTGGAGATCATGCCGCGGCCGCCGGCCCGCCGGCCAGGCAGCCAGCCCTGGCCCACCTACCCGATGATCTACCGGGTATCCGGCGCGCACGAGGAGGGCGGCGAGCGGGTGTACGCGGTCTCCACGCTGGCCTTCGAGGGCGACGAGGCGGACCGGGTCCGTGCGCTGCGGCTGGTTGAGGTCGGGCCATCGGATACGGGCTTCAGCCCCAAAAAAGGGACGGAACGGGATATCCAGTGCGATCTCGTCCTGCTGGCGATGGGGTTCACCGGGGCTGAGCGCGGCGACCTCCTGACCGGCCTGGGCGTGCAGATGGACGCGCGGGGCAACGTGGCGCGGGACTCCTCGTACGCGACATCCGTGCCGGGTGTCTTCGTGGCCGGCGACATGGGGCGCGGCCAGTCGCTGATCGTCTGGGCTATCGCCGAGGGCAGGTCGGCCGCGGCGGCTGCGGACCAGTACCTTAGCGGCGAGACGATGCTGACCGCCGCGATTGCGCCGACCGCGGCGCCGCTCAGGTAGCCGGTAAGGGCGTCCGGCTGAACCAGCCCGCACCGCAGGCGGGTAACGTCACTCTGCATGTCGGTGGCCTCCCTGCCCAGCCCGTCCCGGGCGCTGTGGCATCTGGGCCCGGTGCCGATCCGCGCGTATGCGATCTGCGTCATCCTCGGCGTGCTGGCCGGCCTGCTGATCGCCGACCGCCGGTACCGGCGGATCGGCGGCCGCGCGGGCCTGATCCTGGACGTCGCCACGCTGGCCGTCCCCTTCGGCCTGGTCGGCGCCCGCGGGTACAGCGTGATCACCGACTACCAGCTGTACATCGGGCACGGCCATGACTGGACCGCCATGCTGCGGATCTGGGACGGCCGGATCGGCATCCCCGGCGCCGTCGCCGCGGGTGCGGCCGGGGCATGGATCGCGTGCCGCCGCGCCGGTGTCGCGTTCGGTCCGGTGGCGGGCGCCGCGGCACCGGGCCTGGCGTTCGGGCAGGCCATCGGCCGCTGGGGCAACTGGTTCGGCCAGTCGCTGTACGGCCGCCCGACGACGCTGCCGTGGGGTGTCGCGATCGCCCCGGAACATCGTGTCCGGGGTTACGAGAACTTTGCCGTCTTCCAGCCGGCGTTCCTCTACGAGTCCCTCTGGGACGTGCTTGTCGGCCTGCTGGTGATCTATGCGGCGCGGCGGTTCCTGCTTACCGGCGACCGGGCGTTCGCGCTGTACGCCAGCACGTACGCGATCGGCGGCTTCTGGACGCAGTCGCTGCGGATCGACCCGTCCCGGCACCTGCTCGGCCTGCGGTTCAACCAGTGGGTGCTGGCCGTCGTGTTCGCCGCCGCGGTCGGCTACCTGTGCCTGACCAGGCACAAACGCGGGCCGGATGACCTGGCGGCGGCCCCGGAGCCGGGGCGGCCGCGAGCGCAGGCGCAGGCGGGCCGGGGATGAACGCCGCTCGGATCGCCTTGCGGAATGCCTCCTGCTGCCGGGCGCATCGGCCGGCGGTCTGGCGGGCGGTTCGGTGCCGGGAGCGGGACTCGAACCCGCACGCCCTTTCAGGCAGATGCTTTTGAGGCATCCATGTCTGCCTATTCCATCATCCCGGCATGCCGGAGCCGCTGGCCCGCGTCTCGGTGCTCGGCAGGGGTGGCCGGAGGCCAATCTACCCCCGTCCAGGTACGCTCGGCGCGTGAGCCAGCCTTCCTTTCGTGTCGTGATCGCCGAAGATGAAGCACTGATCCGGCTTGATCTCAAAGAGATGCTGGAGGAGGAAGGGTACGTTGTCGCCGGAGAGGCGGCTGACGGCGAGACTGCCGTGACCCTTACCGAGAGCCTCCGGCCGGACCTGGTGATCCTGGACGTCAAGATGCCGGTACTTGACGGGATCTCGGCCGCTGAGCGGATCGCGGCGGGGCACCTGGCCCCGGTCGTGATCCTGACCGCATTCTCCCAGCGTGAGCTCGTCGAACGAGCCAGGGACGCGGGCGCGATGGCGTACCTGGTCAAGCCGTTCACCAAGGCTGACCTGGTCCCGGCCATCGAGATCGCCGCTAGCCGGTTCCAGGAGATCACCGCGCTTGAGTCCGAAGTCAGTACCCTGCGGGACCGGCTGGAGGTGCGGAAGCTGCTCGACCGCGCCAAGGGCGTGCTGCAGGCCGAGCGCGGGATCACCGAGGCCGAGGCGTTCCGCTGGATCCAGAAGACCTCGATGGACCGGCGGATGACCATGCGCGCCGTGGCAGCGGAACTGCTCGCGCCCGGCCACGCGGGACCAGGCGGCGGGCCTGCCGCACCCGCTCGGCCCGCCGGCCCCGGTTAGCCTGCCGGCCCGGTTAGCCCGCCCGGCGCACGCGGACGGGGCCGGGCGCACTACCCCCGTTGCGGGCCAAGCCCCGCCGCATGCGCCGCCGCCCGCGTCAAAACGAACGGCAGCGAGAGCCCGGATGACCTTTGGTGCCATGTCAGCCTTCCCCGGGCCGGCACGTTCTCTACTCGGTCGGTCCAGGCTCTGCCCCACCACGGTAGCGACGCCGCGCCGCGCCGCGCAAAGACACGGCGATTCACTGGACGGTATGTGCCAAAGGTCCGGTCGGCTGCGCTGGCCGTGCGTCAGGAGGACCCGCCGCGGGGCGGGCCGGCGGCCGGACTGCCGGGCACGGCGTCCCGCAGCAGGCAGCTGAGCCTGGCGGTGCACACCCGCCTGCCCCGCTCGTCGGTGATGACGATCTCGTAGGTGGTCATGGTGCGGCCGCCGTGCACTCGCGTTGCCACGCCGGTCACCTCGCCCGCGGTGGCCCCGCGGTGGTGCGTGGCGCTGATCTCGATCCCGACCGTGAAACGGTCAGGGCCGGCGTGCAGGGCCGACCCGAGCGAGCCGAGCGTCTCCGCCAGCACGCAGGACGCACCGCCGTGCAGCAGCCCGTATGGCTGCGTATTGCCAGTAACCGGCATGGTGCCGACTACTCGCTCCGCGGAAGCCTCATGGATCTTGATTCCCATTCGGCTGACCAGCGTATCGGGGGCTGCATTGGAGAAGATTTCCCTGATCTGCCGCTCGCGATCCTGCTGCACCGGCACCTCCGAGTTCGTGACGGACGCCTGTGCGCCGCATCAGGCAGCCTAGGATTCAGGGGTGGCTGCCAAGAAGCCGGCCCGGCCGGCCGATCCTGAACCGCAGCGGGACAGGCTGCTCCTGCTCGACGGGCATTCCCTCGCTTACCGGGCGTTTTTCGCGTTGCCCGCCGAGAATTTCTCCACCACGACGGGGCAGCCGACCAACGCCGTCTACGGCTTCACCGCGATGCTCATCAACGTGCTGCGCGATGAGCGGCCGAGCCATGTCGCGGTGGCCTTCGACCGGAGCGAGCCGACCTTCCGGCACGAGCAGTACGTCGAGTACAAGGCGAACAGGCGGGAGACCCCGGCGGACTTCCGCGGCCAGCTGAGCCTCATCTTCGAGGTGCTGGACGCGCTCGGGATCCGGCGGCTGTCGCTGGCCGGCTACGAGGCCGACGACATTATCGCGACGCTCGCCACCCAGGGCGCGGCCGACGGCATGGGCGTGCTGATCGTGACGGGTGACCGGGACGCGCTGCAGCTGGTCACCGACGACGTGACCGTGCTGATGACCCGCCGCGGGATCAGCGACATGACCCGGTTCACGCCGGGGGCAGTGCAGGAGAAGTACGGGCTGACCCCGGCCCAGTACCCGGATTTCGCCGCCCTGCGCGGCGACCCGAGCGACAACCTGCCCAGCATCCCGGGTGTCGGCGAGAAAACGGCGGCCAAATGGGTGACGGAGTTCGGCTCGCTGGCGCAGCTCGTGGACCGGGTCGGCGAGGTCAAGGGCAAGGCGGGCGACAAGCTCCGCGAGCACCTCGGGGACGTGCTGCGCAACCGGCAGCTGACGGAGCTCGCCCGTGACGTGAAACTCGAGGCCGGGCCGCAGGACCTGCGGCCGGTGCCATGGGACCGGGAGCAGATTCACCAGCTCTTCGACACCATGCAGTTCCGCGTGCTGCGCGACCGGCTGTACGCGACGCTGCCGGACGGGATTACCGGGGCGATCGGCGGCACGGCGGAGCCCGCGGCCGCTGGCGAGGGCTTCGACCTGGACCTGACCGTGCTCGGCCCGGGGGCGATGACCGCCTGGCTGGCCCGGCACGCGACGGGCGACGGCCGGGCCGGGCTGGCGGCGAGTGGCCACTGGGGCCGCGGCACGGGCGCGCTGGGCGGGCTGGCTATCGCCGCCCCGGACGGCGCGGCCGCGTTCGTTGACCCGGCGGACCTCACGGAGGAAGACGACAAGGCGCTGGCCAGCTGGCTCAGCGATCCCGCCAGCCCGAAGGCAATGCACGACGCCAAGGGGCCCCTGCACGCGCTGGCCGCGACCGGCCTGGAGCTGCGCGGGCTGACCAGCGACACCGCGCTGGCGGCCTACCTGGCGCTGCCTGGCCAGCGTTCCTTCGACCTGGCCGACCTGGCGCTGCGCTACCTGAACAGGGAGCTGCGCGACACGGCGACGCCGGCCGGCCAGCTCACCCTGGAGATGTCAGGGGAATCGGAGACCGCGGCGGCGGCCAGCCTCGCGATGCGGGCCATCGCGACTGCCGAGCTCGCCGACGCGCTGGACGCCGACCTGGAGCGGCGCGGCGCCACGGCGCTGCTGCGTGACGTGGAACTGCCGCTCGTCGGCGTGCTCGCCGAGATGGAGCGCGCCGGGATCGCTGCCGACGTCGATCACCTGGCGGGGATGTCGGCCAGCCTCGGCGGCGAGGTCAAGGCAGCGGAGCAGGGCGCCTACGCCGTCACCGGGCACGAGTTCAACCTCGGCTCTCCCAAGCAGCTGCAGGAAGTCCTCTTCACCGAGCTCGGCCTGCCGAAGACCAAGCGGATCAAGACCGGGTACACCACCGACTCCGAGGCGCTGACCAGCCTGCTGGCGCAGACCGGGCACCCGGTGCTCGCGCACCTGCTGCGGCACAGGGACGTTGCCAGGCTGAAGAGCATCGTCGACTCGCTGATCCCGATGGCGGACACCGACGGCCGGATTCACACCACCTACAACCAGATGGTCGCGGCAACCGGGCGGCTTTCGTCCACCGACCCGAACCTGCAGAACATCCCGATCAGGACCGAGGAAGGACGCCGTACCCGCCAGGCGTTCGTCGTCGGCGCCGGGTATGAGACGCTGCTCACCGCCGACTACAGCCAGATCGAGCTGCGCATCATGGCTCACCTGTCCGGGGACGAGGCGCTGGCCGAGGCGTTCGGCTCGGGTCACGACTTCCACGCGGAGACGGCATCCCGCGTGTTCAGCGTGGACCCCGGGGACGTGACGGTGGAGCTGCGCAGCAAGATCAAGGCGATGAACTACGGGCTGGCCTACGGGCTGTCCGCCTATGGCCTGTCCCAGCAGCTGCACGTAACGCCGGACGAGGCGCGCGCGTTCATGGACGTCTATTTCGGGCAGTTCGGCGGCATCAGGGATTACCTGTACGAAGTTGTCGCGCAGGCCCGCAAGGACGGCTACACCGAAACCATCCTCGGCCGCCGCCGGTACCTGCCGGACCTCACGTCCGACAACAGGCAGCGCCGCGAGATGGCCGAGCGGATGGCGCTCAACGCCCCGATCCAGGGTTCAGCGGCCGACATCATCAAGGTCGCCATGCTGGCCGTCGACCGTGAGCTGCGCGGCAACGGGCTGCGCTCGCGGATGCTGCTCCAGGTTCACGACGAGCTCCTGTTCGAGGTGGCGCCAGGCGAGCTTGACCGGCTCAGGGAGCTGGTCAGGTCCGCCATGTGCGGCGCGTTCGGCCTCAGCGTCCCGCTTGAGGTGTCGGTCGGCACGGGACGCAGCTGGGCCGAGGCGGCGCACTGAGCCGGATGCCCGGCTGAGCTGCCCGGAGGCCGCTCAGAACCGGCGGGCCGGCCGGCCGGGGAGCGGCCGCTGCGAGACTGTGACCTGCGTGAGATTGACCGGCTGGCCGGGCTCTCATATCCTGATCGCTGCGCTATGTTTTGCGCGCAGTCCGTCATGGTCAGGCAGCGCAGCACGCGGAACCGTCTCACGGCAGGCCGCGGCAGGTCCGCTGACCAGGCAAGTCCAGTTACTCCTGGTCGCCCGTGGCGGGTGCGTCGTGCACAGCGCACGTCCACTAATCCCTGTCCGTATCCGGAGTCCACCTACACATGACGATGAGCAGCACCGAGACCCACTCGATCCCCAAGGTAGCGGTCAACGACATCGGTTCCGAGGAGGCCTTCCTCGCAGCGATCGACGAGACCATCAAGTATTTCAATGACGGCGACATCGTCGAAGGAACCGTCGTCAAGGTCGACAGGGACGAAGTCCTGCTCGACATCGGTTACAAGACCGAAGGCGTCATCCCCTCCCGCGAGCTCTCGATCAAGCACGACGTCGATCCGCATGACGTCGTCAAGACCGGCGAGCACATCGAGGCCCTCGTCCTGCAGAAGGAGGACAAGGAGGGCCGCCTGATCCTGTCCAAGAAGCGCGCGCAGTACGAGCGCGCCTGGGGCACGATCGAGAAGATCAAGGAGGAGGACGGCGTGGTCACCGGGACGGTGATCGAGGTCGTCAAGGGCGGCCTGATCCTCGACATCGGCCTGCGCGGGTTCCTGCCTGCCTCGCTGGTGGAGATGCGCCGGGTCCGCGATCTCCAGCCGTACGTCGGCAAGGAGATCGAGGCGAAGATCATCGAGCTGGACAAGAACCGCAACAACGTGGTCCTGTCCCGCCGTGCCTGGCTGGAGCAGACGCAGTCCGAGGTTCGCCAGAACTTCCTCAACACGCTGCAGAAGGGCCAGATCCGCAAGGGCGTCGTGTCGTCCATCGTCAACTTCGGCGCGTTCGTCGACCTCGGCGGCGTCGATGGCCTGGTGCACGTCTCCGAGCTGTCCTGGAAGCACATCGACCACCCCGGCGAGGTTGTCGAGGTCGGCCAGGAGGTCACGGTCGAGGTGCTCGACGTGGACATGGACCGCGAGCGGGTCTCGCTGTCGCTGAAGTCCACCCAGGAGGATCCCTGGCAGCAGTTCGCCAGGACGCACCAGATCGGCCAGGTCGTGCCGGGCCGGGTCACCAAGCTGGTTCCGTTCGGCTCCTTCGTGCGGGTGGAAGAGGGCATCGAGGGCCTGGTGCACATCTCCGAGCTCGCGGACCGGCACGTGGAGATCCCCGAGCAGGTCGTGCAGGTCGGCGACGAGATCTTCGTCAAGATCATCGACATCGACCTGGACCGGCGCCGGATCAGCCTGTCGCTGAAGCAGGCGAACGAGGGCACCATCGGCGAGGCGGTCGGCGGCGAGGACTTCGATCCGACTCTGTACGGCATGCCCGCCACGTACGACGAGCAGGGCAACTACGTCTACCCGGACGGCTTCGATTCCGAGTCTGGCGAGTGGCTCGAAGGATTCGACACGCAGCGCGAGGAGTGGGAGCGCCAGTACGCGGAGGCGCGTTCACGGTACGAGGCGCATCAGAAGCAGGTCGTCGAGGCACGCAAGTCCAACGATGCGGAGGCGGAGACCAGCACCGAGTCCGCCGCCACCTCGCACGAGTCTGCCAGCCCGCGGCCGCCCGAGGCCGAGGCGACCGGCACGCTGGCATCTGATGAGGCGCTCGCGGCGCTGCGGGACAAGCTGTCGGGCGGCCAGAGCTGACGATCCGGGCGCACTGATCGCCGCCGTGGCGAGTTCCCCGCCGGCAACGCGGGGGGCTCGCCACGAGCATCCGCGGTGGGATCCATGCTGCGGGTAGGGCTGACCGGCGGGATCGGCGCGGGCAAGAGCGAGGTCTCGCGGCTGCTCGCCGCCCGGGGGGCCGTCGTCATCGATGCTGACGCGGTCGCCAGGGAGGTCGTGGAACCGGGCACGCCGGGCCTCGCCGAGGTGGTCGCGGCATTCGGCCCCGGCGTGCTGCGCCCCGGCGGGGACCTGGACCGGCCCCGGCTCGGCGAGATCGTCTTCGCTGACCCGGAGCTGCGCGCCCGGCTGAACGCGATCGTGCACCCGAAGGTCGCCGCCCGGATGAGCGAGCTCGAGCAGGCGGCGGGCACCGCCGGGATCGTGGTGCACGATGTCCCGCTGATCGCGGAGAACGGCCTGGCGGGCGGCTACGACGTGGTCGTGGTGGTCGACGCGCCGCCCAGCGTCCAGCTGGACCGGCTGATGACCCGCCGCGGGATGACCCGCGAGCAGGCCGAGGCGAGGATGGCCGCCCAGGCCAGCCGGCCGCAGCGGCTGGCGATCGCCGGGCTCGTCATCGACAACTCCGGCTCGCTGAGCGAACTCGGGCGGCAGGTAGGCGAGCTGTGGACCGAGCTCAGGCGGCTGGCGCAGCCCGGCGACGAATGACGCGGCGGGCCGCAGAACTGCCACCGCCGATAACGAGCCGTCCCGCCCGGTGCCTGCAGCCAGGCGGATCCTGTCAGACCCTGGTCCTACAGTGGGAGCGTGGGTAAGCAAACGGTCGGCGCCAGCGTTAGCGGGGGAGTGACAAGCGTTGGCGGGCGAGTGCGTGGCGTTGGCGGGCGCGTGGCCAGCGCAGGAATGACCCGGCAGGTGACCGGCCGCGGGCCAGTGCTGGCGGGGGAGGCATCGTGCGGCCGGTAAGCGACCTGCAGCGGCGCGTCGCCCCGTTCGAGGTGATCACGGACATGGTGCCCGCCGGTGACCAGCCGCAGGCGATCGCGGCGATGGAGAAGCGGATCCGCGCGGGCGCCAAGGACACCGTGCTGCTCGGCGCGACCGGCACCGGCAAGACGGCGACCATCGCCTGGCTGGCCGAGCGCCTGCAGCGGCCAACGCTGGTGATGCTGCCGAACAAGACGCTCGCGGCGCAGTTCGCCAACGAGCTGCGCGAGATGCTCCCGAACAACGCGGTCGAGTACTTCGTGTCCTACTACGACTACTACCAGCCGGAGGCATACGTACCGCAGACCGATACCTACATCGAGAAGGACTCCTCGATCAACGACGAGGTGGAGCGGCTCCGGCACTCGGCGACGAATTCGCTGCTCACGCGCAGGGACACGATCGTGGTGGCGTCGGTCTCGTGCATCTACGGCCTGGGCACCCCGCAGGAGTACGTGGACCGCATGCTCAGGCTCCGGGTGGGCGGCACGATCGACCGGGAGGCACTGCTCCGCCAGCTCGTCGGCATGCAGTACGCGCGTAACGACCTGGCCTTCACCCGCGGCACCTTCCGGGTGCGGGGCGACACCATCGAGATCATCCCGATCTACGAGGAGCTCGCCGTCCGGATCGAGATGTTCGGCGACGAGGTCGAGCGGCTGATGACGCTGCACCCGCTGACCGGCGAGGTGATGACCGAGGACGAGGAGCTGTACGTCTTCCCCGCCTCGCACTACGTCGCGGGGCCGGAGCGGATGGAGCGCGCGATCGCCGGCATCGAGGCCGAGCTCGCCGGCCGGCTCGCCGAGCTAGAGCGGTCGGGCAAGCTGCTGGAGGCGCAGCGGCTGCGCATGCGCACCACCTACGACGTCGAGATGCTCCGCCAGATCGGCAGCTGCTCCGGCATCGAGAACTACTCCCGGCATATCGACGGCCGGGCGCCCGGCTCGGCGGCGAACACGCTGCTCGACTATTTTCCCGAGGACTTCCTGCTCGTGATCGACGAGTCGCACGGCACCGTCCCGCAGATCGGCGCCATGTACGAGGGCGACGTGTCCCGCAAGCGAGTGCTGGTCGAGCACGGGTTCCGGCTGCCAAGCGCGATCGACAACCGGCCACTCACCTGGGAGGAATTCGGCGACCGGATCGGCCAGACGGTCTACATGTCGGCCACCCCCGGTCCGTACGAGCTGCAGCGGGTCGGCGGCGACGTGGTCGAGCAGGTCATCCGCCCGACCGGGCTGATCGACCCCCAGGTGATCGTGAAGCCGACCAAGGGCCAGATCGATGACCTGGTGCACGAGATCAGGGAGCGCGCCGAGCGCAATGAGCGCGTGCTGGTGACCACGCTGACCAAGAAGATGTCCGAGGACCTGACCGATTACCTGCTGGAGGGCGGCATCAGGGCCAGGTACCTGCACAGCGAGGTCGACACGCTGCGCCGGGTGGAACTGCTCCGCGAGCTGCGGATGGGCGAGTACGACGTGCTGGTCGGCATCAACCTGCTCCGCGAGGGGCTCGACCTGCCCGAGGTGTCGCTGGTGTCGATCCTGGATGCGGACAAGGAGGGCTTCCTGCGGTCCGGGACGTCCCTGATCCAGACGATCGGCCGGGCCGCGCGGAACGTCTCCGGCCAGGTGCACATGTACGCGGACAAGATGACGCCGTCCATGCAGCGGGCGATCGACGAGACCGACCGGCGGCGCGCCAAGCAGGTCGCCTACAACACCGAGCGCGGCCTCGATCCGCAGCCGCTGCGCAAGCGTATCGCCGACATACTCGACCAGCTCGCCCGCGAGGACGCGGACACCGAGAAGCTGCTCGGCGGATCGGGCAGGCAGCAGAGCCGCGGCAAGGCACCGGTTCCCGGCCTGTCGTCGCGGGCGCGGGCGCGGGCGGGTGCCCGGGCCGGGACCGGCGGCGCCGCACCGGACGCGGCCGGCGGCGGCCCGGCGCGGGAGGAGCTTGTCGCGCTGATCACCGGGCTGACGGAGCAGATGCACACCGCGGCCGCCGAGCTGCAGTTCGAGATCGCGGCCAGGTACCGGGACGAGATCAGGGAGCTGAAGAAGGAACTGCGCGGCATGCAGGCGGCCGGCGTCTGACCGGCTGGCCTGACCGGCTGGCCTGCCCGGCTGGATCGGCTGGCCTGAACCGATCGGCTGACCGGATCGGCTGGATCGGCTGGCCTGAACGGATCGGCGGGCGGATGCCCGGGCCGCCATCCGCCCCGGCGCGGGTTTCCGGCAAGTCAGGCGGCATTTCCGGGAACCAGCGGCCGGCCGGGGCCGTCCAAGGTGACGGTTGGTTAACACGGACCTTCACGATGACCGGGCGCGCGACCCGCGGGACCGGCCAGGGAAAGAGAGAGCCATGAGTTTGTCGAATTCGCGGAGCGGGGCGGCCGGCAGGCGGGGGCTTGCACGCGCGGCCCTGCTGCTCGCCCCGCTCGCGCTGACCGCTTGCGGGAGCGTGGTGGCAGGCAGCAGTTCCGGCGCGGCCGGCTCGCCTGCGGCCCCGGTCTCGGCGCGGCAGGGAGCCTTGTGCGCCGATAAGGGCGCCGTGAATCATCTGGCGGTCACGCGCAAGGGCATGGTCACGCACGTGCAGGAGCAGCGCTTTACGTTCCCAGCCGATGTCAGCGTCACGTCCGCGGCGCAGGCCCAGAACGTGGCCAAGGCGCTGTGCGCGCTTCCGCCGCAGCCGACCGGCATCGTCAACTGCCCGGCCGATCTCGGCATTACCTACCAGCTGAGATTCGCCGCGGACGGGCGCCACTTCCCTGTCGTCACCGTTGCGTCGACCGGCTGCGAGGTCGTCTCCGGCGCAGGCAAGCTTCGCACGACCGCCACCGCGCCCAGGTTCTGGGCGGTGCTCGGCACCGCGATGCGGCTCCATTCCCCGGTCACCCAGAAGGTGTTCCGCGGCGTCAGTAAGGCCGGGAAGCACTGCGCGACGGCCTCGACCCAGATGGGCCAGGCCGGCAACTGCCCGGGCAAGCACCTGCCCGCCTAGTCCGCCTAG